>JAQCEJ010000016.1 GCA_027618475.1 Planctomycetota bacterium | reverse complement strand
AACGAAATCCCAAAGGGCGTTTGGTGGGGATGCTCGATACGAATGGGCGGTACTGGATTCGAACCAGTGACTTCTACCGTGTGAGGATAGCACTCTAGCCGCTGAGTTAACCGCCCGGGATTTTGGAATTTTAGCCCTCGGTGTGCCGGTGTGCAAGCATCAGAAATTTTCACGCGAGAAGAACCCGATTTTTATGATTCGTCCCCCTGCCCTTCGATCTTGTTCGCAGATCGGCTATTCTGAATCGACCGTTGCCCCATTGATGAGGGGACACCAGGACATCGACCGATTTTCTCCAGCCGAGGTTCGCACCCCCGATGACTTGTACTGCATTTCTTTCTCGACTTGTCGATTCACTCTCGGCGGCGCGCGAAGCGGCTGAGCAGATCATTTCACAATTGAAGGGACAGGTTCCCGATCTGACCTGTCTGTTTCTCTCGCATCATCATGTCGAACATCTTGACGAGATTGTCAGATTGCTTGTCGAAACGTTGGGAAGCCGCGTGACCATCGGTTGTACCGGGGAAACGATCATCGGTGCCGGCGAAGAAATCGAAAATGGGCCGGCCCTCAGCGTCTGGTCTGCCGTGTTGCCTGAAGCCGATCTGCGTCCATTTCGAGTGACGTTCGAAGAAACACCGGACGGACTGGTCTGTACCGGAATTCCCGAGATCGATGACGATCTCAAAGCAAAAGCGACTTCTCTCCTGTTGTTCGGCGAACCGTTTACGTGCGATGCCCGAGTGATCATCGACCTTTTCGAGAACGAACTGCCGAACGTGCCGATCGTCGGCGGAATGGCAAGCGGCGGCAGCGGACCAGGTCAAAACCGATTGGTGTTTGCTATCACCGAGAGCGAACACGCTGCAGATACGGTTGTTGAGCAAGGTGCCGTGGGCGTGCTTCTGTGCGGCGGACCACGATTGCGAACGGTCGTGTCGCAGGGATGTAAACCGATCGGTAAGCCGTTTGTAGTGACGAAGGCCGAGAAGAATCTCGTTTTCGAATTGGGAGGTCAACCGCCGCTGGCGCAATTACAGTTGTTTTTCAACGACTTGACCTCCACCGATCAGGCCTTGGTGCGAAAGGGACTGCACCTCGGTATCGCGATGTCGGAGTATCGCGACCAGTTCGGCATGGGAGATTTTTTGATCTCGAATGTGATTGGCGTCGATCCGGATAAAGGAGTCATTGCCATTGGCAATCGCGTTCGCGTGGGACAGACTGTGCAGTTTCATGTCCGAGACGCAGAAACCGCCGATGCCGAATTAAAGCACCTGTTGGAACGCGAACGCGATCGTCAATCGGTCTCTCCGCAAGGAATTTTGATCTTCAGTTGCAACGGTCGGGGAACGCGGCTCTTTCCTGAGCCGAATCACGATGCCGAAGCGTTGCAGTCGATTATTGGTGCCATTCCGGCTGCCGGATTTTTCGCTCAAGGGGAACTCGGCCCTGTGGGAGGAAAGAACTACATCCACGGGTATACGGCAAGCGTGGCGTTGTTTGATTGACGGGTGCGGGTCATTCGAAATCGGTTCGATATCACCGTATGGCTATAGAAATGCCGCTGAGTGAACTCTAAAACGACCAATGCACTTCCAGCATTTTCGCGACATGCCATCAATCGATTTTCTTTTTCGACTCGGGTATAATTGAGTCGTTGATGGCGTCTACTACAGCGAACAGGCAGTACAAATGAAAATCGTCGATGTTGAAGTCATACCACTAACCGGTGGTACCGTGGACGGCGGCTGGCCGCAGGGGCACGAACCGGAAGAGGATCTCCATACGCTGGTCATCGTGAAAACCGATAACGGGACGGAAGGTGTCGGCAGTTGTTTCACGTCGGGTTCGCTGATCCACGGGGCAATGAAACTCCTTTGGCCGTTAATGAAGGGAGAAACTGCCGTCGAACCTGAACGGGTTTCGGAAAAATTACGACAGGCGACGTTCTGGCAGGGACGTGGCGGAGCGGTCGAACATGCGATCAGCGGGCTCGACATTGCGTTATGGGACATCATGGGGAAAGCGTGCGGGCAGCCGGTGTCGCGACTGCTAGGGGGCAATTACCGCTCGCGTATTAAACCGTATGGTTCGATATTATTCGATGAACCAGATGCGCTGGCCGAAAAATTGACCGACACGGTCGGACGAGGCTTCAAAGCGATCAAAATGGGCTGGCGGCCATTCGGTCGCCGCGACCGCAAATTCGACGAACTCCTGATTCGTACGGCCCGTAAGACGGTCGGCGATGACATCGAATTGATGGTCGACGCCGGCGGAAGCGAGCAGTTCTGGCCTCACGGAGTTAACTGGGCTCGCGAGACGGCAAAGATGCTGGCCCAATACAACATCGTCTGGTTCGAAGAGGCGTTACCTCCGGATGATCTTGCCGGATACATCGAGTTAACGCGGTCGTCCCCCGTCCCCATTGCAACGGGAGAAGTTCTCACGCGGCGGCAGAGTTTTATGCCGTGGTTGGAGCAAAAGGCGGTCGACATCATTCAACCCGATTGCACGAAGAATGGCGGATTGACTGAATCGCGGCACATCGCCTGGATGGCGTTCGATCACAATATTCAGATGGTTTCGCACGGCTGGAATACGGCGGTCGGCCTTGCCGCCGATCTGCAACTCGCCGCGGCGATGCCGGTCGCCCGTTATGTGGAATACCTGACTCCCTGTGCGTACCTTGAAGACCTGACGGTCGAACCGTTTCGCATCGACGAAGAAGGATTTCTTGAGATTCCCTGTCGACCGGGTCTCGGTATCGAAATCGATAAAGATAAACTGAAAAAATATCGGCTGTAACAGCATGACAGTGTTCGAACGATTGGGAGCCCCCGAACGGTATCGGGGAGGAATTGTCTCCATCGGCAATTTCGACGGCGTGCATTGCGGTCATCAAGCCATGATCGACATGCTGGTGGAAGAATCGCGGCGACGAAGTGTTCCTGCGGTCGTACTGACGTTTCATCCTCACCCGTTACGCCTGATTCGCCCTCACGATGTGCCGCCGCAATTGTGCACGTTGGCACACAAGATCGAGTTACTTGCCGCGCGGGGTGTCGACACGATTCTTCCTTATCCAACCGACTGGGAATTGTTGAAACTCACTCCGGAAGAGTTTTTCGAGCAGATCGTCTGCGATCGACTTCAGGCATGCGGACTGGTTGAAGGTCCGAATTTTTGCTTCGGTCGACATCGGGCGGGCGATATCACGAAATTGCAGGAACTCTGCGAGGGAGCCGGAAAAACGTTGCACGTTATTCCACCAGTTCAATTCGAGGGCGGATTCGTCTCGTCGTCTCGTATTCGATTGCTGTTGTCCGAAGGAAACTTCAACGCGGCGATGTCGCTGTTGGGACATCCTTATCGGCTGACGGGAGACGTCGGAACAGGAGAACAGCGGGGACGGCTGCTCGGGTTTCCCACGGCGAATCTCACCGAAATCGAAACGCTCATTCCCGCAGATGGCGTGTATGCCGGCAAAGTGGTGTTCGAAAACGGGAGCCGATTCGCCGCAGCGGTGCATATCGGTGCGAATCCGACGTTTAATCAGGCAGAACGGAAAGTCGAAGTTCATCTACTGGGATTTTCGGGCGATATTTACGGACACTCGTTAAGTGTCGATCTGCTTGACCGCGT
Source organism: Planctomycetota bacterium (assembly GCA_027618475.1). Lineage (GTDB taxonomy): Bacteria > Planctomycetota > Planctomycetia > Planctomycetales > Planctomycetaceae > JAQCEJ01. Next base: position 72,617 of record JAQCEJ010000016.1, on the reverse strand, counting down.
CCGCGGCACGCAAAAATTTGCCGATGTCGAAGAACTGAAATCGCAGTTGCATCGCGATTTGGCGCATGTTCGTGAGATTGTAACTCTCAATTGAATTTCACTGGTTGACGCGCATCCGCTTCTTACCGAAGATAGAGACCGTGTTCTGAAACGGTCTTACTGCAACGAATTCTCCGGCATGATGCCAAGAGACAGGTTCGAATTCTATGTTTCGCTTTGTGGCTATTTTTGCAATCTGTTCGACATTGGTCACACCGGCGGTGTTGGCAGATGACAGTCTGGTCAACGAAAAAGTGTTGGAATTCAGTCGAAAGAACATCGGTCGAGAGGTCGGCAATGGGGAGTGCAGCGGCCTCGCCGAAGAGGCTCTCGATGCCGCCGGCGCAAAGTCATACCGGGCATTCGATGAATCTCCTCAAGAAGGAGATCTCGTCTGGGGCGAGTTGACGTATGTGCTGGAAATAAAGGAATCCAAACGGGTTGCAGAGAAAATGGCCGACCCGGCTGTCAGGTCGGGCGACATCGTGCAGCTGCGCGACGTACTGTTCGAAGGACAGATCAAATCGCGTCCTTACAAAATGTTCACACCGCAACATACCGCCGTTATTAACTTCATCAGCAAAGATGGAACGAAGTGGAATGTGATTCAACAAAGTGTCAACGGCAGAAAAAAAGTGGCTAAGGGAATCTACAATCTCAACGATTTGAAAAAAGGTTCGATTCGCGTCTATCGACCTGTCCCGTTACGTCAGGAATCGGAAGAGACGAATCGAGAGCCGTCCGATGCAAACAGAGAGGCAAAGTCATGAGGCGATTAGAGGGGAAGAAGATCGCGTTACTGTTGGCTGAAGGAGTGGAAGATCTTGAATTTTATGTCCCGATGATGAGGTTGCAGGAAGAAGGAGCCGAAGTGATCGCCGCAGCAGTCGACATGAAAACAGTTCGCGGCAAGAACGGACTCGAAATTAAACCGACGGCGACTATCGAGTCGTTAAATAGTAAAGATCTGTTTGCCGTCGTGATTCCCGGCGGCTGGGCTCCCGACAAGTTGCGCCGGTACGACTCGGTAACGGGGTTGATTCGCGAAATGCACGCCGCCGGAAAAATAATCGGCATCATCTGTCACGGCGGGTCGGTTGCCATTTCAGCTAACATCGTCAAGGGAGGCAAGTCGACGGGATCGTTGGGCATCAAAGATGATCTGGTCAACGCAGGTGCGACCTGGGTCGACGAAGCCGCGTTTCGCGATGGAAATTTAGTCTGGGGCCGCGTCGTTGCCGACATTCCTGCGTTCTGTCGCGAGTTGGTTGTTGCATTGATCGATGCAACAAATCGATAAGCGCGGCAATTCCGCACCCCTGGATTCAAAGCCTCTCCAGCTCGTCTTTCGCCGCAAGAATTCTCTTGATGCCCTTAACCAGCAGGTCGATGTGCTCTCGCGTGTGCGGCACACGACAGATGTTGGTTGTCACCAACTGCTCGGCATAGAGATTTTCGGTCACGGGGCAAAGTCGTCCTTCATAGCTCGGTTTTTCGTAGGCAAATGGGCCGGCACATCGATGAGCTGGTTGCTGATAGATCGGATATCGATAAATCGGTTTAACGTAGCCTCCTCCGAGGGGAAGATTCTCGGCCTGCATCGCCTTGACGAAGGTCTCGCGGCTCATGCCGGCTATGGTTGCGTCAAATTTCATCGCGTACACAAAATAAACATGCGTCGCTTTCGCGTGCAAATATGGCGGAGTCAGGCAATCAATCGATTCAAGTTGTTGGGTGAGATAATTCGCCATTTCGACTCGCGGTTTTGTCAGTTCATCGAGCTTCTTCACTTGCTCGTGAGCGATCGCGGCGAGGACCTCGGGAAGCCGGAAATTGTTACCGAGTAACGGTTCGTACTGCTCATTCGGATCGGCCGCCATCAGGCCGTCCATGATCACTTCGCCGTGATTACGAACGAGCTGGCAACGATGGGCCAGGCGATCGTCATTGGTGAGGACGACGCCCCCTTCGCCACAATGAACGGTTTTGTTCTGATTGAGACTGAAGGCCCCTGCTTTGCCGATCGTTCCGGCCCAACGTCCATCGAATGTGGCACCCGGTCCTTGGGCATTGTCTTCGAGCAACGTAAGTTTGTGCTCGTCGGCGATCACCTGCAATTCATCAAGGGCCGCGGGCTGTCCGAACAGATTGACGGCGATAATCGCCTTCGTCCGCCGGGTGATTTTCTTGCGTACGTCGACGGGATCGATGTTGAACGTTCGCGAGTCGATATCGGCAAACACGGGGATGGCATTGCAGCAGAGCACCGCCGTTGCCGTCGCACACATTGTGTAGGGAGGAACGATGACCTCATCTCCCGCACCGATTTCCGCGGCGGTGATCATAGCCTGAAGTGCCGTTGTTCCCGAGTTGACACTGATGGCATGCTTGACGCCGAACTTGGATTTGTACCACGCTTCGAGAGCGAGAACTTCCCGTCCGCCAAGATGTGCGGGACCGGGAATACCGATAAAACCGGAGAGTACCCCCGATTTGATAACCCGGCTGGCGGCGTCGATCTCCTCCTGTCCCATACTGTTGGGAGGTGGTAGCGGTTTTTCAAGAATCGGCGTTCCGCCGAGCAGTGCGGGAGTATCGGGCATATGTAGAGTCTCGCTGCACGTTTATGGTAACTGTATTTCGCGACATTCGGCGACCGTCTCACTCGAAACGAAGATCGTAGTTAATGGGCTGCCGAAAATCGTCACGTCAACCGATAGACCTGAATCGCGTTATCATGCCAGAGTTTCTGGCGGAACTCTTTAGACCGGTTTTTGACGATCTCGCGGAGAGCGTTGATCCACTGAGGCAGCGTGGCCCTCAGCGTACAGACCGGCCAGTCGCCGCCGAAAACAACGCGGTCTTCGCCGAAGGCATCGAGGCAGAAATTAACGACGTTTGCGAGGTCGGCAGGCTTCCAGTTTTCGTTGGCTGTCACGACGACTCCCGAGATCTTGCAGGCGACGTGAGGCCGATCGGCTAGATCACGAATCGCCTGCTCCCAGCTTTTTCGTGTTTCTTTGACGGCGTTGGCGACTTCCATGTTTCCGCAGTGGTCGAGAATGAACTGCGTTTTCGGGCAACGGTCGACAAGTTTAACGGTGTCGATTACGTCATCTGGGCGCATGCAGAGATCGAAGCTGAGTCCGAGTTTCCCCAGAAGTTGAATATGTTCGATAAATTGCGGTTGAAGGCAATACCCTTTTTCGGTCGACGGTCCGTGCAAGACCTGTCGTACTCCCTTGACCAGAGAGTTTTTTGATAAGGCGTTGATGTACGGCCCGAATTCCTTCTCTGACGGCCGACCCGAGATGACGGCTCCATCGAGCGGGTTTCCCTCTTGCTCGCAGAGCTTCAAAATATAGTCGGCTTCTTGCTGTTGCTGCGACGGATCGACGTCGACTTCCATATACACCGTCTTGGCAATGTTGTAACCGGTCGTCGCCTTGAGATAATCGGCCATCAGATAATTGCGTTTCATCAACTCCAGCCCCGGGTCGTTCACCCACGGCAGCTTGAACTTCGACAGATCCCACAAATGCTGATGCGTATCGATAATCGCCTGCTGGTCGTCGGCCACGTTGTTTCCTTCGGCTTTGGAAAAAGGAGCGAAAGCAGACAGAGACGATGCGAGTCCCGAGGCAACAATTCCTCGCCCGGTCTGCGATAAAAAGCCGCGTCGATCTAACATGGTGTGATTCTCCCATTATGAAAGTTGATCGTCGGTCGATGTTCTTTAACGATCATCGCATGAGAATCGCATTAAGTCCACTAACACGATTCGGTTAATCGCTCGAATGCTCATCCTCCAATTGCCGCAATCCCACACGCGGGCAGAGGTTCAGCAGCGGACACTCGATGCAGTTCGGTCGACGGGCAATGCAGATGCGACGGCCGTGATGAATCAGTCGATGCGAGAAGTTAATCCATTCTTTTCGTGGCAAGAGCTCCATCAGGTCGGTTTCAATCTGTTCCGGTTGTGTGCGGGTTGTCAGTCCGAGCAAACGGGTGATCCGTTTGACGTGCGTATCGACGACGACTCCGGTGGCCAATCCGAAACAGGTGCCGAGTACGACGTTGCCGGTCTTGCGGCCGACGCCGGGGAGTGTGACCATTTCTTCGAGGGTGCGCGGGACTTCGCCACCAAAGTCTTTTACGAGTTTGATGGCCATGCCGCGAATGTTTGTCGCTTTTGCACGAAAGAAACCGGTGCTGCGAATGATGTTTTCGACGTCTTCCTGCTTCGACGCCGCCAATGCCGAGGGGGTTGGATATTTCTTGAAGAGAGCGGGGGTCACCATGTTCACGCGCTCGTCTGTGCATTGGGCCGAAAGGATCGTGGCGACCGTCAGTTCGAACGGCGAGCGATGCGTGAGCGCACAGTTGACGTCGGTATAAGTTTTCGCGAGCTGTTTGGCGATTTTGAGGGCGTGTTGCTTTCGGTCAACATCCGACTCGGACGTCGGTTGCAACTTTTTCGTAGTCCACTGTTTGGATGTCGGCGATTTTTTCATGGATGTGATATTTTTCGGGGTCAGGCGAAGATTTTATATATGGCACCCGGGGTCACGCCGGATATGATAAACGGAGTCAGACGGAAATCCTATTCAAAGAGGGATCGCAACCACATGCAGGACTTGCCCGAACAGTATCTCGAGGGGATCCGCCTTTTCAACGAGGAGGAGTTTTTCGAATGTCACGATGTGCTCGAAGAACTCTGGGCCGACAATCAGGGGGAAGAAAAAAAGTTTTTGCAGGGAATGATTCAAGCCTCGGTCGCACTGTTTCATTTCGGAAATGAAAACTATGGCGGGGCTCGTAAGTTGTACGATTCTTCGACCAAATACCTCACCCCATACGCTCCGGTCTGTATGGGGATCGACCTCGAAAAATTCTTGAACGACATGGCCACCTGTTTTTATGAACTCCGAAACGCCGGCCCCGAATACCCGACAGATATCGTGCTGAATGATGACCTCGTTCCCAAAATTCATTTCGCGGAAGAACGTGGATGACACGTCTGTATTGATAAGTACGAAACCGTAGATGAACCGGTCAATTCAGGCAGTCCTCAATCGTAATTCGTAGTGATCATTGTTATTTCATTCATTACAGGTCGACGATATGGCGACGATTATCAATTTGACCGAAAAGTGGCGGGAGTGTGACGGGACCATTCCGATATTTCCACTCCCCGATACGGTGCTGCTTCCGCAGGAAGTCGTCCCGCTGCACATTTTTGAACCCCGTTATCGCCAGATGCTGAACGACGTCAGAAGTTCTCAACGACTGATGGGGATGGCACTCCTCAAGCCGGGCTGGGAGGTAAACTACGATACGAAAGAGGCCGCGGTTCATTCCCAGATCTGCATCGGCTATGTGGCGGCCGATCAACAGTTGTCGGACGGCCGTTCATTGATCATCTTACAGGGAGTATCCAGAGGGGTGATTGAACGTGAGCTTGATACCGATGATCCCTATCGGTTGATGCGCTGTCGGCTAATTTCAGACCGTCAAGTAAACGAACCGTCAATCGATCGTGCCCACAGGCATCGCGAATTGATGAATCGCTATCTGCAACTTCTCCCCAAGCTCAACCTCGCCGAAGCTGGGATGGTTCCTACCGAACGAAACGACCTCTCACTGGGTGCCCTCTGTGACCTTTTGGCATCGACACTCTCGTTGTCTGCCGACGAAAAGTTGAACGTTCTGCAAGAGATTGACGTCGATGAACGAAGCGAACTAGTGTTACGGCTGATCAAGCAACGCCTCCGTTCGGAACTTCATGGTGGCAAGTTGGAATTCCCTCCTCGGTTCAGCAAGAACTGACGGTGGCCGCGTGAGACGCCGGGGCAACACTTGCCGGAATCAGGAAATGCCCTAAGATGATCACAGTGTTTCGCTGAAACGCATGTGAACATCATCGCTGAGGTCGTACACCTCTTAAACTTCATCCTCATTCATACCAGTGGATTTTATATGACTCATTCTGAATCGGAAACAAACTCTCAATCCACCGAGACCGACGTCGTTGTGATCGGCGGCGGGCCGGCTGGTTCGACCGCTTCCACGCTGATCGCTCAAAAGGGATATCGCGTTCAGCTGTTCGAACGCGAAAATTTTCCACGTTTTCATATTGGCGAATCGCTGATTCCCGAAACTTATTGGGTGCTTGAACGACTCAACATGCTCCCCAAAATGAAGGCCAGCCGGTTCACCAAAAAATACAGCGTGCAGTTCGTGAACGCCAACGGCAAGCAATCGGCTCCGTTTTATTTCTGGGATAACAAGCCACACGAATGTTCGCAGACATGGCAGGTCGTTCGCAGTGAATTTGACACGATGATGCTCAACAACGCTCGCGAACAGGGCGTTGAAGCCCATGAAGGGGTCCGCGTTCTCGACGTCATTTTCGAAGACGACAAAGCGGTCGGGGTCAAGATTCAAGAGCCGGAGGGGGGGACGCGAGAGATTCGCGCCAAAGTCGTGATCGATGCCAGCGGTCAGAGCGGCTTGCTCATGAACAAACTCAAGCTTCGCATCTGGGATCCGGTCCTCAATAAAGGTGCCGTCTGGACATACTGGGAAGGTGCATATCGCGATACGGGAAAAAATGAAGGAGCCACCAGCGTATTGCAACTCGAAAACCGTCTGGGCTGGTTCTGGTACATTCCGCTGCACGATAATCGTGTCAGCGTCGGTGTGGTGGCCCCTTTCGATTACGTGTTCAAGGGACGTGGCAGCCACGAACAGATATATTTCGAAGAAGTCGAAAAGTGTCAGGCCGTCAAAGAACGGATTTCAACCGGAACACAAATCACCGGTTTTTTTGCAACGCGGGATTATTCGTACCGAGCCGAAAAAGTTGCCGGTAACAGTTGGGTGATGATCGGGGATGCGTTTGGTTTTCTCGATCCGCTCTATTCGTCGGGAGTGCTGCTGGCGCTGAAATCGGGTGAAATGGCGGCCGACGCGATCGTCGAGGGGTTGGAGAAGGACGATCTTTCCGGCGAACAGCTCGGCAAATGGGGGCCGACGCTCAACGAGGGAATCGACCGCATGCGTCGCCTTGTCTGCGAATATTACGACGGCTTTAGCTTTGGAAATTTCATGCGGGAATATCCCGAGATGCGGGGCACGATCACCGATCTCTTGATCGGTGATCTCTTTACCGACAAGGTCGATAAGGTCTGGGAGCCGATGGAAAAAACATATCGCGAAGGTAAGCGAACCCCCGGCATGTGGAAATCGGGCACTCCACCCGAAATCGCTGCGAATAAATTGAATGAGCTATATATTCCCGATGGGGAGAAGCCGTAGTCACGGTTGCTTTTTCAGATCGATCAACAACGCCGAAATCACCTGGGCATAGACGCGGTGACCGAAATCGTTGGGATGGTTGACGCCGTTGCCTGTGAGATCCCAATCTTGTTTTCGTTCGAGAAATTCGGTCCAGACCGCTGTCAGGTCGGCAAGTGCGATGCCCGGTTCGCACAATTCGCGAAACGCATCGCGGTATTCGGGAAAGAGTTCGTGCTTGAGCGTGATCCAGTCGCGGTTGCCGAGCATCGACGCCGCGAGAATAAATTCGGTCTCAGGTAACTCGTCACGCACCTTCTCGATGAATGCCTTCGCATTCGCTTGAAAGTCTTCCGTCGAACGACCGGCAGAGTCATTCATACCGAAGGCGTAGATCACCAGGTCGGGTTTCACCTTCGTAACGGCGGTGATTTCGCCCAAAGCCCATTGAGTATCTCTACCATCGACAGCGAGATTGTGAACCTGCACCGGAGCCTCATACACGGCGGCGAGGTGTCGTTCGATGAGTCCGGGAAACGCCGGCTGCCATGGAGGACCGCCGGAAAAACCTGAAGCGTTGTTGCCGGCGGAAATACTGTCACCGATCACCGCGATCGAAACCGGTTGTCGATTGCCAAGTTTTCCGATCGTTCGGGGCAAAGCCGCTGCGTCAAAGGCAGGAAGATCCCCCTTCCACTCATCTGGCTCGTGTGTATAGGTGATGCAGGTCTGCATGTCGTGATATTCGAGCTTCGCGCCGAACAATATCTCGCCGTTGCCGTCTCGATGTGTCAGCATGTATTTCTGCGATCCTGCGGGGCGACGAAGATCCTGCGGTTGTTTTGTGACGATTCGAGATCCAGCAGGGATCACGATGTCGCGTGAACCTGCCGTCCATTCGTAATCGCGACCTTCTTCGTACGTGATATCTCCCGCCGAATTCCGTACGGCAATGATTGATTCGATCGGGAACAGCACGGATGCTCTGGCCGGTGCGTCCGCGGTCTGGCGGATGAAGAGGACGGACTCTCCTTCAATCGACTTACCGTGCCAGAAGGGGCGTAATAATGCCGGCACATAAGCCCAGGCCTTTTCGTCCGGTTCGGTCGCGCGGGTGGAGGGTTGGATGAGGAACAGAACGACGCCAAAGACTAGGGCGAGTTCAAGAATTCCAGTGGTGAATCGGTTGATTTTCAACGACGGCTCCCTGTCCATGCGAGAGAAACTTAAATATACGCGATGAAATTAGCATGAGTCATTCACGCGGTTCTTGTTGTAGACTGTGCAAATTCAATAGGTGTGATAATAGATGCTTCCGGTTTTTCGCTACCCTTTATGATTGATCTGATCGATGATCGGCAGCGTCCACTGCCGGTCGCCGGCAATGAAGTAAGGGATGGGATAGGCTTGCACTTTGATGACCCCTTCCATTCCGATCGCTTGTTCGGGGGGATGGCCTTTGAGGTGTCCCAATTGGGCAACCATCGCTGTGTCCGCGGTGGCGACCGACTCCCATAACGTGTCACCTCCGTTCGTCCATTTGAACGCGACCGAGCCTTCTTGTATTCCAACGTTGAGCACACGATCGGCACCATCGACCACTTCGAACCCAAGTCGTTCCAGTTTCAACTGCAAGCCTGATTTCACGACCTCGTTGACGTCTTGCAGTCCTCCCGCAGCGAGATTGACCGCGATGCTGACCGGCGTTCCCGGGCTGAGTGCCGCATCCGACGGCCACGCCGCCTGTGTCGATGCGATTCGAGAAAAGTCGATCGGCAGCATCACCAGTTGCGTGGTCTCTTTGGTATTCACCTGATAGATCAACCCGCCGTTGGTCGGCAGTCGAGCCGTTTGGTTTCCCGATTGTTGGCCGCGTGCCTGCCAGACGCGCCGGCCGGTCGCGGTGTCGACGGCAACAATGTTTCCAATCAATAGGTTTCGCCCATCGGGAAACCAGATGAGCGGATCGGTGAGCTGCAATTCGAGAGGAGCCCCAAGCGATGTCGTCCCTCCGTACAAGTCGGTCTTCAGCGCCACCATTCCCGATGCCGAATCGATAATATATAGCCGCAGTGCCACTAGCGGCTTTTCTTCAAGAACGGCTATCATTCGTCCATCGGGAGAGAAGGCGACACTGTGGATTTGGCCGTACGGTATCCCTTCATCTTTCAAATCGAGTGCACAGAGCTGTTCTCCCGTTGTTAAGTCGACGACTTCGATCGATTTTTCTTTTCCTCGCGCCAGGAAATAGCGACCATCGGGTGAAATCGACATTTTCTCCGCCCCGGCAAAGCTGAACTCTCGTTCGAATCGCGAAACTTCCTGGCCGGTAGTGGCGTCGAAAATCAGACAGCGTTGTAATTTGTCGGAAGTCCGCTGGGCGGTGCGGGGGGTGAGCACCATCAACCGTTTTGGACCGATGAACTCGATGTAAGAGACGTAATGAAGATCGGGACTGGAAATCTGCTGAACCGTTTGTCCGCTTTTGGCATCGACTATCTGCAGAGTGTTATCCCCCTGCAAATAGACCAATTGACCATCAGGACTGAGTTGCTCGGTATGCCCGGCGACAATCGGGTTTGTCCAATGTCCGATCTCACGCGATGACGATAGATCGAACACATGCCGTTCGACACCGCCCGATACAGTGACACTGGTGAGCAGGTAAGGCGTTCGCAGTTCGGGAACGCTGACGATCGCCCCACCATATGTAGAAGGAATGCTGATATTGACCTGCGTCGGCCAGGAGGCTGCCGTCACGGCCCCGATTTGCAACGGTTGCCATTTACCGACGACTTTTTTCGCTTCATCACGGAGGGCACGATCTTTCTTCAGGACCGCGAGAACATCGGATACGCTCATGTTATGGTCGGCGGCAAATTTTTCATTCGCCGCTTTCCGCTCTTCTGCCGAAGAATTTGTCAATCCGCGAACCATCTGTCTAAAATCGGCGACGAGCGCTTGTTCGTCGGCAGAGAGAGTCGGTAATGATGAAGCGCCACCTTCGGGAGTTGCCGATCCATCGGCGGAATTCACACCGGCAACGTCGCCACCGGCAGGAGCATCGTCCCCTTTGGGGATCACGAGATAGACAATCATTCCGATCAGGGCCACGGCACCGACGACAATGCCGATCATCATTCCGTTATCGTTCGATTTGGCCGAACGTTTTTTTTTCTTTTTCTTCGACGACGATTTGCTTCGCGGCTTGGCTGACGATACAGATTGGTGATCTTCCGGCTGTGCACCTGGACGGGGCACACGCACAACTTCGCCGCAGTCTTTGCATTTGAATGCCTGGCCCGCCCGATTATCGGGAACGTTGTATTCCTTAAAGCAGCCTTCGCACGTCGCCAGAATTGGCATCGACACCCTCCTTAAAACAGATGGGGTACGAACTGTGATGGATTCGCCATCTTGATAATATTCCGCCTACATCTCTATACCTTCAACATCATGAGCGTCTGTGCTCGTATCATCCAAATCCGGTATAGAATGGCATCAGGCCATCGATCTCGCCATTGTAATCTCCAAAGCCTTTCGGTTCAAAGACGATAGAAAAGAGCGAACGGTACAGGTATTTCGGCATGCTAAAATGCTGTCTTGTTGTTGATGTCACATCGACGATGGGACGAGATCTGCCTTATTAACAATTTACGACGGTTAGACTGGCACGTCCGTCAATTAGCGTGTCTCCCTGCAAAGTTACCGAATGGCCTCAATTGGGTTCGTTTTTACGGTTAAAGAACAGGCTGAATCAATGCTGGCGAATGGGTTGCAACTCGTTTTTATCTCTTGACTTGCGCCTCTGTGGCAACGGATTTTCTCAAATGGGATCGCTTGACGCCCGTTGAACGATCGATATACTGATAAGGACAAACTTATCAGTGCAATCATTGTTTGATTAATTGTGTGCGAACCCTCACGACCTTCCTGCCGAATTGTCCTGCCTGTTGACTTTGAGATTTCGAGGTTCACTCCATGCTTCGATCGCGGCGTCGATTATCGATTCAACTCCTGGTTGAATGCTTGTCCGTCAACCGTCATGTTGTCGGCACGGTGCGCCCCCTCATCTTGCGAATTATGATCGTTGCCGGGGTTGGCGTTGCAATGGGAGCCGACAGAACGGCAACCGCCGTCGCAGCTGAAGTTGACGCTACAGATACCGAATCTGTCACCTTCGAAATGGATATCCAGCCGTTGCTCACGCGATTTGGTTGTAACGCCGGGGCGTGTCACGGTAAATCGCGAGGCCAGAATGGATTTGCGCTTTCATTGCTCGGTTTCGATTCCGACTACGATTACGAACAGCTTGTGCATGCCGGTCGCGGACGTCGTGTGTTTCCGGCGGCGGCTGCGTCGAGTTTGCTGTTGCGGAAAGCAACCGGACAGGTTCCCCACGGCGGCGGCGTTCGAATTCCTCGCGACAGCACTTCGTACGAATTGCTGAGAAGATGGATTCAAAACGGCACGCCTCGCGATCCCGCCGATGCACCCCGGTTGGTTCGTGTTGTTGTCGAACCGGACAGCCACAGCCTTAAGACGGAAGAACAGTTTCAATTATCGGTCTGGGCCGAGTACTCCGACGGCCATCGTCGCGACGTCACCGCCGCCACGGCTTTTCAGACGAACGACAAAACAATTGCCGCCGTTTCCCCCGACGGTCTCGTTAAGGCGGGTCCGATTCCAGGCGAATCGGCGATCATGGTCCGTTACATGAATAACATCGCAGTCTGTGCGGTTACCATTCCGCTGGCCGGTGAAGTCCCCGCCGAAAGCTATACGCAACTGCCGCGCTACAATCCGATCGACGAACATGTCTGGAACAAGTTGAAACTCCTGGGCATGTTACCTTCGGCTCCTGCGGAGGATTCGAAGTTTTTACGCCGGGCTTATCTTCGAGTGATCGGACGTCTGCCGACACCTGATGAAGTCCGCTCGTTTCTTGCCGATACCTCCTCGGATAAACGCGTAAGGTTAATCGATGGCTTGCTCGAACGACCCGAGTATGCCGACTTCTGGGCTAACAAGTGGGCCGATCTGCTTCGTCCCAATCCATTTCGCGTCGGCGTGAAGTCGGTCTATATGATCGATTCCTGGTTACGAGACGCGTTTCGTAAAAACATGCCGTACGACCAGTTCGCACGCGAGTTAATTACTGCTGAGGGGGGAACATTCACCAACGGTGCAACCGTGATTTTTCGTGATCGTCCGGTGGTCGTCGAAATCGGCTCATCGGTCAGTCAGATATTCCTGGGCGTACGGCTGGAATGTGCGAAATGTCATCATCATCCGTTTGAAGTCTGGAGTCAGGACGATTTCTACGGCTTTGCCTCATTCTTTTCTCGCGTCGGTCACGTCGGTTATTTATCGCCTCCCATTTCAGGTGATGAAGAAATCATTTACACAACAACCAGCGGTGAATTGCGACATGGCCGCACCAACGTTCCCGTTTTACCGCGACCGCTCAACGGCGACGAGATGACGTTCGGCCCCGAAGAGAATCCTCGTGACGCCCTGGCGGACTGGATGACCGACGATGCGAATCCGTATTTCGCCAAGGTGATGGCGAACCGTGTCTGGGCCGACATCATGGGACAAGGACTCGTCGATCCCGTCGACGATATCCGTGCCACCAATCCCGCGTCGAACGAAGCGCTGTTGCAGTTTCTGGCCGACGACTTTCGTCAGCATGACTATAATATCAAACATTTGAACCGCACGATTATGACGTCGTATGTCTTCGGATTAAGCACCGTACCCGAAGAACGCAACGTCACCGACCTGAAGAATTTCTCCCGCTATTATCGTCAGCGCATGCGGGCCGAAGTGCTGCTTGATGCCGTTAACGACGTGCTCGAAGTCGAGCAGGAATTTGCCGCGATGCCCCCCGGTTCACGGGCGACGCAGCTTTGGACCTATCGTTCAAGTTCGCTGTTTCTTGATACGTTCGGCCGTCCCGATGCCAATCAGGATCCCCCGTGCGAACGAACGTCTGATTCGACCACTCCTCAAGTTTTGCATTTGATGAACTCGCCCGAACTCAATAAAAAACTGATGCAGGACGACTCACAACCCGCAAAACTGGCCGCCAGCGAGATGTCGAACGAAGAGATTGTCGATGAAATTTACCTGCGGATTTATTCACGACTGCCGATGGAAGACGAAAAGCAGAAATTAGTAGCGATTCTACCGGCCCCTGAAGAACGTCGGAGGGTTGTCGAAGATATTTTCTGGGCCCTGATGAACACCCCCGAATTTTCGTATATCGATTGATGACGGAACAACACTACCCGCACATACATCCCTCGAAATAATGGGAAACTCGAATGGCAATCCATAAAAATTGCGAAGGTGTAAAACGACGAGACTGTCTTAAATTCGGGCTGGGTGCCCTGATGGGGGGAGGTCTCGTTAACGCCATCCGCATGAGAGCGCAGGCAGAACTTTCTCCGTTGCGCAAGACCAGTTGCATTCTGTTCTGGTTGGACGGCGGACCCAGTCACATCGACATGTTCGATCCCAAGCCCGAAGCCCCGGCCGAAATTCGCGGCGAGTTTCATCCCATTCAAACGAAAGTCCCGGGGATTTATTTTTCGGAGAACATGGAACGTCTCGCCGGCATTGCCGATAAGCTGGCGATCATTCGTTCGGTGCGACACGATCAGAACAACCACGGTGCTGGTAATCATTACATGATGACTGGTGCCCCGACGCGAATTCCCGTCAGTTGCGGTGCGTTCGTCAGCTTTCACCCCAGTATGGGTTCGGTCGTCTCTGCCGAACGAGGAGCGACTGAGGGACTTCCGGCGTATTTTTCGCTTCCGTCGATTACGCGTTCGGGCGGACCAAACTTCCTCGGCGCACGGCATGCTCCGTTCGTCGTCGGAGACGATCCTAATCGAGACAACTTCTCTGTCCGTGATGTGACGATTCCCAGTGGTCTCGAAGACATTCGAGCGGTCAGTCGTCGCGAACTGCGTCAGCAGGTCGACAGCCTGCTTCGTTTTCGAGATCGTGCCGCAGGCGATCCGGTGTTGGGAGCTGATGAAAATTTTGAGCAGGCGGTCTCGCTGATTACATCCGAAGCGGCACAAAAGGCTTTTGATATCGATAAAGAACCGGCCGAAGTACGCGACCGCTTCGGCCGTAACACGCTGGGTCAAACCGCGCTGCTCGCCCGCCGTCTGGTCGAAGGGGGAGTTCCTTTCGTTACCATCAATAACGGTGGCTGGGATCATCACTCGAATATCTTCCATTCGATCAAGCATCAGGGGCGGCGTCTTGAAGAAGTCGTTGCCACGTTGATCGAAGACCTCGAACAGCGTGGACTGCTCGACTCCACGCTTGTGCTCGTGATGGGTGAATTTGGACGAACTCCCGCGATTACGACGCTGCCGGGTTCCACGACTCCGGGACGCGACCACTGGTCGAATGCGATTTCGATTCTCGCTGCCGGGTGCGGTACGCCGCCGGGACAGGTTGTCGGCGCGACTGACCGCAACGGTTACACGGCGATCGAGAATATTTACGGTCCCGAAAATCTCGTTTCGAGCGTCTACCTCAAACTCGGAATCGATCCCGACAAGATTCTCTATAATAGTTCGGGACGTCCCACACACCTGGTCAGCGATTCGAAACCGATCGCAGAGATCATGTAATTCTCGCGCACCTGGGTCGCGAAATCTTTTGGAATGCTTCGGGGACAGTTACCCTGATCGCTGAGGATCTCTCATGAACTTTCCGCGCCGTCCCATTTACCGGCGATTGCTTCTGGTCTCCTGGCTGATTTTTCCGCTTGGATTTAACGCGGATGCGTTTTCCGCTCCCCCCACGTTGACGTACATTTATCCTGCTGGAGGACAACGCGGGACGACCGTCTCTGCCAAGCTCAACGGCGATTTTACCTGGCCGATTGATATCTGGGCTCCCGGTGTCGATATCGTTGCCGGTGAGGAAAAGGGGAAACTCGACATCACCATTCCCGCCGATCTGCCGACCGACCGCATCTGGCTCCGCGTGCACAATGCGGAAGGAGCGAGTTCACCGGCACCGTTTCTAGTCGGCAGCTTGTCTGAAATCGCAGAAACCGAACCCAATAATGCTCCCGAAACAGCCCAGGCATTAGCGCAGCCAGAAATACTGGTAAACGGTGCATTGCAAAGTGGTGGCGATGTCGATGCTTTCTCGTTAGAACTTGCGGCCGGACAAACCGTCGTCGCCTCGGTCGATGCGAACGGAAGAATTGGTTCTCCGGTCGATACCGTCGTTCAGGTCGTCTCCCCCACGGGGACGGTCCTTGCTGAGAACCACGACGATGTCGACTTCGACTCGCGTCTGGCCTACACGGCGAAGACCTCTGGACCGCATATCGTTCGCATTTTCGGCTTCTCATCGACGGCGAACACCACAATTGCCTTTCAGGGTGAAGCGAGTTACATCTATCGGCTGACGATTACAACCGGTCCGTTTATTACGCATACGCTTCCGTCCTCCGTTCCACTCGATGTCCCCGGCGATGTTGAGGTCTTCGGTTGGAATATCCCTGCGGGAACCCGGCTTCCCGTCGTTCCGCTGGGGGGAGAACGACTCGCCGAATTTCAGGAACTCGATACGCTCGACGACTTGCGGGGTAACGGCGACAATCGTTTCGGACTCGCCTTTGTACCGAATATGCCCGGTTCGAATCGCGTTCGACTCTCGTCCTATCCGCCGCTGACGACACTGGCAAACGGTACGGCTGAGAATCCGCTCGTGCTCGCAGTCCCCCAAACGGTCACCGGTTTCATCCAGAATCGAATGCAACGCGACGTGTATCGCTTACCTCTCAAAATGGGACAGCCGGTTGTGATTGTTGCCGAATCGCATAACATCGATTCGGTGCTCGATCCGCCGTTACTCAAACTGACCGACCCGGCAGGCAATGTCGCCGCTGAAATCGGGAGCGGCAAGCCACCCCGGGCGTCGATCATTGCTCACGCACCGGCACAGGACGGCGACTATTTGCTCACGGTTCGTTCACGATTTCGGCAAGGAGGCGATCGCTGTTTTTATCGATTGACCGTCCGCCCTGAAATCTCCGATTTCGAACTGACGGCGACAGCCGATGCGATTGTCGTTGCACACGACAAACCGACCGAATTCGAAGTCAAGATTGTCCGCCGCGCTGGTCCGGAAGGGGTTGTCGGACCGATCACGATTGAAGCGGTCGGCCTTCCCGAGGGGGTCACCGCCGCTCCGGTCGTGTCCGAACCGACCGGTGATACGGCGGGGACCGTCAAGCTCTCATTCACAACGACGGGAACGGCATTCTCCGGACCGATTCGTCTTACTGGCACCGCAACTCAGCCACATGAAATCAAACGCTTCATCTGCACACCACCGAAATTAATGACCTGCTTCGAGACGTTCTGGTTGACCTCCGTCGCAAAACCGGAATAGATTTCACGAATCACGCCAGCGCTTCAAGTCCGGTTCCATACGTTGCATGCCGACTTCGACCGGCACCATCGGTCGATAATCAAAATCTCGTTTTGCAGCTTCAATGTTGTAATAATGCGATCCGCTGAGTTGCGACGCGAGAAACCGCGTCATTGGCGGTTCGCTTTTGATACCGAACGTTTTGTAGATTCCCTCACACAACAATCCCACCCCCCACGCCGCACTTTTCGAAATTCGTCGCGTTACAGGTCGAAGGCCGGCTCGTGCGAGAATCTCGTTGACCCAGTCCCACAACATCACCGGTTCGGGTTCGTTGATAAAATAGGCTTTCCCCGCGAGCGATGCCGTTGGAATCAATCGCTCTGCCGCCTGCAAATGAGCGGATGCGACGTTTTCGACATACGACATCGATATCAGATTCTTCCCGTCACCCACGATACGAAGGCGGCCGCTTTTGGCCCGCTGAATCAAGCGGGGAATCAGATGATTGTCGCGCGGTCCCCAGATAAGATGCGGACGTAGCGAGACGGTCAACAGGCCGTCTTGTCCGTTCGCATCGAGCACGGCCCGTTCGGCGATCGCTTTTGTGTGAGGGTAATGGCAGAGATAGCTGTCGGAATAAGGCAGAGATTCATTCACTCCTCGATGTTCGCTGCCATCGTAGACGACGCTCGGCGAGCTGGTGTATATCAACTTACCGACCTCTTCGCTGCGACACGCTGCAAGAACATTCATGGTTCCTTGGGTGTTGGTCTCGTAGAATGTCTTCCACGCACCCCAGATGCCGGGAATGGCGGCGACATGAAACACCGTGTCGCAGTTCGCGCAGGCCTCTTTCACGATCGACGGATCGCGGATGTCTCCTTCGATCCACTGAACGCCGAGTTCTTTCAGCCGCGGATGCGAACGGCGACAGAGCACGCGCACGCTCTCACCGCGCGCGACGAGTTGTTCGGTCATATACAGCCCGAGAAAACCGGCCCCACCGGTGACGAGCGTCGTCATGCTAATGACTCCCGCTGAAAAAACCTGGCGGTATGAACGAAACCATGCGGCAACTGTTACACGAATAGCCCCAAAATATTCTGTGAGTTAGCACAGGTTCTTCTCCGCCCAGAGGGCAAGCTGCTCTCGCGAGATCTTGACATTATGTCGGACGTCAACCGGTAACGAACGGTGAAACAATATCGTTTCAATAACCGCAGTATGTGGAACTTCGCGTCCCAGCGCCAATAGTTCATCGCAGAATTTTCGTTCGGCCTCTTTTGATCCGGGCCATGCGTTCGCTTCGGGTTCGATAACGAGCACAGGACGTTGATGCGGCTTTGCTCCCACGCCGACGAGAGCCGAGCGAAAGACACGAGGATGGTTATTAAAAATCGCTTCACAGGGAATCGAAAACATCCGCCCGTTTTCCGTTTCGACACGATGCGATTTTCTTCCGCAGAACCACAATCGTCCTTCCTCATCGATATAACCGACGTCACCCATGCGGTGCCACACGAGGTCGCCTTCGCGTATTTTCGCCATCGCCGTTCCTTCCGGATGGCGAAAATATTCCCGCGTCACCATCGCCCCTTGTACGATAAGTTCGCCGATTTCTCCGACGGGAAGTTCGACGATATCCTCGGCGGTAGCGACGGGGCCGTCGGTAATGGGGATGACCTTGATATTCACTCCCGGCAACGGTCGCCCGACGCACGTCCCCTTCCCTTGCCGCGAAAGTATTGCGGTCTCGTCTAAAATTTCGCAATGCGATATCGATGCGATCGGCAACGATTCGGTTGCACCGTACGGAGTGAACATTTCAGCGTCGTCGTTGTCGAATGCCCGCGACATCCGTTCGAGAACGTCGAGCGGCACCGGCGCTCCGGCGGAGATCACGCGCTTCAAACTTTTTGGCAATTTGACCCCTTGGGACTCGCAGTAACGTCCGACGCGATTCCAGATGGCGGGTGATCCGAACGACGTCGTCACGCCTTGATCGTACATCGTATCAATGAGTTTTTTGGGATCGGCTTGTGCGGGCCGTGTCGGGTCCATCGGAGGGATGACGGTCGTCACACCGAGTGCCGAGTTGAACAGCGCAAACAGAGGGAAGCCGGGAAGATCGATTTCACCCGGTTGAAACTGATAACACGCCTGCAACATGTCGACTTGTGCCCAGAACATACCATGTTCGTAGAGCACTCCTTTCGCCGGTCCTGTGCTGCCGCTTGTAAAAATGATTGCCGCCGGATCGCGAGCGGTCGTTGCAACGGTTCGAAACGAAGATGCGTCAGCGGCGAGCAAGTCGGAGTATGTCGGCCCGAAACCAAAACCTCTCTGGCCGACGACAACGCGGTATTTGACTCGCGGAAAGCGTTTTCGTGACCAGATCGATGCCAGATGAACCGTCGGAATCGCGACAAAACCGTCGGGATCGACCGTCTCCAGACAGTGAAATACGTGCTTCATCCCCATGCCGGGGTCGATGAGCACGATCACCGCACCGACTTTGAATAATGCGAAGGTCAACGTAATGAATTCGAGGCTGGGCCGTACGAACAGCACGAGCCGTGTCCCGGGTTTGATTCCCATTCGCTGGAGACCGGCGGCGAGGTGATTGCTCTCGTCATCGAGCTGGGCGAACGTCAGATGCGTGTATGCCGTTCGACCACAGGAGTCGAGTCCATGAGGAAACACCACCGCACGTTGATGCGGCACACGTTGTGCAGTTTGCGTCAATCGATCGGCGATATTCAGTCGCGAAGAGGTCATGCCGGCAGATTTCGGATATGAAACACGACGTCGTGTTCGTTGTATGGGGAGGAGATGACGCGCCGTTTGATACCCATCCCCTGTGGTGGTTGGTTTTCAAAAAGGGAACGGCGTTTCCTTCACCAACCGGACGATCCATCGAGTGCATCATCCTACAAATCTTTT
This sequence comes from Planctomycetota bacterium, assembly GCA_027618475.1. GTDB lineage: Bacteria > Planctomycetota > Planctomycetia > Planctomycetales > Planctomycetaceae > JAQCEJ01. The sequence continues at coordinate 52,913 of JAQCEJ010000016.1, read as the reverse complement.
CATAACCCTCTGGACGATGGATATTTTAGGGTAATTCGAACGATTTTTCTGTCGCCAACCGGGTGATGAAACCAGTTCTACACCGATAACGCGTTCTCCGAGATCAAGATTTCACCCTTTCCGTCCTCGAGAAAGTCTCCGGCAAAACGGTGAAAGCGTGTTGTCCAGCAATGTTCGGGAACGGGAAATCCTCGCTGCTGCAAGGCTTTCAAGTAAATTCGCAAGAAATTGGGACGATACGTCGTACAATAACGAAACGTGGGAAGCAGATCGGGAGACGACGATTCACTGAGCAGGCCGATTGTGCCTCGTTTCATGCCCGCACCGTGACGAATGCCCGGCTCACCGAATACAAGTACCGTCCCTGCAATCATACTGAAACCGATGGCATCTCCCGCCTTGCCACCGACGGCGATAAGCCCTCTTCGCATCGTTTGCCCGATTTCGTTGCCTGCATCGCCTTCGATCAGAATTTCGCCCCCCGTCATGCCGCGGCGACCCCCGCGATAGACAGCACCGACGAGGTGGCCGGCATGACCGTGAATATGAATTCTGCCGCCATGCATTTCAGCACCAACCCAATCGGCGGCATTGCCGTGGACAATGATTTCGCCGCCGGTCATTTCGGCACCAAGATGCATGCCGGCGTTTCCTTCGACTCGAATGGTTCCTCGATTGTGCAGGGCTCCGATGAGTTTGACTTTCGAGCAGTCTCCTTCCCATACAATCTGTTCGTCGGAAGCGGAGCCCTCGGCGGTGAAGAATTCGCCTAACGGGACTTGCTGATTACCGTATTGAATCAATGTGCCGAGCACGGCATCGGCGGTCTGTTCGCGCGCCGTTTCGATGCGGATGGTTTCCACTTCCAGAGGAATCGTCGTCGTTTGTCGAATGCGAAGCACCAGGGGCATGACGTTAGCAGTATTCTCTCGGGTGAATGCGAAAATAGAAAACAGGCCTGGAGTAGCTGTTATTGGGGGGGGACTCTGTATTTCTGTTCCTCGGCAAGGACCGTGTCGACCAGGAAATGCAACAACTGTCGAAATTCCTTCGATTGTACGGAATTGGCGAGTAACTGTGCTCGCTGACGCGAATTCTCGACGAGTTCGAGGGCTTTCGAGAAAACACCACAATCGTGAAAGACCTTGCGAAAATGTTCGGGGCGGTGTTCATCGTCATCGGCATTCTCGATCAGCGATTCGAGTTCGAGAAACTGTTCGGGGCTCGCCACCTGCAATGCCAGCGCTAGCAACAAGGTAGGCCGCATGGCCTGGGCATCCTGACCGGCGACCAGTTTGTTGTCGTAATCGCCGGTCCAATCTTTCAGATCGTTGAGAATCTGAAATCCAATCCCCAGGTGACGGCAATACTCGGCGATCGTTTCTTCGTAAGTGCTGGTCGACCCGGCCATGCGTACGCCGGCAAACAACGCGGCTTCGAACGCCGGGGCGGTTTTTAAGGCATAGATCTGCAAAGCTTCGGCAGGCGTGAACTTCGTGGTCGGAGCCGCCTGCCAAGCCATCTCGGCACCTTGTCCGTCACAGAGTTTGATATGAGCCGTCGACATTTTATCAAGAATGTCGCAAGCCACTTCGGCACCGAGTTCTTCTCGCGTGGCATTGACCAGCTGATATCCCAGACCGATCAGATAATCTCCGACGTTAATTGCCATGCCGACGCCGTGTGTACGATGCAATGTATCGCGACCATAACGATAAAGGTCGTTATCTTCGATATCGTCGTGAACCAGCGAGGCTTTATGAAAGGCTTCGATCGCCATCGCGCTGCGGCCGACGGCAGGCGTGAACTGCAACCGAGTTCCATCGGGAACGATCGTCGTTCCCTTGCCCCCCGTCAGGGCATCGTATGCCGCCAGTGTGATGAACGGTCGAAAGCGTTTACCTCCATTGGCCAGCCAGTCGAATGCAATCTCTTCGGTCTGACCGAGCGGCGACTTCGCCATCGCCTCGTTCCGACTTTGTGACCTCGGCAACAATGTCGAAAAATCGTCGTTAAACAGGTCATTAGCAGCGCGAATCAACGGGAGGTAGCTGATAGCCGTCGATTCATGGGTAACGTCACATTGGTCAATCACCGCACTGACCCAGGGTTCATCCAGGACGAACTCGTCCCTTTCTTTTTCGATTAAAGGAATCGCGTACGATGGAACACCAGCCATCATGATCTGATCGACCGATTTTTCCAAATCGTTGAGAGAGGCGATTCCTAAAATGGCATCGATTTTCCCTTCGATGAGAATGCTGAGAATGGCGGGTGACCTGTCGGCTTCGAGAACGCGATAACCGCACTGTTCGGCTTGATCCTTCAATCGAATCAACCGGCAGGCAACACACTCTGTGTCTGTTGTTTTGCGATGGCCATTACCGTGTACGAAATCGGCTGTTGACGGACAATTCCGATGATGAGGAAAACAGCTCGGCAACAACAGCAGACGGCGTGCATAAGGAGTCGACAGAAACGACGGCTTCCAGAATGCGTTCCCCAGGCAGACCATGGCGAATCCGAGATAAGGTTCGTCGAACTCGTATTGTGCCAGCAGGCGATAACCGTGACGTTCGAGTTGAACTCGAGTGATGGGGGATCGTTTGTCGAGCGCCAGGACATACCGTTCTGCCGCGATTCTGATTTGTGTGCGCAGCTCGTCGGAATTTGGGATCACCTTTAGATCAACGTCGAGTCGGGATCGTCCAATGGGACGGCCATGACCGTCGGCGTCGGGTGTCTGTTGTGGCTCGCGCTGGTCCGATACCGATCGGGAGTCCGACGTGGTCGCGCCGAATTCTGAATCGCGTGGATGCAACGGGATGATCGACACCATCAACTCCTTGTCAGTTCGTTGATCCCGTCGGCTGAACAACGGTCGAGACGTTACGAGATTCAATGACAAACGAACGACCTACGTCGATTGGTTTTCTGCCTGGTCGCCGGTTTGTGTGCGGTACGAGTCGTACTTTTCAGAGAACCGTCAACTTGCGGCCATACTTCGATCGACGCTGTCGGCTGAAGCGGTCCCTAATTCATAAACGGAATTTGATCCTGGTCCAATGCCTGAAGCCTCAACATTGTTATCAATTTCTTCGAAAAACGACATGCTGAACGGGAAAAATATGTCTCAAGTTTTGAGTTTTTGCGGACAAAATCGACAGAATCTTCATCAGGCCGAAATCCAGAGCGAATCGACCTGAATTTGCAGTTCCACAGGTACACATCAGCATATCGCAGCCATTATCGTTTTCCCCGTTGCTTTTCGGTCAGCTGAGATAGCGTTTCGTCCAGTTAACCGAAATCGGCCTCCACGATTAACTGAAAATCGCCTTGACTCTGAACAGGGGGATTTCTGCGTCTATCACCTGGTGTTCCGGTATGTGAAAATGCGCAGAGAAAACTGCTTGCAATGTCTCGGAGGAACTTTAGAATAAAAGAGAGGCCGAAACAGGTTTCCAGACTTAGATGGTGTTGGAAAATCGGCGTCCGAATTACCGCTTCCGTTCGCCTGGAATGAAGCCGAGAGTCGAATTGTTCTCGTGGGGACAAGCCCTCAGTGGGCGGTATTGCAAACGCTGCTTATGTTGACGATTGTAAAGGCTGTGGGAATTCAGACATATTTCCCGATGATATCCGTTTGGGTGTGAGCCGATAAAACGATCGGTATCGGATAATCCACCCGAGAATAAAAAACCGACGTTACGCATGTGGTCGGGGTGATAAAAGGAATACGGAATCGACTGTTTTGAGCCTGCCCGGCAGTTTGCCCCGCCAGGTGCTACAACCGGTTTATGCACGATCGTCGGAAAATTGAGGATCCTATGACAAGCAAGAAATATCTGACTCTCGAAGAAGCGGCGAAAATCTTAGGGGTTTCTCCCAAGGAACTGACTAAAATTCGCGAAGAGGGTCAAATTCGAGGTTTTGCCGATCGAGGAACCTGGAAATTCCGGCAGGAAGACGTCGACAAGGTGAAGCGGATGCGTCAGTCCGATTCGAGCCCGGACGTGCCGCTGGTCACCGATGACGATGCCGGATTCGGATCCAGTGTTGTGCTGGGAGACGACGACGAGGATGAACTCGGTGCGCAGCCGACGATCATTCGAGGTAGTGCTCTTGACGACGATGAGCTCGATGCCGGCACCTCGGACAGCGACGTACGGTTGATTCTCGACGACAGCCTCGTCAGCTCAGGCGACAGCAAGCTCGATGTCTCGCTTAGTCTTTCCGATTCCGACAGCGATGTGCGATTGACCGAAGATAAGAAAAAATCGAAGGCCATCGATCAAAGCGACAGCGACGTCAAACTCGTTGCGAGCGATTCCGACAGCGATGTGAAGTTGTCGGCCGATGATTCGGCGCTGCAGAGCGACAGCGACGTCAAACTCGTGGGGGACTCCGACAGCGATGTTCGTCTGAGCGACGATTCCGGACCCAAAAGCGACAGCGACGTCAAAATCTACGACGGTGACGACGCTGATCACGTTCCCAGCGACAGCGACCAGAGCGACGTCAAGATTCTGGATCTCGAGAAGACCACGATCGGCGGTGAAAGCGATCTGCTTTTTTCCGGTAGTGAAAGTGGTGTGCTCGAAGATCACGACGAATCGGGTTCGACTTCTGTATTCAATGAGGATAGCGGAATCGCTCTCGAAGCCGCCGCGGACAGCGGCATCTCGCTCGCTCCCGAGGGGGAGGACAGCGGCATTTCGCTGGTGGCCGACGACGACGACGGAATCACGCTTGCCGAAGACAGTGGTATTTCGATTGCCACGAATCTCGACGATTCAGATTCGGCAGAAACCATCAATATGCTGTCGGCCGATAGCTCCTCTGAAATGGAAGCCACGTCGTTCGACGTTGCGTCTGGTGGTGACAGCGAGTTCGATCTTGACGCCGAAGATTCGTCTCACGATACCAGCGTGATCTTGTTCGATGACGATGAAGATGCCGACTTTGCCACCACCAAACCTCAACGTGGTAGTGACGATGCCGTTGCAGTGGAAGAGGCCGATCTCGAACTCGACGGCGACATGTTCGACGTCGATGAAGCCGACGAACTTGATGTCTTTGATGCCGGTGATGAGGCGTTCGAAGACAGCTTTCAGACCGGGGCCAGCCACGCGGAATTCAGTACCGGGTCGGCGATCGGTCGTGGTGTCGTCTCGGCACCCGAAGCCGAATGGACGAAAATCGATTTCGCAGGAGTGGCATTATCAACGGTGGTAACGATCCTCTGTGCATTGGTCTCGTTTGATCTGGTGCGTTCGATCTGGCATTCGCAAGATAACAGCGCTGTCGCGGGACCCATCATCGAAGCCCTGGCAGGGTTGTTCTAAGAATCATCACGATCAACTGATCTTCAAACTGGCCACGCCGATAAGCGCGAGCAGTGCCGATCCGATCCAGAAGCGGACGACGATTTTTATTTCGTGATCGCCGCGAAACAAAAAGTGATTATGAAGCGGGCTGCACGCCAGGAGTCTGCGACCGGTGCTGCGAAACCACAAGACCTGCATGATCACGCTGAGTGTTTCAATCACGAAGATGCCGCCGATGACGATGAGGAGCACCTCCTGCCGCGTCACGAGTGCGGCCAATCCGAGCAAGCCGCCAATCGGGAGCGAACCGGTATCTCCCATAAAGACTTGCGCGGGATAGCAGTTGAACCATAAGAACCCGAGCATCGCACCGACCATGCTGCCGAGAATGACCGCGAGTTCACCCGCTTCGACCAGGTGAGGGATACCGAAATACCGTGAAAACTCGGCATGCCCGGTAACATACGCCAGTGCTGCGAACGCTGATCCCGCGAAGATGGCACAACCGCTGGCGAGTCCGTCGAGACCGTCCGTCAGATTCACCGAGTTCGAACTGCTGACGAGCACCAGCACTCCCCACGGTATAAACAGCAGCCCCATCTGCCAGCTCACGTTTCCAAACGGCCAGATCAGTGATAGCCCGCCGGGACGGTCGTGTTGCAGAAAATAACACCAAACGGCCGTCACTGTTGCAATCGCAACCTGACACAACAGTTTCTGCCGAACGGTCAATCCGTTGCGTGATGAGCTGAGTTTGATCCAGTCATCAATTCCACCAAGTGTGCCGAACGCCACGGCGGTCACGATTCCTATGGGGACATAGGCGCTGCTCAAGTCGCCCCAGAGCAATCCGGAAATGACGATCGAGGCCACGATAAACAAACCACCCATCGTCGGGGTCGAATTCTTGGCGGCGTGGAGTTCGTTAAGCCGTTCCGAATCGCTGCCGATTCGTTCGCGAAATCGCGACTTGAGCCAACGAATTGCGGTCGGTCCCATGATGATCGCCGCCAGAAACGACGTCATAGTGGCGAGAGCCACACGAGCGGTGAGAAAGACGCGAGAATCTCCAGACGTGTGGAGTTCGACCTGCTCGAGCAGAGGAGAGATATGGTGTAACAGCCAGATCAACATCGGGCGCGAGATTCTTCTAGCGTTAATCGTGCGGGGAAGAAATGAGAATGACTGAAGCTGCTCGTCGTCATTCTCAACGGTTGGCTTTCATCATGTCTTGATCGATCCGTTACTGAAAAAATCTGCGAGCGCCGAAGAATTTATCTCCGGCGCTCGCGAAAAGAGGTTCCACTACGAAGCGGCGATTGGAGTGATCGACCCATTAATCACTGTTTCCAATGCCTGTCGTGCTTCCACCCGGTAAACCGGACAGTGCTTCAGATCCCCGCAAACCCTACGCACGTAGCGGAACCTTAAGTAAGACGGTTATGTCTACTGAAATTGAAAATATCGATAGTGTTGGATTGATATGCGACAGAAGTGTCGCTGCAGACTTGATGTGAATGTGCTGGCGGGGGGATTTATAATTCGAAGTCCCCGGTCTGAACAGTGCAACTTTGAAAGTTTGTGGTGGCCATTGTAAACTTTTCCGAGTATTTCGTCCGAATCAATAATTGAACCGTAAATGCAATGGATTACGCGGATTTCCGACGATGGTCCAGACGCGGATCGACCGGATCGTTGGCGTTTTTACGATTCAACCAGTCGATGACCCGTTCCATCTGCATCCCGCGCGAGCCTTTGATCAGCAGCACGTCTTCAGGCTCAAGCCAGCAGTCGAGAATCGTCATGGTGACGTTCCAGTCGTCCGCCGACGATATCCGATGAGGACTCATCCCCGCCGCCAGCGCACCACGAATGACGTCACGGCTGAAATCTCCGCAGACGATCAGGCGGTCGATTCCGGCATGAGCGGCTGCCTGTCCTATCTCCACGTGATAACGGGAACTCTCTTCGCCCAGCTCCAGCATGTCGCCGAGAATTAAAATTCGACGATGAGAACCGGGCCATTCGGCAAGGAGGCGACATGCCGCCGCCATCGAATGAGGATTCGCATTGTACGCATCGTGAATGACCGTCCATTTTCCGATGCGTTGCGGTTGGCAACGGCCGGAAATCGGTTGAAACGTTCGCAAGCCGTCGGCCAGAACGTCGAGTTCGGTTCCGATTTCTCGACCCACGGCCACGGCGAGCAACGCTGGTGTCAGAAAATGCCGTCCGAGTACCGGAATCTGAAACGTCGTCTGGTCCACTCGAAATGTTAACGCGGTCAGATTCCATGTGACCTCTTCCGCACGGAGATCGTTGTCCGGACCTGTTCCCACGAAAATGACAGGGCACGTCGCCCGTTCGGCCATACGCCGAATGTTGGGATCGTCGCCCGGCAACACGGCAAATCCGGAGGGTGGCAAATGCTCGAGCAACTCTCCCTTTCCGCGAATGACTCCATCGAGACTTCCAAATCCCGAGAGATGCGCCGGGCCGATCCCGGTAATCACGCCGACCTCGGGACGAGCGATGTGTGCGAGATCGGCAATCTCACCGACACGCGAGGCCCCCATTTCAAGTACGGCGAAATCGTGTTGCGATTCGATTTCGAGCAGACTGAGTGGCAAACCGATGTGATTGTTTAAGTTCCCTACCGTCCGCATTCCCGCATGTTCGGACTGAAGTGCCGCGTATATCATTTCGCGAGACGTGGTCTTGCCAAAGCTGCCCGTAACGCCCACGACTAACGCATCGTGCTGTCGGCGATACCACGTCGCTAAATCCCACAAGGCTTGTTGTGTGTCGTCCACGAGAATCGCCGGTCCGGAATATTGTCCCCCTCGGTCGTGACGAATGACACAGGCCGATGCGCCGCGGTCAACCGCCTGATTAATATAATCGTGGCCGTCGAAAGACTCGCCTCGAATCGCCCAAAACAGGTCGCCCGGCTGAAGAGTTCGAGAATCAATGCTGATTCTCGTTACGTCAAACGTCGAATGCGGCAGACACTGTGGTGCGCCGCCGACTGCCGCGATCAGGTTCGAACCGTCGAGACGATCCATGTCCTGGTGTATTCCGAAAATTCGAATCGAAGCATCGAACGCGGGTATCCGGCAATTCGCCGGGATAGACGTTGCGGTCGAATGAAAGAGTGTTCGTTAATCCGAGTTTGCCGCCGATGTGCCCACGGGCGAATAGAGAGGAGCAAGGCATGTTCTGACGATTTCGCGGTCGTCGAAGGGGTTTCGAGTCGTTCCCAAAATCTGTTCGGTTTCATGACCCTTGCCAGCGATCACGACGCAATCTCCTGCGACGGCTTGTTTCAGAGCAACAGAGATGGCCTGTTCGCGATCGATTTCAATGTGTGTTTGACAGGAGCTCTCGGCAAACCCCGGGAGAATCTGGTCGATAATCGACTGAGGAGATTCCGTTCGAGGATTGTCGCTGGTGATGACCGCCAGATCGGCAAATTTCGCGGCGGCTCGTCCCATCAGAGGACGCTTGGATTTGTCACGGTCTCCACCGGCTCCGAACACGCAAATCAGTCGGCCTGCTGTGAGCGGTTTCAATGCCGACAGAATTCGGCTTAACGCATCCTCGGTATGGGCGTAATCGACGAAGACTTCAAAAGGTTGTCCCATCTCGATTCGCTGCAACCGGCCGGGAACCTCAGTCAGATGTTCGATTCCCTCAGCGATTTTTTCGAGCGGAAGATTAAACTGAGCCACCGCTGCGGCGGCAGCCAGGCAGTTCGAAATGTTGTGTCGTCCCATCAGCGACGTGAAGACTTCGATCTCTTCGCCTCGCATTCGCAGAACAAATCGACTGCCATCTGTCTTTTCTTGTACGATTTTCGCTGTGACATCCGCCGGGGCATCGATTCCATAAGTCACACACATTTTGTCTGTAGGGACGCGGGAAATCAGTTCGGCACTCGGACGATCGTCGGCGTTCAGCACCATTCTCCCGCTCGCTTTCAACAGCGACATGATGCGGGCCTTGGTGGAAATATAACTTTCGAAATGGCGATGATAATCGAGGTGATCGGGTGTGATATTCGTCAGGACGCCGGCATCGAATTGAATCCCCGCCACGCGGTCCTGATCGAGCGCGTGACTTGAAACTTCCAGCGCGGCATGCGTGGCGCGGCAAGAAATCATCCGGGCCAGCCAGCGGTTTAACGAACGCGAATCGGGGGTCGTCAGCGCCGAATTCGACGAAGTGTCGCCATCGTGATATTCGACAGTACCCAGCAGTCCCGTCTTCTTAGCCGCGGCTTGCAGGATCGATCGAATTAACCAAGTGGTCGTCGTCTTTCCATTCGTTCCCGTTACGCCGATCATCCCCAGTCGGCGAAAGGGTTGACCGACCAGGGCCGAACACAATTCGGCATAGGCCCGACGGACATTTCGAACCACGCATTGCGGAACCGTTGCCCCCGCGATCGGACGCGAGACCAGAAGGGCTGAGGCTCCACGCTGCAAAGCGTCTCCGACAAATCGCGATCCGTCGACATTCGACCCGGGAACGACTGCGAACAGACTTCCCGGCTGACAATCGTAGCTCTTTTCGGTGGCATCGACGACGGTGACATCCGCACAGCCGACGAAACTGGCCCCGGGAAGAAGTCGGCGAAGACTGATGGCAAAAGTATCAGGTCGACGATAATGCGAAACGGATGTCGTCATGACATCGGCCATAAACTCAATCCCTCCACGCTGGTGCAATCAGCACCAGATCGAGTAATCTCTGCAAAGATGTTCTGCCCGAATGTTCAATGTCAAACCTCGAACATTCAATATCGACAGGAAAGCATCGCACAAAGTATGGGTCTGCCGTCGAATGGGCGGGTTGACGATCGCGATCATCCGACAACAATGTATCTATCGATGCGTATTTTCACGATTCTCTGAAAACGGTCAAGCGGGGATTGTAAAAATTGACATTCTTAACCGTTAACGCTTGTAAAGAATACATTGCCCCACTCTCGAACGGGGCTTTTTGTTGGCCTGCTTAACCCGTTGCTGAACGCGTCCTCTCAGATCAACGACATCACTTCCTCAACGCCTTTGATCTTTCGTGCTTATGACTTCATACGATGCCCTACTTGTGATCGGTTTCGGCGGCCCCGAGTGCCGCGATGATGTGATTCCATTTCTGGAAAACGTCGTCAGTGGCCGGGCGGTTCCCCGCGAGCGTTTACTCGAAGTCGCCGAACATTACTATCATTTCGACGGTGTGAGCCCGATCAACCAGCAGGCCCGCGATCTGATTGCTGCGCTGAGAGAGGAACTCGATCGACACGGCATCGATCTGCCGATTTTCTGGGGCAATCGGAACTGGAATCCGATGCTGACCGACACTATTCGCGAAATGAAAGATCAGCACATCGAACATTCCATAGGTCTGGTTCTCTCGGCCTATAGTTCGTATTCGGGGTGTCGGCAATATCGTGAAGATGTGATGCGGGCTCAGAGCGTGGTGGGAGCGGGATCCCCTTCCGTCGATAAATTGCGATCGTTTTACAATCATCCCTTGTTTATCGACGCCAATTACGACCGCGTGCAACAGGCGATTGAGCAGCTTCCTGCGGCGGCAAGAGCCGACTTTCGAATTCTGTTTACCGCGCACAGTATCCCGTTGAGCATGGCCGATTCTTCGCAATACGTGCAGCAATTGACCGAGACCTCGCGACTTGTCGCCGAAAAAGCCGGTCTTTCGGCAGATCGATGGTCTCTTGTGTATCAAAGTCGTAGCGGCCGGCCGGACGATCCGTGGCTCGAACCCGATATCCTCGATGCGCTGCAGACAGACGCACGGCTCGGAAAAAAACATGTGATTATCATGCCGATCGGCTTTCTTTCAGATCATATGGAAGTCTTATTCGATCTCGATGAAGAAGCCCGATTGCGCGCCGATGAACTTGGAATGACGATGGTTCGTGCCGGCACTGTGGGAACTCATCCCCAATTTGTGTCGATGTTAAGAGAATTGATCGAGGAACGACTCGACCCGCAACGCCCTAAACGAAGTATTGGCCATTTTGGTCCTTCTCACGATACCTGTCCGGTCGATTGTTGTCCGGCGCCGCGTCGTCGTCCAATGGCATCCGATGAATCGAATGTAACTTGAACGTCACCGAGACCTGTGAAATCAGGAGTTATTCATGATCGTCGGCGTCCCCAGCGAAATCAAACAGGATGAATATCGCGTCGGGCTCATCCCGGTCGGCGCGGAAGAACTCACTCACCACGGGCACCGTGTGCTCGTGCAGCAAGGTGCCGGTTGTGGCTGCGGAATCAGCGACGACATGTACCGCGAGAATGGTGCCGAAATCGTCCCTTCGGCCAAAGATATCTACGAACAGGCCGATCTGATAATCAAGGTTAAAGAACCTCAGGCCGGTGAATGGCCGATGCTTCGCGAAGGGCAACTCGTCTTCACCTATTTTCATTTCGCGGCGGACGAAGAGCTGACCAGGCATGTACTCGCAACCGGTGTGACCGCTATTGCATACGAAACTCTGAAAGGGCCCAAAGGAGATCTTCCCTGTCTGACACCGATGAGCGAAGTCGCCGGCCGCATGAGCGTTCAGGAAGGGGCCAAATTCCTCGAACGTCCCCAGGAAGGACGGGGAATATTGCTTGGCGGCGTTCCCGGCGTTCCCCCGGCACACATTGTCATTCTCGGTGGAGGTGTCGTCGGCAAAAATGCGGCGCAAATCGCCGCCGGTTTCAAGGCCGACGTCGTGATTCTCGACATCAACGTCGATCGCTTGCGGTATCTGCAGGACATCATGCCGGCCAACGTCAACACAATGTACAGCGATCGCCACAATATTCGCGATCAGCTGATACTCGCCGATCTTGTGATCGGCGGCGTGCTTATTCCCGGGGCTCGCGCTCCGAAGCTGGTTTCGCGAAAAGATCTTCAAGTGATGAAACCCGGCAGCGTTGTCATTGACGTCGCGATCGATCAGGGGGGATGTCTCGAAACGTCACAGCCGACGACACACTCGAAACCGACCTACATCGTCGACGGCGTCGTTCATTACTGCGTGACCAACATGCCGGGTGCCGTCGGCCGAACCAGCACCTATGCTCTTTGCAACGTCACGTTACCGTATGCTTTGCAACTTGCCGATCGGGGGCTCGACGGTGCATTCGAGAAATATCCCGGTCTGATCGACGCCGTGAACATGCATCAGAGAAAAATCACGAACAGGGCCGTCGCGGAGACGTTTGGTTTGGCATTCACACCGTTCATTGCGTCATGATCTTCTTACTGGAGTCTATATCGATTACCTCTGCCGGCAATCAACCGTTTGACGGATACGCCGCCCGAACTCTACAATGGAGTCCGGCAAGAACAGTTACCGACCATTCTATGAAATCTGACGCCTGATATGATCGCCTCATACGACCAGCAACGGTTACGCGAAATTACAGAGAAAGTCCACTCCGGCACTCGACTGTCGTTCGATGACGGACTGTTTCTCGATCACGAGGTTGACCTGCTTACGCTCGGACGGATCGCCAATGTCGTCCGCGAACGCAAGAACGGCAACTATGCCTATTACAACACCAACATTCATCTCAATCCCACGAATGTCTGTGTATATCGCTGTACGTTTTGTGCGTTTCGGGCCGACTTAAAAGCCGAAAAGGCTTACACGTTTACCGATGCGATGATTCGCGACCGCGTCCACGAAGCGAAATCTCTCGGTGCGACCGAAATTCATGTCGTTGGCGGACTCCACCATCAGAAAGATTTCGACTGGTACCTGAATGTCATTCGCGTCATTCACGAAACCTGGCCCGCGCTGCACATCAAAGCCTGGACCCCGGTCGAAATTAACTGGTTCAGTTATCTCACCAAAAAGCCGACGCGCTGGGTGCTCGAACAGATGATCGAAGCGGGCCTCGGCAGTATGCCCGGCGGCGGAGCTGAAATTTTTCATCCTGATGTGCGGCAGCAAATCTGTGAGCATAAGGCCGATGCCGAAGAATGGCTGATGACGCACCGCGAAGCCCATGCACTCGGTTTACGAACCAATGCCACCATGCTCTATGGCCACGTCGAAGAGGGAAAACATCGCGTCGATCATCTCTGCAAGCTCCGCGAACTGCAGGATGAAACCGGTGGTTTTCAGACGTTTATTCCGCTGGCGTTTCATCCCGAAAATACGAAGCTGTCGCACATCATCAAGCCGAGCGGTATGACCGATCTCCGCGTCATTGCCCTTTCGCGGCTGATGCTCGACAACATCGACCACATCAAAGCGTATTGGATCATGCTTGGCGAAAAGACGGCACAGGTTGCACTCAGCTTCGGAGCCGACGATCTCGACGGAACGGTGATTCACGAAATCATTTACCACGACGCCGGTGCGAAAACGCCGCAGGGATTGACGGTCGACCAGCTGCATCATCTTATTCGCGAGGCGGGACGCGTACCGATCGAACGCGACACGTTGTATCGAAAAGTGATTCGTAATGGTGTCGATTGGCAAATCGGCGACCCGATTCGCGTTGGCGAGTCCGACCGACATGATGCCGTCGCCGTATCGATGCCATGAAATTTTGCGAGTCGTCACAATCCCTCATGTCCAAACCGCTCCCCTGGCTCGAACATCAACTGGCGATCGCAGCCCGCGAAGAACTGTTGCGAGTCCGTCGAGTCTTTCTCTCCGACCGAACGGGTGGTGTCGTCGAAGAGGGTGTATCGCTGAGAAATTTCGCGGGGAACGACTATTTGAATCTCGCCCACGATCCTCAGATTGCAGCCGCTGTTGCCGAGGAACTCAAACGCAGTGGTGCCGGTGCGACGGCGAGTTCACTCGTTATCGGGCGCGGACCCGCACAACGCGATCTCGAAGAATGCATTGCCGCTTTCGAAGAGCAAGAGGGAGCGATCGTCTTTCCTTCGGGATACGCCGCCAATCTCGGTTCGATCACCGCGCTGGTCGACTCTAGCGATGTCTTGTTCTGCGACCGTTTCAATCACGCCAGTCTCGTCGATGGCTGCCGACTCTCGGGAGCAAGACTTCGCGTTTATCGCCACGATGATCTGACGTCGCTGCAAAAGGAATTAAAGAAATCAACGGACGGAAGTCATAATCCAACCGCACGAAAATGGATCGTCACCGAAAGCGTTTTCAGCATGGACGGTGACGTCGCACCGCTCAAAGATCTGTGCGATCTTGCCGAACGATATGGTGCGGAAATCATCGTTGATGAAGCGCATGCGACGGGTGTGTATGGCACGCACGGTCGGGGTGTTGTTGAACTCGCCGGTGTCGAAGATCGAATTGCCGTTCGCATCGGGACGATGAGTAAGGCCCTCGGAGCACAGGGAGGTTTCGCCGTAGGGGCGCAGTCGACGATCGACTGGCTGTGGAATAACGCTCGCACTCAGATGTTTTCGACCAGCTTGTCGCCTCTCATGTGTGCGGCTGCGATCACCGCAATTCAAATCATTCAGCACGAACCCGAACGTCGCCGGCGACTGCACGACAATGTCACCGCATGGCGAGAGGCGATGTCCGGCGATGAAGTTACAAGATCACGACTATCATCGGGGGCAACCGGGCCGATTCAACCCGTACACGTTGGAGAACCGGGACCAACTCTAAAGCTTGCACAGCGTCTGAAAGAGGCGGGACTGCTCATCGCGGCCATTCGACCGCCGACCGTTCCGCAGCAGACCTCGCGGCTGCGAATCTCATTCAGCTCTGCGCATACGATCGACGACATCACTCGGCTCGCTGCCGCGTTAAGCGAAGAACTCGATCAGATCGCCGAGGTGCCGCATGGATGAGTCGGTTCCGATCTGGAAATCGGAATATCCGTTCGCAAGCCATCACCTCGCGGTGGGGGGCGCTACGATGCATTACATCGATGAGTCTCCCGCCGACGAAACTCCCGCCGAAACGCTGCTGATGGTCCACGGCAATCCGACTTGGAGTTTTGCCTGGCGACGGCTGATTTCGGCGTTATCGCCAACGTGCCGTGTTGTAGTCCCCGATCACATCGGATGCGGATTATCGGAGAAACCGCACGAATACCAGTATCGGCTCGCACAACACATCGACAATTTGTGCGAACTGATTGAAAAGCTCGACTTGCGAAACATCACACTTGTCGCCCACGATTGGGGAGGGGCGATCGGCATGGGAGCCGCCGCGCGACTGAACGATCGCATTTCACGTATTGTGCTTCTCAACACAGCGGCATTTCGTTCAGACCGAATCCCGTTTCGAATTGCGGTTTGTCAATGGCCGATCGTCGGCCCGATCGCCGTAAGAGGGTTCAACTTATTTTCGCGTTGTGCGTTGTGGATGGCCGTTGCGAAACCGGAACGATTTTCGAAGGTTGCAAAAGCGGGTTATGTGGCACCTTACGATACATGGAACAATCGACAGGCTGTGCTGAGATTTGTGCAGGATATTCCTCTGTCGGCGTCGCATCCCAGTTACGCTGCGCTGGAGGATGTCGAACGGGGTCTCGAAAAATTCAACGAGACTCCGATGCTGTTTGTGTGGGGAGAAAAAGACTGGTGTTTCACCGTCGATTTTCTGCGCGAGTTCCAACGGCGGTTTCCGCACGCCGAAACGGTCTCGCTTCCCGATGCCGGACATTACGTTTTCGAAGACGCCCCTGAGGAAGTCATCGACGCGCTGCAGACGTTCATGACGTCTCATCCGCTGCGTTAATCGAGATCGAAGCCGAATCCAAATTCTTCTTCAACCTCGGGCTCCGGCTCTTTTGACACTTTCGTCTCGTCCGAAGGTTTCTTCCCGTCACCCGCTTTGTGGGCGTGATGACTTTTGGCGTCGAAGGCGACGAACCCTTTGACGGCATACGGGGGCAACAGCTGATTAATGCGGATCTCGATCTGGGTCAAAAACGAGCCTTCATCGGGAGCGACAAATGTAATCGCCCGGCCGGCATGTTCCGATGCCATTCGGCCGGTTCGTCCGATGCGGTGGACGTAATCGTCGCAGTCTTGCGGAATATCGTAATTGATGATGTGCGAGATGCCGCTGATATCGATGCCACGACCGACGACGTCGGTAGCTATCAGCAACCGGCATTCTCCCGAGCGAAAATCCTTCATCACGCGATCGCGTTGCGACTGCTGCAAATCGCCGTGAATGGCTTCCACTCCGCGTAACTTCCGAGAAAACGTCTGATGCAAACGGTCGGCACCACGTTTCGTTCGCGTAAACACAAGGGCTTGTGCGGGACGTTCCTGCAACAAGAGTTTCGCCAGCAATGCAGGCTTTCGATGTTGATCGACCGTAATGTAAAACTGTTCGATCGTATCGACCACCACCGAATTCGACGACGTGTCGATTCGTACCGGATCGTGCATGTATCGGCGTGCCAGACGTTCGACAGCGGGTTCCATTGTTGCGGAAAGGAGCAGTGTCTGACGTTCGGTCGGACAGCGCCTCAAGATCCGCTCAATGTCCGGTCGAAATCCGATATCAAGCATGCGGTCGGCTTCATCGAGAACGACAAACTTCAAATGCCCGAGATCGATCGCTTTTCGCGAAATCAGATCGATTAAGCGTCCCGGAGTTCCGACGACGACAGGCGACCCTTTACGCAGATCGCTCATCTGCTTCTTGATCGGACGTCCGCCGACAACTACGGTGCATCGACAGGGGGTCGTTGTTTGACTCAAGCGATCGAACTCACCGGCCACCTGCTCGCTAAGCTCGCGCGTGGGAGACATGATCAATGCCTGTACGTCTTGCGCACGACGATTGATCTGCTGCAGAATCGGCAACACAAACGCTGCCGTTTTACCCGTCCCGGTTCGTGCCTGACCGATGCAGTCGCCCCCTTTAATGGCGATAGGAATAAACGCCGCCTGAATGGGACTCGGGGCGATGTAGCCGACGTCATCGACCGCTTCCAGCAACTCGGGGCTAAGTCCCAAGTCTCGAAATTGCGGAACGTGATCCAAGACCTCGGCAGGCGTGTCTTCGGGCAAATCTGTTGAATTGTGAATTGGTTCAGAACTCAATTGTGAAGGGGCTGATTGAAAGATTTCCATCGATCTCAAATAATTCTTTCGCATCGTCGATGCGCGTAAAAACCACCAAACGGATTTGCACCGCGTCAGTTAGACCAAGACGATTTCACAGCAACCGGCAGATCTCGATGTGGATGTCTTGATCCGTGAGCTTTCCAGAGACTGCCAGTCGCCACTTAACTCTATACAATACATAAGGATTCGTCAATGCAGCAGAGGGTAAAACTCGAGAGGGCTTAAATCACTTTTTTCAACGATGTCCTGTAAATGCCCTCTGGAACGTATCTGTTGCGGACAGTTTGGATGTTTTTCGTCGGAAACCGGGCATTAAAGCCCGATTTCACGAGTTTCCAGGACAAAAACCTGGGCGAAACGGCTGGCGGAACGATTGAGTCTCTTCCAACCGATGGTCGGACATTCGGCGGTGTCACGCGGTACAGAAGGCAGAAAATGTCAAACGAGAGAATGCGGAAGGAATGTGCCGTTCGTGCCGACTGCAACAACTCTAGCGAACGTGCGTCGCGAGTTCTGCTGAGACTCACCCTGATGTCGATACCCAAAGTATGATCGACTTCGAACGCGAACTCTGGCAACAGACACCGGTTAACGAAACGTTGCTGACGTTGTATCTTGAGCACGATCGCTTGTTGAAAGAAAAAAATCCTGAATATGACGGCTGGTTCGGTCGGCTTGATGATCATCCGGATATCCCTTCCGAAGAACTGACGGCTGCTCACGGCAATCTGATTGCTCTCGGCTATCTCAAGGTTGATATTGGCGGACGGACGAATGGTGTGAAATACCAGATCACCCCCGCCGGAAAACGTCAACTCGACACAGAATTCGCCATCGCCGGGTTCGGTGATTCTGACGAGAGCGAAACATGTACGGCGGCTGACGAGGACGAATAGTCGCCTGTGGCGTCAAATTGATTGACCGAGTTCGCATTCGATTCTCGAATTGGCCTCCAAAGATCAGCGACTTGGTCTTGTGAATGGCGGTCCGGCATGTGAAAATGAACCGACGGGGTTTATGCGTTCGTTTACGCCATGCACGATTTTCAGTTGGACACAGAGCACAATATGACCGACAACTTACAAATTCTTCACATTTACGAAGCAGGTCCGTTGACGGTTGTTGGTTTTGGCGGCCGTGACGTGCTCGACAACATCAATCTGGCCGAATGCCGCGATGAACTGATCGGTTTGATCAAAAAGCACAGTTGCAAGGTGCTGGCGTTTGATCTGACAGGCGTCAAGCTGATCCCCAGCGGATTGCTCGGCCTGTTGGCGTCGCTCACGCAGTTGGGTACTGAAATTCATCTCTACAATGCCTCGGCCGATATCCGCGAAGTCCTCGAAATCACGAAACTCGATCGCATCATTCAGTTGCACGAAGTCGCCATCTGATTTCGCAAGCGAACGATGAACGATCTGGCAAGTTCTCGGGGTGGACAACGATTTCCACAGCGACGATGATGGCGTCGGTTCCGATCGCATCTTCGCGTTCGGTGAATGCAAGCCACGTATGACGCCGGGAAGCCGTATATGAATTCACCCGCGCCGCAGTTTCAACATACCGGCACGTCGACCGATGAACTTGAACGACTCGGAATCGACCGCCGGGCGTGGTCTCGGGCCGTCGGTTTTATCGAAGACCTCTGTCAACGGGACGTCATACCCGCCGTCGGCTGGATCGTCGGACGAGGGGGTGAAATCTCGTCGCCGCACGTCTGCGGGCGATCGCGCATCGCCGAAAACTCCCAACCGATTGCAGCCGATGCGATTTTTCTGATCGCCTCAATTACGAAACCAATCGTTGCGATGGCTGTGCTCCAACTGGTCGAGCGCGGGGAGATTCTGCTCAGCGACAAGGTGACGCGTTACATTCCGGAATTCGGTAAAAACGGGAAATACGGGATTTCGATTCGACATCTGCTGACGCACACGTCGGGTTTGCCCGACATGCTTCCTAACAATCGAGAACTCCGCGAGCAGCAGCAGCCGATGTCGAAATTCGTCGAAGAAATTTGTGCCATCAAACCCGATTTTCCCCCCGGTCGTGGTGTGCAATATCAAAGCACCGGATTTGGAATTCTCGGCGAAATCATCGGACGCGTATCGGGAAAGGGGTGTCCCGATTATCTCCGTGACGAAATCTTTCAACCGCTGGGAATGCACGATACGGCACTCGGAGCCCCCGAAGCGTGGTTCGAGGGTCCGTCGCCAAAGGTTGATCGGATTGCCGAACTTCGCCTTCCCGAAGAACAGCAGGGAACCAACTGGCATTGGAACACCAGATACTGGCGGATGCTTGGGGCACCCTGGGGGGGGCTGTTGACGACGCTCTCGGATATCGCCCGTTTCGCCGAAATGTTACGACAGGGGGGAGAATTCGACGACGTTCGCATTCTCTCGTCGCAATCGCTTGTGGCAGCGACCACGAATCAACTCGCCGGTTTCCCCGATTTGAAGGAAAGCGATCGCCGGGGACGAGCATGGGGCTACGGCTGGCGACTGCACTGGCCCGGCTTCAGCCCGAATTTCGGCGACCTGCTGAGCCCGTACAGTTTCGGGCACTGGGGGGCCACCGGAACCGTGCTGTGGGTCGACCCGGCAATCAACGGCTTCGCCGTGGTCTTCACGACTCAGCCACAAGAACCGCACGGTCGCGAGCTGGCACAAATTTCGAACGTTCTGGCCGCAGCATGGGTCTCCTAGCGACCCGATTTGGCGGCAACCGGCGAACACTTTCGAGCGGAATGTGTCGTTTATTCCGGTCGGTGTCGCTTGGGATCCGACGACGAAGGGAATTGTCACGCATCTTCCCCCGGCAGACTTGAAGGGGCGGCGACGAGCGTTATACTGTGAGCAACGATAAGCCCAAGTGGCGGAACTGGCAGACGCGCTAGGTTGAGGGCCTAGTGGGGTTTAAACCCCGTGCAGGTTCGATTCCTGTCTTGGGCACTTTTGGACGTAGATCTTTCATAAAAGGTCTACGTCCAAAGTATCGGAGTGGTTCACAGTTCACAAAGAGATTTTTCAAAAAAAATCGTCGATGATAACGAGAGTGAACACCAATCGGGGAGAAGAAGTTTTGGTTAGACCGTTCGCGGGGTTCTGAAAAAAGTCCCGCAAGATCTCCCTTTGCCGGACCAGTAGTGTCCGTTGGTAGCGAGGTCACGGCAGGCAAGGTTAAAAGAGTCATTCCGGGTGGATTTCACACGCGGGAATCTCGCTTGAACTGAAGGAACGCAGTCCGGCTCAAGGAGTTCTCCAACCCACGGGGAGGTTTGTGTCGATGACGGATGACGAAGACTTTCTCGTCACGTTTCCGTGCTATTGTCCGATGCACAGCCCCGATGAACCGCGCCGGTTCATCGACGACAAAGATCAGATTCTCGTTATTTGTACCGATGTTGATCTTCTAAATCGATTCAACTCATACCATCCGCCGCGTGACGAAGCATTGCTTCGCGCAACATTCAACGCCGCTGAGGCACTGGTTCCGTTTCTCCAGCGCTGCGCTGATCGCCGCTATTTCAATGTGCCGTACACACACGTTGCAATTGATCCAGAGAAAATCGGTGCCAAAGCCTTCATACCAGAAATCCGAGACATGATTCGACAGTTACGTCGGCAATCCGCTCACAAAGCAAATCCACTCGATGATATTCCTCCGCCATCGCTTTGCGAATAGGGTGGACACGAATGAGAAACTTTTGCGATATACGCCAGACAATAATCGGTGTGATGGCCAAGGCCAATAATCACTGGCGGCCGTTCAATTAACCAACCATTGGCTTCCTCCCCTTGAAACCATTTGCGTTTCACCTTCGCTTGAATTTCTGTACGTCATCATAAGCATTAAGCATAAATTCCGCGAGAGCATCTGGATCGGAGATGTGATTCCAGTCGCCCATTCGCTCGCCGTCAAGATCGGGATCCCCGACTCCTACGATTACCAATTCTATAGGCTCCCCGCTCGCCGGCTTAAGCTGCGCGACGATGCAATCTTCCAGGAGAAATGTCAGCAGAGTTTTTGGCACCCGACTACCCGGATGGTCGATGAACAGCACAGGGAAGCCCTCGGTACCTTCGACGGCGAGAAGAATGTAACCCTTCCCTGGAAAGAATTTCATATATCCGATCGATTCCTCGTGATATAAACAATCGCGTAACCGGACAACAGACATCCCGGCTCGTGACGCCTCGATGCGACACTCCGCCTCATCGCCTTTGGAGACAATCGCTCGCGGAAGAATGTCCTGCAACGCGAACTTTTTATTTGCAGTCAACATCACGTAGGCCACTAAGAGTATTGAAAACGCGGCCGCCGCGATAAGAAATCTCCCGGAAGTCAATTTAGGAATGAGTCCCCTCCACCGCATGCTGAGCATCAACGCATTACGCGGCTTTTTTAAGATCTCGAGCCGTACGGTCGGAACGTTGCTTAAGTTGTGCGGTTTCGATGAAATAACCGTTGCGGATGGTGGAGTTGCAGAAGTGGTAACGGGTAACGCTACCGGTGGCCATCCTTCATCAGCAAATAACACTTCGTCCGGAGAACGGCGAATGAGTAATCTCTTGTGACAGGAGGGGCAAATAATTTTTCCCTCTGGGGGAACATCCTGAATTCGTATGATCTCGCCGCATTTGCAATAGACTTTCTTCATAGCCCGCTCTTTTGGATGATGTTTCAACGCAAAGTCGCGAATACGCAAAGGTTCCGACATCAGACACAGAATCGATTCCAGAGTCAACGTAAGATCACTTTGCGAAGATTTTTTTACGAACTTCGATTTTTCCTAAATTTGAATTTGACGTTCCTTCGAACCGTCGCGATGACAAACGAAATTATCTCATCGGTCAAAAAAAGCGAATTGACCGCGCGTCGTTGCAATGGTTATCCTCAACCTATGAAACTCTTCGAGCGCGACGCATGAATTTTTTGAAGCAGCTCTTCCTGAGACGACTGACTGCAAAGCAGATCGTGTTGCGTTTGGTCGGGATGTCGGCAATTTATGTTGCTTCGATCGGGCCGATGTACTGGTACTGGTACGAGTCGATGTATCTCAGCGGTCCCAAATGGATCGCCCGGATTTATTATCCGCTGCTTTGGCTGTGCAGCTACGTGGCGTTCATTCGCCGTTTCGTCGACGGGTACATCGGATGGTGGATCGGTTGAATCTGCGTCGGCAGAGAATGATTTCAACCGAACAGCAGGCTGAGTCCCGCCAGCAGAATGGTGGCCCCTGCGGCCACGATGGCATAGCCGAGAACGCGCGCTGTCGTTCGCTGTTTCAGTCCGAACTGAACGAGCATGTAACCTGTGGCCAGGAGAATCAAGGCGGCAATAAAGGCCAAAATCGGTATTTTCGTGAGAAATGTTCGTTAATGGGATTTTCTTAGTGCGGTTGATTTCCCGGAAAAGTGATCAAACATCTCACCAGCCCGGGGAGCCCGCCGATGACCGCGACCATCCTACACCACGAGTACGATCGCCTCAAACGTGAAGCGACGATTTTAGCCGGTGCGTTGACGGAATTATCGCAACGCGCGACGCTCTATCGTCAGATTTTTCTCGAATCGCGGGGGAATCATGCGTTTCCGATTATCGCCGCGCATGGGGCTCTCTGGGCCGGTGGATATTTTCGGTTCGGCATGAGGCTGGGGTCTGTCCTGTCGTGGCAATACGCCTGGCAACCGGAATTGCGCCGACGGCAATTGCAAAAGCTCGATGAATTCGCCGATGTCTTTCGCGATATCAACCGCCGGGTCTGCATCGATACGTACGTGAATTTTCATTTTACAAAACAATACGGCGATCATCCCGAAGCCATAATGTATGTCGATGCCGAGTTGCTCGAACCGCTCAACCGAATTCATGCGGCCGTAAGGGGCGACCGGGAGATGACGGAAACTGAAAAACAAATCGTCTTCGAAGCCCATTTTCGTCACGAACAAGACCACATCGTCGGCCCGGCATTAACTCAAGCGGCGGCCGAATTCGATTGGCCGTTAATGCGTACTATCGCCCTGCGCCCGATCGTAACGTTCTCGTATTTTCCGCAAAGGACGTGGTTGTGGTTCCGCAACTTCGCCTCAAAGGCCGAACGGATCAAACAGGGATTGACCGCGTTTGAAATCGCCTCGGACGTTGGCTGGAGGGGCGTCGATGCGGCGTTAAAGACATATGACGTCTTGCCTGACGGGTACTTCGCGGAACCGATGGCCTATTTTCACGAGTTTCGAAATGCGATTCTCGGACCAAGCTGGGAGCGATCGGTGTAACGACGATTTGGAATCGTTTGCAGATTTTTTTCTCCGCTGTGGAATTCTTTGGGGCGAATCGGGATCAGATAGTTAGAGAGAGAAACACAATAACGATAGGTCACGAGGAAAGCCGATTCATGTTGCAGTCAAACATTCTGCCACACGATCGGTTTCAGCAAGTTCTCTTTTCGTGCTTTCTGCTGTTTCTTGTGGCCAGTTGCATCAATCCTCCTTACCCGAATTTTTTGCTGATGCAGCACGTCCCGACGCTGTTGGCGGCGTGGCTGTTGGCGTATTTGTCGAATCGCTTTGAAATCAGCCGATTCAGTTTTGCGTCGATCGTCTTGTTTCTTGCGCTGCATACGATCGGCGCACGGTATTTGTATTCGTACACGCCGTACGATGCGTGGTCCGAAAAATTCTTCGGTTTCGGCATCAACGAGACGTTCGGATTCGAGCGCAATCATTACGACCGGCTGGTGCATTTTTCGTTCGGACTGTTGATGGCGGTTCCCATTCAAGAGTTCGA
Organism: Planctomycetota bacterium; assembly: GCA_027618475.1. Classification (GTDB taxonomy): domain Bacteria; phylum Planctomycetota; class Planctomycetia; order Planctomycetales; family Planctomycetaceae; genus JAQCEJ01. The sequence continues at coordinate 28,734 of JAQCEJ010000016.1, read as the reverse complement.
ACGCCGTTATTTAAGGCTTTCTCCAAAGGTGGCTTCGCTACTGGCGATCGAGTGTATTCTCGCCACGAGCGCTGCATACGAACTGCTCGAATGGCTGGTTGCGGTGGTATTTACCCCCGACTGGGCGGACAAATTCCTCGGCCAACAGGGAGACATCTTCGATGCGCAGAAGGATACCGCGCTGGCGACGCTGGGAGCGATGATATCGATCGGGGCGTTGATGACGACCAAACGTAGAAGGTCATTTACCGTCGTCAATCGCGATCCATAAATTCGTTTTCGTCGTGCATGTTGTATTGACGGGCGACGTCTGGGTCGGTGGTGACGAGATATTTTTTGCCATCGGCCAGACTGTCGCGTGTTTCAACGACTACCCCGGCCGCGAGCATTTCTTGCAGTGTGTCGACGTCGGAATTGGTTTTGGACCAGATGAACACGTATCGGATCGGAACGGCATGAATGGCATTCCATAATTCGATGAACTTGTCGCGGACGTAAGGATTCAATCCGTCAGCGTAGTCACGGGACAGATTCGCGATCTTAATCAGTTGCTGGATATCCGAAAGATCTTTGAGTCGATCGCGATTGGTCATGCCGGAGGCGAGCTTGAGTTCAACCAGCGTCTCGAGGTTTACGTAACGAATGCCGTCCAGATCCTGGGCCACGTCAGCCGGATTTGGAAAAGCGACGGGTTTAGGCTTTCCATCTCCGGGATATTTTCCGGTAACAAGAAATTCGATTTTCACGCCGTTATCTGTGTCGCGCAGGTTCTTACTGCGTTCGAATGGCGGGAGATATCCGCGACCCTCCAACTGACGATGAAGGTTTTTTAGTCCTTCATCGGTAACCAGCACGTCGACATCCTCGGTAAATCGCCGGAATCCGTGCGCAAACAAGGCCATGCCACCCACAATCGCATAGTCGATGCTCAAAATCGTTAAACTCTCGGCGATCTTGCGCATGGTCTTTTGGACTTCGCTTCGACCTTCAAAAATCTTTCCGGCTTCGTTCAATCCCCACCCCAAATCTTGTGCAAGACGGTCTTCGTAACTCACCACTTCCTGTGCAGTAAGCGTCTCTCGATTGTGAAATGGATCAATCAAGGGGGGATTGGATGCAGGTGAATTGTTCATATATCACGATGTTACCTTCTCATTGTCCTCAACTAGCATCGATCATACCTCGCAATAGTCATCACCGTCAAATTTTTTCCGACGAAGCACTCTGCTGGGAAAATGCCTACTAGCAGTTTCATAACCCTCTGGACGACGGATATTTTAGGGCCATTTGACCATTTATTCTGCCGCCAACCGGGTTATGAAACCCGTTCTACGCATCGTGGCTACTCAATTATACGCAAGCAAACTCGCGTACCGGGAATACACTGGGTTGAAATTGCAAATTATCAATCTCATCCAGCGGATGAATCGGTCTCGGCAACTTTTTCCAATCGAACGCGGCGAGGTTCGATTGCGTTGTCCCCGGTGTGTCGACACGGATGAGTTGTTTTCGCCACGGGGCGAAAAACTGAAAGTTGCTCGCCGTTTTCACAACGACGATTTTCGCAGCGGCGATGTCGAGGCCCAGGTGCGTGTAGAGCACCGGGTGATTGATCGCGAAACTGCGATTGTCGAGCAGCACGATGCGCACGGCACTACATTCGATAAGCGCGGTGCGGCCGATCTGGCAGACGCCGCGATCGGGGAGTTCGACGGTCACACCTTCCGACAGCGCTGCGATACGGCCCTCGATTTCGACCGGTTGACTGAAAACAGAATCATTTCGACCCCCGACAGGAAATGTGACCGATGACGAAACGCCGGCCGCGAATGCCAAGGCGACAGCTCGATCATCGACGACAGGTATCAACGACAATCCCTGTACCTTTTGAGAAATCAACTCTTTCAGCAGCGTGGTGTTGTCTCCCGGCGCACCGCCGTAGACCGAGTCTCCGGTGTCGGAGAGAATGACCAGTCCCGTCTCGGCCATCTCCGCCTGTGCCACGGCATCCGCCGGAGGGATACGTTCCGATCTCCAGAACTCGTTCCGCAGGTCAAACGCCAGCGTTGCCATCTCGGCGGCGATGTTTTTCGCAAGACGTTCGTTCCCGTCGGTATGCACGACGACGGTCCACCCCCCTTCAGCGACATCAAGCCAGGGCTGCATAGGATACGGCGAGACATCGAGCACGCCCGGTTGCCGTTCGAATTCGCGAGCCCGATCGAACCACGACTTCATCGGACCGGCGATCGTCAGAAACTGATCTTGCGGCGTGATCATCGGGATCTTTTGCCAGGCGCGCACAGGCGAAATCTCTCCGGCGAGCAAACGAAACAGCAATCGAGCGGCTTTGCGCCCTGTCTCGATCGGAGAATGCGGCTGCGTTTCGTGGCCGACGAGCAAGTCGGCATGAGTCATCATCTTTTCAGTGACGTTTGCATGATGATCGAACGGCACGACGATCGGAATGTGCTCGCCAATAATGCGACGGACCTCTTCGAGAATGATCCCTTCCACATCGTCTTCGCTTTCGGTCGCCGCCGCACCGTGCAGCGCGAGGAACACGGCATCGACCGGCCCCGCGGCGCGCAGACGATCGAGCAGTTCGGATTTCAACCGAGCGAACGTCTCGTCAAGTATTGCTCCCCCGGCACCCCCCCAGGCCCGGATGAGTCCGATCAATTCAACCGGATGCGATTGTTCGCGAACGACGTCGAGAAATCCCCCCAACGGCCCGGCCCCGCGCATGCGTGCGATCACGTCGTCTCCGAAGAACAGTCCGTTCGCTTCGAACTCCGAGAGATCGGCCCGCAACGATGAGAACGAATCGGTTTCCTGACCTAGCTCAGCGATGGCGATACGCATGGAACATATTCCCAAGTAGAAAAAAGCCCTCTCCCGAACGTTCGGGAGAGGGATGACAAGCGTGTTAGCGATCGTCGCGCTCCGCTGCGGAAACCCTTCGCATCGCGGCTAACCGAAAAAGGATTACGTCACGGCTTCAACCTCGAACCCTTTGCGATACTCCTTCGTCACCAGAGCATTCGCTTCGTCGGAGTTCGTGAACTTCAACTCGGCGGCATCCCAGTTCAATTCCACTCCCGGAAGGCGGGCGGCGATGTTGCCGAGTTGCACGGTCTCCGACAGCGGACCGGCGTAATGGAAACCGTCGCTGGTTTTCTTGCCTTCGATCGCGGCGTCGACCCACGTATGCCAATGGCTGGCACCGGCAATTTCAGGAATGTTATAATTCACAAACTTTGCCTGCGGATAAAGAGCGGGATATCCGACGTGCGGCAGAATCATGACTCCCTCTTCGCCAATAAACATCGAGCCGGCGCCGGGAAGATCGACACCGTCGGGGAGTTGTGCAAGTTCACGCGGTGGTTTCAGTCCGCCGTCGCGCCAGACGATCTTAATCGTTTCGCCGGCGGTTCGATCGTTGCCGGGGAAGACGAACGTGACGGTCTCGGGGCCGGGCCAGACTTCGTTTGTCGTCCCGTCGTTCTCGGCATGAATGCTGATCGGAGCGGCGACTTCGAGCGCACCAAACACCGGATCGAGAATGTGGCAACCGAAATCACCCAGCGCACCCGACCCAAAATCTTGCCAGTCACGCCATTTGAACGGGTGATAGACATCGGCAGCATACGGACGCATCGGCGACGGGCCGATCCACAAGTCCCAGTTCACATTCGAGGGGACTTCGGCCGCTTCCGGACGATCGGTGCGGTTGTTGTATTGGCGACCCTGCACGCCGACCCACGAATGAACTTCTTTCACTTTGCCGATGGCACCGTCGTGAATCAGTTGCACGCCGCGACGATACTCGGCGTTAGAGTGAATCTGATTCCCCATCTGCGTGGTGACATCCATTTTGTCGGCCATTAATCGCATCTGTCGCGATTCCCACACCGTATGTGTGAGCGGCTTTTGGCAATAACAATGTTTGCCCATCGCCATCGCTCGCATCGCGGCGGGAGCGTGCGAGTGATCGGGAGTCGATACAATCACCGCATCAAATTTATCGCCCAGTTCGGCGTACATTTCGCGGTAGTCGGCGAAGTGCTTCACTCCGGGGTAGTTCGCGTCGACTTTATCAAATCGGTTTGTATCGATGTCACAGAAACCGACGAACTTCACTTTGGCATGGGTTCCGACGCTTGAGAGATCGGCCCAGCCCATGCCGTTGACGCCGACACAGGCGACATGAAGTTCCTGATTCAGATTCGCTCCCCGTAGTATTGCGGGTGCCGCAAATGCCGCAGCGGCGGCTTGAGCCGAGCGAGTAAGAAACTGTCGACGAACCATTTTATGCTGTGTCATAATGAATGCCTTATGTTCGGAGTGAATCGGACACGTCTTATAAATTCGTTTTCAGAGGCAGCGGTATCAGAACGGGAGAAACACGCGAGACCGTGTTGGTGTCACGCACATTCCACCGGACCCTATTATGATAGCGATTGCGGGAACGGGTGTCAGCAATTGGGAACAGAAAACGACCCGAGCAGACCGTTTTTTTGTCGGTTCACCATTGCACGATCACGTCGGCGGTCGCCGTGAGCAGCTGGCGATCTCCGTCGACGTCGTCGAAGAATTCAAGCCGTGTCGTCGCCTGGGGCGAGTTCGACCGCACGCCGCGGATTAATCCGGGTGGCGGGCGCGATCACCGCGAACCGATTCGCGAGTTAATTTGAACAAAGCCACCATTTTCGCGGCCTCCGACGACGTCTCTATTCCGGCACTTCATACTTCTGTACGCGGTGGTTGTATGTGTCGACCACGTACAACTCTCCCTTGGAATTCACGGCGACGGTGTGCGGGGCGTAGAACTGACCCGGTTCGGTCCCCTGCTCAAAACCGAAACCGCGCAGGTATTTGCCGTCGCGAGTGAATTGCTGAATGCGTCCGCTGACGCAGGCGATCCAGAGTCGATCTTGATGATCGACGCAGATGCCGATCGGGCCGGTGAGTTTCGCGGGAAAAGCCGTGAAGTAACCGCCGAAGCTGCCGGGGCGGTCTTCGAGATCGCCGAACGCCGCGATGAATTTTCCGTCGGCGTCAAATTTTTGAACTCGTCCGACCGAGGCTTCTGTCGTGTAAATGTTCCCTTCGCTGTCGACCGCGATGAAGTTCGGTCCACCGACGCGTGACTTGGGATTGGTATTCCCGCCGAACTGACCCGATTCGACGCCGTATTCGCCCCACTTGGAGAGGAAATTTCCCTTCTTGTCAAAGACCTGCACGCGGTGATTCGTCTGGTCGGCGACGTAAACTTTGCCGTTGGGATGCACGATGATTCCGCCCGGCCAGTTGAGTTGACCCTCATCGCTACCCGAGCTGCCGAACTCGCGGACGAATTCACCCGTCTGATTGTAGATGGTCACACGATCGGGTGTGGGCTCTTTACTCGTTTTCGACGTAGGGAAATGAGTGATATAGAGCAAACCATCGGCGTCGATCGTGCAGCCGCCGGGGTTGTTCATCACGTTGAAGTGCGCGAGCAATTTTCCGTCGGCGTCGAACCGCTGTACGCGATTGTTGTAATGATCGCAGATGAAAATTTCGTCGTCGGCATTAATCGCAATGCCGATCGGAATGTTGAACTGGCCCGGCTCTGTTCCTTCCGAACCCCAGGTCAGCAGAAACTTCACATCGGGGAGCAGCGGATCATCAGCCGATGCTGTCACCGCATAAAACGTTGAGACGCAAAAAAACGCAACGGTACTCAGGCTGATACTTCGTGATGCGTGCATGAGGGACTCACTCAGCAGCGGATGATGTCGATCGTGTTCGCTGTGACCAGCACCAGATTCCATAGACCGGTAAGCCGATCGCCGTCAGCAGCAACCCCATCATTCCTTCGAACGGCTGACCGACAAAGACATAATACAAAAACCACGCGTAAAACAGCAGATACACGATGGGAACAACCGGATATCCCCATGTGCGAAAGGGGCGGTCCCAATGCGGATGGCGGATGCGTAAGACGATAACCGCGGCGACCGCCAGGCAATAAAAAATGCTGGCGCTGAATGTCACGTAATTGGTGAGGATTTCGAAGATGGACTTTCCTTCGAGCATTTTCAGGTTTTCTACAAGAATCCCCGAGACGAACACCAGACCGATCGCCATGACCGCTTCGACGATGATCGAAACGGCCGGAGTACGATAGTCCTCATGAACTTTGCCGAGCGAGCGAAAGAAAGCACCGTCGCGTCCCATAGCGAATGAGATGCGTGGCCCTTCGAGGAAATTGCTGTTCACGCCGCCGAACAAGCTGCACATAATCACTCCCGACATCGCCGCGACGCCCCAATTGGCCCATTTCGCACCATATCCATGAAAGAGCTTGTGCATCATGGCTTGCGGGACCGTTTCGCCGGCGGCGACCATCTCTTCCATCGTAAGTACGCCGTGATAGGCGCAATTCGCGCCCACGTACAGGACGACCAGTATTCCCATCCCGATAAACATCGACAGAGGTACGTTTCGCTGCGGATGATGCACTTCTTCTGCAATCGGCGTAATTCCGTGCCAGCCGTTATAAGCCCACATAACAGCCAGGAGTGCCGCCGCGTATTGTGTCGACCAATCGGGACTGACGGGAGTCGTTGTTGATTGAAACGCGGTCACTGAAACGCCCGGCTCGCCGCTCATGGTCATCGCAAATGGCAGCAGCGAGATGACCGCCAGAAAACCGGCTTTGATGACGGTGGTCACGACCTGCACACGGCCTCCCCAGATCACGCCGCGCACATTGATCCACGCCATCGCGGCGATGAGCACCGACGCACTGAACGTGCTGACGAATGTGGGAACGGACGCCATTCCCAGCGCTCCCCCGACAGCTCCAACGAATGCGACGGCAAGCGCGCCGATCGACGCCGGCGTGCCGAAGATGAATTGGCTCCAGCCGAACAAAAATGCGATCGCTTTACCGTACGCTTCTTTAAGATAAACGTACAACCCGCCGGCACGCGGCAACATAGCAGCCAGTTCGGAAAAGCAGAATGCTCCTAACAGGCAGATCCCGCCGGCAAGGATCCAGGCCGAAATGATCGTGGGAAAATCGCCGACATCGGCCGCGATGCGTCCCGGTTTGACGAAAATGCCAGAACCGATCACATTACCGACGACGATCGCCGATGCGGTACCGACACCTAATGCACGCAGCAATTGCGGGGAGCCGTCGGAGGGGGACTCCGCAGCAGGAGGTTCTGATGACTGCGACACTGTTGACTCCCCATGAGGGTCATTCCGAGCGGTCTCGCATCGACGAACGTTTGGCGGTCAGGCGACCGCTCAAAACGCCGGCCCCGTTCCACTGCCCGAGGGAGCCTCTCCCTGTAGACCTGGTTTTTCGCCGGAGACCTCCAGCGTTTGCAGACTCAAATCCCACGCTTCTTCGAATCGTTCTTTCGGATCGACATTTTGCGGTGCTACAAGCACGATGGCGACTTGAATATCCTGCATCTGGTGCAGGTAAATCGAAATCGCATAGGGGTGATCTGAGAATTTCCCTTCAGAGGGTTTGCTTGTGAACGTGTAGTTTTTCGGAACAACGTAACCATTTCCTCTCGGGTATTTTTCGTTATCCCAGTCGTCCTCCTGCAGGTAGATTTCCAGAGGGCTGGTCACAGCATCCGAGACCGTCTGATGAAACGTCGTTGCCCGTTCGACCGGATTGTCTTCGAGCCAAATCTCCCTGTTACTGCAAATGAATAAATAACAGGGGAGTGGCGTCGTCCCCTCGGTCACTCGCGTCTCGACTTCGCCGTGCCAGGCACCGACAAGATTCGGAAATGTGACATTCATGAATGTAGGTTGCCGGAAATCCCCCTGAAAATCGGGGTTGGCAATCATATTTCCCTCTTCGTCCTGAATTTCGGCAGGAGGCGGATTGGGGTAAGGAGTCAATACTTTCGGAACGCGGACTCCGATTCCCGGTCCGGCCCACGGTTTTGCCAGCAGCAGGTTCTGACGCTCCTGAAACTCGAACCAGCGGGTCGTTTCTGCTAATCGCAGTTCATAGTCTGCAGAACCGCACCCCAGACAACTCCACAGCAGAATCAAGACGCTGACGCGAGTGCACCGCGACGAGAAAGGTCTCGCATTTATCATCTCGTGTTACCCTTCATTCTGCTCATATCACTGCTGTTTTGCGACTCATCATTGCTGTGAAAACGTATGTCACCTGCCACAAGCACCATTTTTGCCCGTCCGGTGACCTCCCAGCCACCGAACGGCGTGTTGCGGCTGGCCGAGCGAAAGCGCTTAGGATCGAATGTCCAATTTGCCGAAGGATCAATCAACGTGATGTCGGCGTCGGCACCCGGTTTTAACGTCCCTTTTTCCAGTCCCAGTATGCGTGACGGATTAACCGTGAGTTTGGACAAGAGCTCCAGCCATGTTAGGTGACCGGGTTCGATCAGCGTTTTCACACACAACGGCAGCAACGTTTCCAATCCGATAATTCCGAAGGGAGCCAGATCGATTTCACAGTTTTTCTTTTCTTCGGCGATCGGTTGGTGATCGGAGCAAATGACATCGATCGTGCCATCTTTGAGTCCGGCGATCAATGCGTCGATGTGTTCCTGACTGCGGAACGGCGGATCGATCTTGCAATTCGGATCGAACGACCGCATCGCCTCGTCGGTCAATGCCAGATGATGGATCGCCACTTCAGCGGTGACGTTCACTCCGCGTGCTTTGGCCCGGCGAATCTGTTCAACACTCCCTTCGGTCGAGATGCACATCAGATGCACACGGCCTTCGGTCATCTCAGCGAGCGCGATATCGCGTCCGACCATAATGTCTTGTGCTGCGGCGGGCATTCCTTTAAGACCGAGAAGCGTCGAATTAAACCCTTCGTGCATCACGCCGCCGTTGACCAATTCCGGCACCTGAGGATGATTGAGAATCGGGCGATGAAACATCCGCGTATATTCGAGAGCCCGCCGCATGATTTCAGCGTTGGCGATCGGTCGCTTCGCATCGGTAAAGGCGACCGCTCCCCCTTCGACCAGTTGCCCGATTTCCGCGAGTTCCTCTCCTTTATTGTCTTTCGTGACCGCTCCCAGCGGGAAGACATTACAGCGACCGATGCGTTCCGCCTGTCGCATAATAAATTCAGCCGCGGCGCGGTTGTCGACTACGGGATCGGTATCGGGGAGACAGGCGACGCTTGTAAAGCCGCCGGCGACGGCCGCCGCCGTTCCTGAAGCCGTCGTTTCGTCTTCTTCGAAACCCGGTTCGCTGAGGGCCACGTGCAGATCGACGAAACCGGGGCAGACGATCAATCCTGTCGCGTCGATGACTTCGTTGGCGAGCGACGCCGTCCCGTCCATACCGACGATTCGTTTGTCTCGAATGTACAAGTTGCCGACCTGATCCAGGTTCTGACTCGGATCGATGATACGGCCGCCGCGAATAAGAATCGTATGCATCAACTCCCTCCTTGTGCGGCGACTTGCAGCACATTCTGGGATGTCTGATGCAGCAGATATAAACAGGCCATGCGGATCATTAATCCGTTAGTCACCTGGTCGATAATCACCGAATGGGGTCCGTCGGCAACGGCGGGTGTAATTTCGACGCCGCGGTTAATGGGGCCGGGAGCGAGCACAAGAATATCCTTTTTCGCGCGGCGGATGCGAGACCCGTTCATACCGAACAGATGCGCGTACTCGCGAATCGACGGAAAGAAGGCGCTTCGCTGCCGTTCGAATTGAATGCGAAGCAAATTAATGCAATCGGTCTCAGAAAGGATATCATCAAGATTATGTGAGACTTCGACCCCGAGTTTTTCGACCTGTTCGGGAATGAGGGTCGCAGGACCGCAGACGATGACGCGGGCTCCCAGCTTTTTCAGTCCCCAGATGTTCGATCGGGCGACGCGGCTGTGCAGGATGTCGCCGACGAGTGCGACGGTTTTTCCCTTTAAATCGCCTCGATGTTCGCGGATGGTAAAGATGTCGAGCAAGGCCTGCGTCGGATGTTCGTGCGTCCCGTCTCCGGCGTTTAAAATGCTCGCATTCAAATGCTGCGTGAGCAACTGTGGAGCCCCCGGCGAACTGTGTCGCACAACCATCATCGAAACCCCCATCGCTTCGATATTGCGTGCGGTGTCGACGAAACTTTCTCCCTTCGACAAACTGCTGGCGGCGGCTGTAAAATCGATAGTATCGGCGCTCAGGCGTTTCGCAGCGAGATTGAAACTCGTTTTCGTGCGTGTTGAGGGTTCGAAGAATAAATTCCCGACGTAGGTGCCGGAAAGTGCCCCGAGTTTGGTTTCACCTTCGGCGGCAAGTCGTTTGAATTCTGCCGCCTGATCGAGAATAGCGGTGATTTCGTCGGCGTCGAGTTGTTGAAGTCCCAATAAATGACGCTTCGTCCAGCCCCGAGGGGTCGACATCTCCTTGTCGAGCGAAGTCGTCATTTCTGAATGTTCCTGGTCGATTCGAATTCTATCGCCGCTGATGAATGCGAATTACAAGCGCAACAGCCTTGCATCGTCCGGTGGCCGGATGCGTGGCAAGTTGACTTGATCTTAACGTTCTGCAGGCCGCTGTTCAATCATCTCCTTATTGAAGTTTTTAAAGGGGACGAAATCGGTGTCACTTAGGGGCTCTGTTGTATCGTGTTTCTGTCAGCGATGGCGTTCGGTTACCGTGGTTTCCAAATTCTGCGCTGTCAGCTCAGTTTCGGAGTCGAATCTCCCTGTTCATCGTAGCGAAATTCGGGTTCGACGTCTCCGAGGGGGCGGTCGGCATTAGCGAATGTCATGGCATGAATTCGCGCTCGTGTCATGTAGAATTTAAGGCGGATTTCCTGACCTACCAACTGACTGACGTCGGCATTCTCTTTCCAACGGACAGGATGGTCGAGAGCGTCCCCTTGAATTTCCACGGCTTCGGGTTCTGAGAATCCGGCGATCGGTTGCCAGTCGCGCGTCAGAATTTCAGCACGAATCGAGCCCTTCATCCATGTGGCGGCATTCAAGAATAATTTGGGATGTTGAATGGTAAACGGTTTCGTAATCACGCGGCAGGGGCCATTGTCGAGAGAGCTGGTTTCGAGCGAGGCAAACCGGTCTCGCTTGAACGTTGCTACCGCTGCTCCCGAGGCGAGCACCTTCGGGTCGGTGCTCGCCATATCGACGTTATGCGGAAAATTTAGTGCCGCATAATAGAAGTAAACTGTATCGTTGACGACAATGGGTTTCGGCTGCGAACAGGCCATCGCCATAAAGTCGTAATAGCCTAACGGACCGTGTGGAATGAAGGCCTCTCCCCGGCAAACTCGCGTGAAGTTGACACCATCGCGACTCGTGGCGAGATGAACGTCGATCGGCTGCGGGCGACGCAGGTAGAAGATACTCATGTATCCGACATACGTCTCACCGAACTTGTGGGGAGCGAACTGATACAACTCGGTATCGGGGGGATCGTCGGGATCCATCGCGAGAATGAATCGATGATTGTTCCATTCGCGGAGATCGTCACTTTCGGCGTAGGCATAAGAACGATAATAACGATCGACACCAGGCCGTTCGCAGTCGATTTCACCCGCCACCATGCGTTCGCTGAACTCAGGAACGATTCGTCGATAGAGCACCCATTTATCCTTCGCCTCATCGAAGATGAGGTGCATCAGGCAGTCGTCCCCCTTCGAGGAAACGTCGTGAGGTGTCTGCCAGAAGGGGGAACTGGCACACGACCAATGGATGCCGTCGGGGGACGTCACGATGTGTGCTCCGCGTCGATGGTCTTGCACGATTGCCAGAGCGATGAATTTTTCCGATTTGTCGCGAGGTCTCGGGTTCTTATTGACGGACCAGAAAAACGCCTTTTTCCCCTGGGGAGTCATGGGCGTAGTCGGAGTCACGAATTCCTTCGGCCCGTAAGACAATGGAGAAACCGATCGTGTCACGAGTTCGCTGGTAAATACAATGTTATGATCGCGACGCCCGGCAACGTCGAATACGCCCAGGTCGGGTTTATCCCAATGGATGCCGTCGGTCGATGTGAAGTACAGCATATAGGCAGCGTTGTCTCCGACAAAGCCGGTCTTCCAGTCGCTGCCGGCCCGCGCCCACATTTTAAAGAGTTTGTCTTCGTCGTCGTACATCGTCGTATAAGGTTGAATATTGTTGCCATCGCACCAGCGGTCGCAGCGTACGACAGGATTTAACAGATGCTTTCGGGGTGGGTGCAGTTTACGCGAAACGCTGGGGGTGACTTCAATCAACTGGTTATCGAGAAACATCTCGGTCATCGATTCCGATGGGGGATTCTTCTCTTTGAATGCAGCAGTGACGTTGCCGGAAGATGCTGTTCCTGCCGTGAGGACGCTCGCACCGGCAATACTCAGGAAGTCTCTACGATTGGTTTTCATGATGCTGATTTTCCTGTACAAAAAGATTCGGATAGGTCATCCGTCACACGGTTATACGTCGTATGAAATCAATCCGGAAAGGGCTCGAAATTATTGAACAAGAATCATTTGATTTGAAGATTCACGAAACCGATCATGACCGAACCAATTTTACACGATTCACCCGCGAAAACGAAACCTCACACCCGATGGACCCAACCGAGTTGAGGCATAGGTGAAGTCTCGCCCCGTTCATTGTTGAGCAGGTAATGGGCTTCGTCGGTGATCACGCCGATGGGTGTATAGCGAATCTCTTCGATGGGATTATCCAGGAGTCGCTGGCCGTCGCTGGGGCTCACGCAGAAAACCAATTCGAAGTCTTCGCCGTCACCCAGGGCGTGTTCCAGTGCGGTTTTCCCGTCGATTACCGATAACTCCCAGGCGGCGGATGAGATCGGAATGTGTGTCGCGTCGACGATTGCTCCTACGCCGCTCGCTTCGAGAAGATGCCGTAGATCGGATGCCAGACCGTCACTGACGTCAATCATGGCGTGAACATCGACATGGTGAGTGAGGCTCAATGCTTCACGTATGCGCGGAATGAAAGTGAGATGATGACCGGCGATGCTGCCTCCGAATTCTCCGGTGGCGAAGATCCAGTCGCCTGGTTGTGCACCGCTGCGCGTGATCACGCCGCGAGGGCCGGGAGTTCCCAGTGCCGTGATGCTGACGACCAACGGGCCATCCCAACTGTTGGTGTCTCCACCAGCAATGGCGATGTCAAATTCCTTGGCGAGATCGAACAGGCCGCCGAAGAATTCTTCGGTCCATGTCTTTCCACGCCGAGGGAGTGAAACGCTGACGAACGCTGAGTGCGGCACCGCACCCATTGCCGCCAGATCGCTAAGATTGACGGCAAGAGATTTTCGACCGGCGAGGAAGGGAGATGCCGGAGGAAACGTAAAATCGGTTCCCTCCATCAGCATGTCGGTCGTGACGACTGCGTTATATGAATCGACGAAATCGATCAGAGCCGCATCATCACCGATTCCAAGCCGCACACGCGGATCATCAGGCTGCTGCCGTTTGATCCAATCGATGAGCGTGAATTCGTCGCGGTGTGCTGCGTTGTTCATTCCGTTGTTGTAACGGAGTCAGACGCTGAAAGGAACGGGAAACGCCGACGCGAAGCAATTTTCCGAGTTACCGCGACGTACATGGTTTTCTTGGCAGACGTTATTCGAGCGATTACTCGTCGATATCCAGGTGGCCGTAGAGCGTCTCACCATCGCGGAGTATGTAGAACTTCAGCGACGAAACATCTTCGCGACTTTGATAGGTGAGGACATAGGACAAGTCGCGTGATTTCACGGTTGCCCACTCGTGGAGTCCGACGAGTATGTCGCCCACTTGAATTCCACTGGCAGCAGCGGGGCTGTCGTCGCGCACGTTCACGACTTTGAGACCCCCTTTGTAGCGATCAGTTACCTGTCGAACCTGACTGGAAGGGAGTTCCGAAAACCGCAGCCCGAGTTTGATCCACGCTGTTTCTTGGACTTCGTCGTAGTTGTTGGCACGAATGATGGTCTTCGTGTCGGTGACTCCGATGGCGTTTGCGGAGGACCGATTTTCGGCGAGTGTCAGATCAAGAGACTCAATGGCCCCATGTCGACGAATGACGAGTGCAATATGTTCTCCGGCTTTCCGTTCGAGCAAGGCTCGTTCGAAATCGGTGCCATCGGTCACTTCGTATTCTTCGACCTTCAGGATTTCGTCGCCCGGCTGCAGGCCGGCCTGTGCAGCGGGGCCGTTCGACATTGCCTTTTCGACAACGAGCTTGCGTGCTTCTCCCTGTTTTTCGTCTCGAGTGACGAGGCCATGTTCGACACGGCTGATATCTTTTGTGCTGATCAACTTCGCCATTATTTTGCGGGCGTCGTCAATGGGAATCGCGAAACCGATGCGCTGAGCACCGGCCCGAATGGCGACGTTGATTCCGATGACTTCGCCGTCGAGATTCAGCAGCGGGCCGCCGCTGTTGCCAGGGTTAATGCTGGCGTCGGTTTGGATCAGATTGCGATACGATTGTTTTTCGGTCACCTCAACGTCGCGGCCGAGGGCACTGATGATTCCCGAAGTAACAGTATGCTCGTAACCGAAGGCGTTTCCGACGGCGATGACTGTTTCACCAAGCATGAGATCGGACGATGTTCCGGCCGGCATAATCGTAAATGACTTATCGGCCTCGATCTTAATGATCGCCAGATCGTGATCGCGATCGAACGAAACAACCTCGGCGTGATACGTGCTTCCGTCGAACAGAGTCACTCGCAACGTATCGACGCCATCGACGACGTGAAAGTTCGTGACGATATAGCCTCTCTCATCGAAAATCACGCCCGAGCCCATTCCGTTTACCTTGCGGGTACGCGAGGTCGACACGAGAATGTCATGTTGCGGCGCGGTCTTTTCGCTATGAATATTAACGACGGCTAATTTGCTGCGTTCGATGGCCTGCACCAACGGCGTCTTTCGGATTTCGGACGCGCGAGTGACAACACCCATGCTGATGAGACACAGGAAAATGGCCATCAAGGCTGAGATCGATCTGAAGTTCATGCGGGTGCTCATTCGGGTTTTATGATCCAACTCGCCATGCGTCGGCCGGTCGCGACGTTTCGGGCGAGGTATCAGGTGAAGTTGTACCGTTGAGTAAACATCCTCGGTTGAGTGTGATTCTGACTTCGCAGCAATTCACAACGGCAAGATCGTCTCTCGGTATGAAGTCGCTTGAAAGCGTTCCACCGATCGCGCATAACTTACCTATCTCTCTATAAGGCCGACTCTTAACGACTGTAGGAGTCATACAGAAAAGATCATAAAAACTGCGTCGATTGGCGGCATTTTGAGTGATGAATCACGGACAAATCCTGTCACAATCTCGCGAGTTCGATTCTGAAACCTGCAGTCCCGCAGTTGAATGGATAAAGTCGGAAGAGTTTGTCGATTGTTCTGGCGAGGGATTGATAAAATGAATCAGGAAGATAAGGTTTATCAATTACGTCGTAGATTCCGAGTTCGTAGACTTTAAGATGCCGTTCCGGTACACGTCGACGACAATGTGAACAACTCATGGTGAAAGAACCGCATGCCACGCCGACACCAACTGTTAGAGCTTCTTCAGAGTGATCCACACGATCCTTTTTTGCATTACGCCCTGGCACTCGATGACATCGCGAGTGGGAATGACACAGCGGGACTGGAGCGACTGACTCAACTCACAGAAAATCATCCCGACTATGTTCCGACGTGGTTTCAGCGCGGGCAAGTTCTGGCAAGGCTGGGAGATCACGAATCGGCTCGCAAGGTCTTGCAGCAGGGCGTTCAAGTCGCCCTCAAGGCGGGAGATCATCACGCCGCTGCGGAAATGAATGGCCTGATTGAGACGCTGTAAGAGCGGTTCGGTTAGTGCTGAAAATGTTCCATTTCGATTGACACGACAGATGTCGTGCGTTACAAACATGCAAAAGATGCATTATAAATATATCTATTACATGTTTGTGGGCTATGAATGTTGCACAGGATTCACGCCGTTGTTGAAAGGGTAGATTCTCGATGAGGCTTGCGCTACAGACTGACTATGCCCTCCGCACGCTGATTTTCCTTGCTCACCAGGGCGAGCGGGCCAAGGTTGCTGACGTCAGTTCGTTTTATGGGGTTTCTCCCGCCCACGTGGCGAAAGTCGTGAATCTGCTGTCTCGTCACGGTTACATTCGTAGCGTTCGTGGGGTTGGCGGAGGAATCGAATTGGCCCGTCCCGCTGCTGAAATCTCGGTTGGCGAGGTGATTCGTCAATTCGAAGGGAACATGCATCTGCTCGAATGCGTCGGCACCGAAAATGTGTGCGTCATACAGCCGTTCTGCAAGCTCAAGACGGTGCTCAGCGAAGCCGAACGCATTCAGCAAGAATACCTGAACAACGTGACCTTGGCCGACATTCTGCCGAACCGCAAGCAGGTTTATCAATTATTGTCGACGCTGTAAGAGGACGATCCCGAGTCGGCTCGTGTGAAGGCCGAGGGCAAATGTAAACTGAATCGATCACTTATTGAAAAGGAGACACCACATGTTGAAATCGCGGATTACTGGAATGATGTTGATGGCAATGGTCATTGTTTCCGCAGGAGTCTGGGTAACGCAATCGTCGCAGGGAGCCGACAAGGACGCGAAAAAATCGTCTGTCAACAAAAAAGCTCTCGAACGTACGCGCAAACAGGTGAAAATGCTCGACGATGTCTATAAGACGGCTGTGGTGCTCATTACCGATAAATATGTAAATGATGAAGATGATTTTCCTGCCGGTGGGGCTGCAGTGGCGTTGTTCTCCGCCATCAAGGAAAAAGGGTGGCACGAAGTGCGCATTCTCGATGCGACCGGCCAACCGTATGACGAAGATAACGTGGCGAAGGACGATTTCGACAAAGGCGCGGTCGAAAAACTTGTTGCCGGTGACGAGTACGTGGAAGAAGTCACGGAGATCGACGGTGTCCCCTACTTGAGAGCGGCGACACCGATTCCCGTCGTGCTGGAAAAGTGCATTATGTGTCACCCGCATTATGCCGACGTGAAGAAGGGGCAGGCGATTGGTCTGTTGAGCTATACTCTCAAGATCGAATAACCCCGAAGCGGTGAAGCTGTTAACCTCGAACGAAAAAGCAGACACGGACGTGATTTCGTCCGTGTCTGCTTTTTATACTTGCCGTGTTTGATGGTGAGACATGAATTGCTTAGAACTGGTTTTATAACCCGGTTGGCGACCGAAAAGACGTTCAAATGGTCCTGAAATACTCGAAGTCCAGAGGGTTATGAAACTGCTTGTAGTTAACTCGATCGTAGTGCATCCTCTCTGGCGGAATGCAACCGACAGTTGATACTATTTCGATCAATCAATTTGAAATGGAGCCGACATTTACTCGAAGCAGATATTTCTCAAGGTATGAAACGACCGTCGCCACTGTTCTTGAAAGTCTTGTTGGCATATGTCGTGATCACGGCGATCACGACATCGGTCTTTGTGCTGATTCTGTTTCAAAAATTGAACGGAATTGTCGAAGACCAGACACGCCAGCGTCTGCATCAGGCAGCGGTGGCGATTCGTGCTCAACTGTATGATGTATTCGAGCATCCGATGGAAGTCGGTGTAGCCGATGCCGATCGCCTCGTTCAGCGATTGAGTCGCGAACTCTCGATGCCGATCACGCTCGTGCTGCATAATGGAGCACCCTTTGTCGCTTCGGATACCGATCCGGAGGGATTGAGCAACCTGAAAAGCGCCGCAGAAATCAACGGCGCCCGCACGTCGGAACAAGGGATTGGAGTATCCGAATACATTCATGATCACAGGAGCGTGATAAATTATGCTGTTCGCGTCGGCGACCGGCAACAACCGTTAGGTTATGTGCGCGTGAGTCTGCCGCTGGATGTTGCCAGAGGTCAGTTGTCGTCCCTCAAGCAGATCATCCTCTGGAGTGCCTTCTCGGTTGCCATCGTTTCGATCGCGATCACCTACCTTCTCGGCAAACGGTGGATTCAGCCGATTGATGAACTGTCATCTGCAGCCAGAATGTTTTCGGAGGGAGCACAGGCACCCAACATGTTCGATTCGCCTCGCGAATCACATGGCGAACTGGGAAAAGCGGTTCACTCGATGACGGCACAACTGACTAGCCGGATTCATGATCTCGAAACACGATCGGAAGAGCTCAAACGCAATCGCGATCAACTCGAAACTGTGCTTGCCGCGATGGTGGAAGGAGTGTTGGTCGTTGATCGCAGCGAGCGAATTCTGCTGGCCAACCAGGCGGCACGAAAATTGTTGGATATCGGAAGTTCGTCATCGGGCGGGCGATTGTTGTGGGAGGTTGTCCGCAACGTGGCGATGCAGAAGGTCGTCCACCAGGTGCTCGGTGACGAATCGATGATGACAGTTGAATTAGATCTCCCCCGTTCGCAATCGTTAGTCTCGTTAGTTGCCACGCGACTTCCGGGTGACCCTTGTCCGGGAGTGCTGATGGTACTGCACGATATTACCGAACTTCATCGCCTCGAAAACCTGCGACGCGATTTTGTCTCCAACGTCTCTCACGAGTTGAAGACGCCGCTGGCTGCTATACAGGCCTATGCCGAGACGTTGCTGGACGGTGCCCTTGAGGATGACCAACATAGCCGAGAATTCGTTCAACGGATCGAAGAACAGGCATCGCGTCTGCATTTTCTGATTCTTGACCTGTTGAATCTCGCTCGCCTCGAGTCGGAACAGAAGACGTATGAGGTCGGTCCCGTTTCGGTAGCGCAGACCGTCGAGAATTGTCTTGCGGAACGCCTTACCATCGCCGCGTCGAAAGACGTCGAACTGCTAGTTGCTCCACCCGCGATGGATGTGACCGTGATGGCCGACAGCGAGGGTTTACATACGATACTCGATAACCTGATCGACAACGCTGTTAAATATACGCCGATCGGTGGGCGTGTCACCGTGCACTGGAAGACGACTCAGACGCAGGCAATCATCGACGTGGCTGATACAGGTATGGGGATTCCCCAGGAACATCAGACACGAATTTTCGAGCGGTTTTATCGCGTCGATAAGGCTCGTTCTCGTGAATTGGGTGGAACCGGTCTGGGGCTGTCGATTGTCAAACATCTCTGTCAGTTATTTGACGGCTCGGTTGAAGTCAGCAGCCAGATCGGCAGCGGCACCACGTTCACCGTTAAATTACCTCTCGCAGATGCTCTGTCGGTAGCGTCCAAAACATCAACGAAGACATAACTTCGAGAATGATTTTATATCGACCTCCGTACCGTGTGTTGACTCCGATCGAATCTTTTATTGTCGGGACTCTGCCATGAATCAGACCGAAGGAGATCATCAATACGCTCGAACGATGGACGAACTGCAACGGGCTCATACTCCCGTAGCCGTCTTTCAACGCCTTACCAATAACAACGACCGCAGCTATCTGCGGGACTTTGTGTATGGAGCGATCGACGGCTGCGTCACGACCTTCGCCGTTGTTTCGGGGGTGATGGGAGCTCAACTTTCTCAGCGTGTGATCTTGATTTTGGGGTTGGCCAATCTGCTTGCCGACGGGTTTAGTATGGCCGTGGGTAATTATCTAGGAACAAAAATCGAACTCCAGCGCCTGTTACGCGCGCGAAAGATTGAAGAGCAGCATGTTGAAAAAATCCCTGCGGGAGAACAGGAAGAAATTCGCCAGATTTTTCAGCAAAAAGGATTCGAGGGAGAACTCCTCGAACGAATTGTCAATGTCATCACCGGCAATCGACGATTGTGGATCGATACCATGTTGAGAGAAGAGTGGGGTCTGTCGTTGAATCCCAGCGTGCCGTTCAAGGCCGCGTGGGTCACGTTCGGGGCGTTTTGCATCGTCGGTTTTGTTCCGCTCATTCCCTACACGATTTTGAGCGTGTTCATCGATGATGCTGTTACACAATTCGGCATTGCCTGTGGCATCACACTGCTGACGTTCTTCGGCATCGGCACACTGAAGTCAAAGGTTGTGGAAATGAGTTGGTGGAAAGCGGGCCTCGAAACATTCTTGATAGGGGGAATTGCTGCAGGTTTGTCATATGTCGTTGGTTTACTGTTAAACCATATGGCGGCGTGACGGTCTGATGTGCGAGCGTGACATCTGAGTCTCTCGATCGAATTTCTCATGAACCGTTTGATTTTCCGCGTAAAGTTCTGGTAAAAAGTTGTTGTGATGTGTACAGTCGTGTGTATTGCTCTCTGCTCAGTATCGTAATCTTTTGGGCTCCGGATAGGGGAGCCGATTGAACGACAATCTGTCGTCAACCAAGTTATGTAACCATTTCGATAATGTATTTCGCAGTATAGTTTTCCCGAAGGGTCGACATCACGATTGAGAAATTCAATCGTGGAATACGGAGAGACCAATGGCTGCTGAAATTCATGTGTCATTAAGAGATGTTGATTCCCCGGTGGGTGAGTCGGGGACATCGGACAACTTTAGCGCTGAGACATCGTCGAAGATTCTTGATAGCGAGCGATATCGTTTATCTAGAATGCTGGGGACGGGAGGATTTGGCTCCGTTTATGCCGCGCGGGATCTGGTCTTGGAACGCGCTGTAGCCGTAAAAATTCCCAAGTTGGATCGAAAGGATGCGATCGAGAGTTTTTTGAACGAAATGCGATCGGCAGCCAAACTGCGACATCCGCATATCATTACGATTTATGATTCGGGTATCGATAAACAAGGTCGTCCCTTTGCCGTATTTGAGCTTGTTGAAGGTCGCACGTTGTCTGACTTGGCCAGGGAAGGTGCGTTGGATCGAATCACGACCGTGCGACTGATCGCCGAAGCGGCGGAGGCTGTTCATTATTCGCATCGTCATTCTCTGGTCCATCGTGATATCAAACCTTCGAACATACTGGTGAACTCCGAAAAGGTGGCTTTGATCGCCGATTTCGGTTTGGCAGTCAACGATTCGACGCAACGCGAACTCTCGGGTGACATCGCCGGTTCTCCCGCATACATGTCTCCCGAACAGGTACGTGGCGAGACTCACCGTATGGACGGACGAACGGATATCTGGAGCCTGGGCGTTATTCTGTACGAATTATTGACCGGTAAACGCCCATTTAAAGGGAAGAATCAACAGGAGGTTTTTGACGAGATTCTGAATCGTGAACCGAAACCACCGCGCCAATTGATCGATTCTCTTCCCAAAGAATTGGAAGACTGCATCTTGAAATGTCTTGAGAAGTCGGTCAAAGACCGGTATACGACGGCCGCAGATCTCGCAGTCGATCTTAGAAAGTGGCTGATCAGCAATTCCGACTCGGCGTTAAATTATGCAATCGTCAATGAAAGAGATATCGGCAAGAGCACCATCCAGATTCGAGACAGCGTAACCAAAGGTAATAAACCCAAACTTCAGGGAAGATCACGGTCGATCGTCACGACATTCATTATGGTTGCCGGCGTCGGTTTTCTTGCATCAGCCATCGCTTACTTGCCGACGCGTACGTCGACAACCCCCGTACCACCAGTACCAGCGATCGGTCAGGACGACTGGCAGCCGTTGCTTATCGCCATGCCGAAGTTGCTTACGCCTGCGAATGTCTCTGATTTCAGCACGGTAAATTTTGACGCATTCCGGCGTACATTGTCGATTACGACAGATCAAATAGCGGCATTTTCACTCGGCGAAGTGAAAGACCCTTCCTATCGTATTCGCATCGATATTTCTCAGGTGCCGTGGACAGAAGGGGCTGGGGTCTTCATCGGCTATCAGCTCAAGCCGAATGCTGCTGGTGATCAGCAGAAATACCATTGCCAGGTTATCGAGTTTATAAAAAATCCGTCGGCACTACGGCAGCCATTTATTGCCCGTTCCTATCTGACATTCAACGCTGCCGGTCGCATATTCGAGCGTCACACCGTTGCCGAGGAAGTGACGAAGGTGACTGGCAATTCTCGTAACCAGTTGGAACTAAACATCGCGAACGGGAAGCTACTTGAAGTCAGTCTTAACGGTGACGTCTATCGTGAGTTGACTTCTCCAGAATCGGAACAGAGTTTCGCACAGACGCATAACACGCAGGGAAATATCACCAACGGTCAAATGGGTGTTCTCGCGCAAAACGGCGCGTTCAGGTTTGAGAATGCAACATGGTTTACAACTAAAGGGAAAGAGTAATGAGTATCGTACAGCCGGGCCCAAAGCCAAACGCCAAGAAAAACATGTCAACACCACCAGGTCCGATGGACGGATGGGAATTTTGTGTTGAAGTCGATTCTTCAATTATAAAAGATCAAAACGGAGTAAGTCCATCGGCTGTTTGGGCCATGTGTCTTATGGCGGGGGCAACGTCGATTCCACTCGCACCCATCACATCCGGTCCCCCCGGCAATGTCGCTCAACAGTTGACAGAAACAGCCACTAATATTTGGAAAGTAAAAATCGACACCAGGCCGTTGAATCCGGTACAGAGGCGGTTCGTTGTCTGGTATCTCGACAATACATCAAATTGTTTTTTCATTGAATCGCGTACTATAGAACTCATTCAAGGTACGATTACTTGCTGATCGCAACGCATTGCGATTACACAAACGATTCGTTTACTTTCATTCAAGACCTGCGGGCACCTTCGTCCGCAGGTCTTGTTCATGAGGAACATCCAGCAGAATGAAGATGGCGATGTCGTCATCTCGCTGATCGTTACACTGAATTGAGAAATGATCTTGATTTTGATATTTTCCCATACAGAGAACGCGAGTCGCGAGGTGTGTCACCATCGCTGATCCATTGTTGGATATCAAACTATGACCATCTTCAAAAAAATCATCGACCGTGAAATCCCTGCGGATATCGTCTACGAAGACGAGCAATGTCTCGCTTTTCGCGATATCAATCCGCAGGCGCCCACGCACGTGCTTATCATTCCCAAACGAGAAATACCATCGCTTGCCGATGCCACCGCGTCAGATGTACCACTGCTCGGCCATCTGCTGTTCGTTGCCCGGGAACTCGCCGTTCAATTGCAACTCGGGGGCGGATTCCGGACAATCATTAACGCGGGGCCGGACGGCGGCCAAAGCGTCGACCACCTGCACGTCCATCTCCTCGGCGGACGAACGCTGACCTGGCCTCCGGGATGACTTGCTACTGTTGAACGAACACGGATTGAACCATACAAAGGCTTGACCATGAGACGATTCTTCCTCACCGGCTGTGTGTTAACGGTTTGCGGTGCTCTGTTATGGGCGAAGGCAAACAACGAACAGCCATCGGGACTGTCGATGAAAATTGCCGCTGAGTCGTTTCTGGCACAGCTAACAGAAGAGCAGCAGAAACAGGCGTCATTTGCTTACGACGACCCCGAGCGGCTGAACTGGCATTTCATTCCCCGCGAACGAAAAGGCCTGCCGCTCCGCGACATCGACGGCGACGCGCTCAAAGCGGCTCACCGTTTCATCAACAGCGGACTCTCGACCGCCGGTTACGACCAAACGATCAACGTGATGAGCCTCGAAGAAGTCTTGTACCTGCTCGAAGGGGGCGAACGCGACGTCCGCCGCGAACGCCGCGATCCGAAAAAATATTATCTTTCGATCTTCGGGACGCCTACCGATAAGGGAACATGGGGCTGGCGCCTGGAAGGACACCATATCTCGCTGAATTATACGATCACCGACGGCGAGGTCGTTGCGAGCACGCCGGAGTTCTTCGGTGCGAACCCCGGCACGATCGATGCCGGACTCAATCGCCAGATTCGCGTGCTCGGCCCCGAGGAAGATATCGCGAGACAGGTGCTTAAACTTTGTTCCTCCGAGCAGTTGAAAGTGGCATACATTGATGAAAAGCCACCTGAAGAAGTACGAACACCGGGAGAAGTTCAACCTTCGATCGATGACGCCGTCGGATTGACCTATGCTAAGATGAGCAAAGATCAGCAGGCGTTGCTCGTCGAGTTGCTGAACGAATACCTGAAAAACATGCCGGGCGACATCGAAAAACGGCGACGGATGGAAATCGACGCGGCCGGTCTCGGTGCGATCCATTTCGCCTGGTGGGGTGGCAAGGAACTCAACGAACCGCACAATTACCGCGTGCAAGGGCCGACGTTTCTGATCGAATACAACAACACGCAGAACAACGCCAACCACGTCCACTCGATGTGGCGCGATATGGCGGGTGATTTCAACATTCCGATTTCCAAATGAATTTCAACGTTCAATCGTTTCAATTTTAACCGCAACATTGCTGATCGACGATTCTCTTCAGGACGCACCATGAGCCAGACCTTAACAAATGCCATCGAATCCCAATTTCGTGATAAATTTCGCGGCTCGGAGGGACTCGCTGAACGAGCACAGCAAATCTTTCCCAACGGCGTGACGCATGACGGCCGGTTTCTGAAACCGTTTCCACCGTATATCAAGTCGGCAAAAGGGTCGCGTAAAACCGACGTCGACGGTAACGAACTCGTCGATTTCTGGATGGGGCATGGTTCGTTGATTCTCGGTCACAGTTACCCGGCGATGGTCGAGGCCGTTCAGAAGCAGGCCGCCCTCGGAACTCATTTCGGCGCATGTCATGAACTCGAATTGAAGTGGGGTGAATGGGTCCAGAAGCTCATTCCTTCTGCAGAACGCCTCCGCTTCACAAATAGCGGCACCGAAGCGACGCTCATGGCGCTCCGCGTGGCGAGAATAGTTTCCGGCAAGTCCAAAGTCATTAAATTCGCCGGACATTTTCACGGCTGGCATGACTTATTAGCTCCCGCCGCCGAACCGCCTCACGACACTGGCGTGTATTCGACGCCTGGTGTGACATCCGGCACCGACGGCGATTTAGTGATCGTTCCTCCGAACGATCTGGAAGCGACGTCAAAGGCGATTGATGAACATCAGCCTGCGTGTGTGATCGTCGAAGGGACCGGTGGACGCTGGGGTGTTGTACCGATGCGCGGTGAATTCCTGCGGGGTTTGCGAGAATTGACCGCGAAAAAGAATGTGATTCTGATCTTCGACGAAGTCATCACCGGTTTCCGCGTGCATCCCGGCGGAGCGCAGGGAGAATTCGGTATTGTTCCTGATATGACAACTCTCGCGAAAATCCTCGCGGGTGGACTTCCCGGCGGATGTTTGGCCGGTCGTGCCGATTTACTTGAAGCGATCGCCTTCGACAATCCACACGGTAAGAAGATGAAGCATCCTGGTACATACAACGCCAACCCGCTCTCAGCAGCAGCGGGATGTGCCGTGCTCGAAGCCGTAGCGACCGGCGAACCTTCTCGACTGGCGAACGAACGAGCCCGCGACCTTCGCCGGGCGTTCAACGATGTCTTCGAAAAGAAGGATCTCAATTGGGTGTCATATGGTGATTTCTCGTCGGTGAAGATCATTCCCGAGTACAATGGCCCGCGTCCTGAGAGTGATGATTTTATTCCCTACGATAACGATTTCAAAAAACTCGACCGCTCGTACGACACGAAATTGTTGCACGCCTTCAGGGCGGCATCGATGATCGGCGGGGTCGACTTCTTCGGTTGGGGAGCAATGGTCAGCGCGTGTCACACGCCGGAAGATATCGCCGTTGCCGCCGCCGCCGTATCACAGGCAATCGATCTGCTGCGTGCCGACGGTTTCTTGACGTAGAGCCGTTGATCGATTCTATCGAGGAACCTCGGCACAAGGACGTGCAGGTATGAAATCTGAACTGACGTGTCCCGGATGTCAGGCGATAATTGAACTCGGTGCCGTTCCGGCGTCACGACCCGAATCATGTCCGTTTTGCGGTACTGATTTCGGCGACCTGATAAATCGTCTGCCATCGACCA
The DNA here is from genome assembly GCA_027618475.1 of Planctomycetota bacterium. Lineage (GTDB taxonomy): Bacteria > Planctomycetota > Planctomycetia > Planctomycetales > Planctomycetaceae > JAQCEJ01. The sequence continues at coordinate 2,966 of JAQCEJ010000016.1, read as the reverse complement.
CTGTGCAGGAAGTATCGCCGGGTCGAACAGAAAAAGACTCTCGTCGCCGGCATGAACTCCCTGCCGGAAGCCGAATTGTTGTACTCGCACCCGATCCGGGGCAGTTGGTACTTCAAATCCCGCCGGGAAAAAGTGGAGCGGCCGGTTTTCTCCTGTTCTTCGCCATCTTCTGGAACGGCATCGTGTTGGCGGTCGCCTCGGGTTTTCTGTTCGCCGGGGGACAGAATCAGAATGTCGAACTCTGGTTACTAATTCCGTTTTTTGGAATCTTCTTTCTGGTCGGGCTGATTGTTCTCATCTTCGGTATATCTCTCAAATATACGAGAACAATGCTGCTGCTGGAAACCGGCCGGGCCGTGATGCAGAAGACGCTGTTCCGATATCAATCGCTTAAGGAAATCACATTAAGTGCAGGAGCGAGGGCCGAGTTGGTCGAATCGTATCGTCAGAACGATCAACCGGTTTACGCCGTCGCCATTGTCTCAGGTGACGAGTCGCTGAAATTCGGGACGTCGCTGTCGGACGCCGAAAAAGAAGCACTGCTGAAGATCATCAACGAGCATGTCGGTTATAAGCAACTCGAAACACCTTCCGGATCGGTACCAGGATTAAGACAGGAGACGATCGATGCAGTAGAGATCTCGCCCGAAGAACTTTCCCCCGGGTCTTTGTTGACCGTCACTGAAAACCGAGCGGATGAACTGGTATTTTCCTTTCCCCTTATTCCCTCGTCGACGTTTAAGATGGTCTTAAAACTCGTAACGACTGTTATGGGATTATTTGCCACAGGCATGTTGATTTTTCTCGCAGTTGTCGTGGGTAACGTTGCAGCGGGTCAGGATTTTCCGATCTTGTTTCTGATACCCTTGGGGGTGATGTTCTTCTTACCGTTCGTATTCGCGTTCCTGATATCGCGATTGAATGTCACAATTGGTATCAATCGCGAACACGTGGTGCAGCAGATTACCAGTGGACCATTTCGCCGTCGAAAGACCTGGAGTTCATCGGCGGTTACAGGAGTTACCATTCGATCCCATGATATGAGATCTCATACCGGATCGAAGCGACATCGTCGCAACCGTTCGAATGCTGCGTCGTGGTCATTCTGCAGCCTCGACATCGGCCGTCAATCGAACTGGCTGGCTTTCGGACCCGTACACCCTTTTTGCCACGAAGTCGCCGGATTGGTGCGGTATCAACTCCTGCAATTAGGGATCCCATTGATCGATGATCGGGGGGGCGATTCATCAATCGAAAACGAGTCGACCGATACCGACGATTGACTTCACTGCGTCACATGCGTGACAATCGCCGCCTTATGGAATTGGTGTGCGGCATGACGCCGCAATGGCACGACGTTATCTCAACTGGCTCTGTAGACGGGAAATTCGACTCTTGACCACATTTCCCAATCAAGAGCCGACGTCGGATGACAAGGCAGTCGAGGAATCGATCGAAAGACCGGTTGACCCTCCGTTTCGCTCGACGCTGATCGATGATCCGATTCGTCCGACTTTGTTCCGACTCGCATTGCCGGTTCTGCTGGAACAGCTTCTCGTCTTCTGCGTCGGCTTCTTCGATACCTATCTCTCGGGACGCATCGATTCGCTCTCGACGGTGGCGATCGGCATCGCGGCGTATGTCAGTTGGCTCGCGGCGATCATGTTCAGCCTGGTGGGAACGGGAACCGGTGCAATTGTTGCCAGGCACTGGGGTGCCGGCGAATTTGACGCCGCCCGGAGACTCACTCATCAGGCGTTGTTGCTGTCGCTTGTTGCGGGCCTGCTGGGTTGGATTTTCATTTTCTTCGGCATCGATCTGCTGCTGCCGCTTCTTAAAATTCGCGGCCGCGAAGCCGAGATCGTCAGCCATTACATGCGAATCGACGCCTGCGGATACATCGGGACGGCGATCAGTCTCGTTGCCGCCGCGTCGCTGCGTGCCGTCGGCGATACACGCACCCCGATGTGGATTCTCGGCCTGGTCAATGTGCTGAATATGATCTTTTCCCCCGCCTTCGTATTCGGGATCGGTCCCTGGCCGGTGTTGGGATTGGACGGCATTGTCGCCGGAACGGTTCTCGCGCGGCTCACCGGCGGAGTGCTGATGCTCGTCGCGCTCAAACGCGGCGTCAGCGGATTGAAGCTCACTCCCCCCTGGCTGCGTTTCGATCGCGTCGACATTCGCCGTATTTTGAGAATCGGGATTCCTGCCGGTATCGACGGCATGATTATGTGGCTGGGACATTTTTTGTTCTTGATGATCATCGCGAGATTGGCCAAAGGGGACATGAATAGTGCAGTGTTTGCTGCCCATGTGGTGGGAATTCAGATTGAGGCGATTTCGTATCTCCCGGCGAGCGCCTGGGGGCACGCCTCAGCGACACTGATCGGTCAGGCGTTGGGAGCGGCTCGCATCGAACGGGCAAGAACCATCGCACACGAAGCGGTCCGACAGTGCGGCGTCATGGCACTTTGTTTAACGGTTGTTTTTTTCGTCGCAGCGAAGCCGCTATACGATTTCATGCATCACGACGCGGCAGTCAGCGAAGCCGGGACACCGGCGTTTCGGATGTTGGCGTTTTTTCAGTTGCCGCTCGTGGCAGGGATCATTTACGTTTTTTCGCTGCGCGGGGCCGGTCAAACGCGAGCACCGTTGTGGATCACGCTGGTCTGTGTCATGTGCGTCCGTCTGCCTGTCGCCTATGTCTGCGGAATTCATCTGGAAATGGGACTGATCGGTGCCTGGCTCGGCATGTGCTGCGACGTCCTCATGCGAGCCATCATCTCCGGAACCTACTATCGCTTCGGCAAATGGACACATACGGCGGTGTGAATATGGGGTTGGGGAATGGGGGTTGGGGGTTAGGGATGAATTAGCAAAGAGTCGGGCAAATGGAACACCTCTGATTCGATTGACATCCACCCCAGCCCCCAGCCCCCAACCCCTACTTCCCCTTGACTCTT
>JAQCEJ010000213.1 GCA_027618475.1 Planctomycetota bacterium | reverse complement strand
CATGAAACGACGCTGTTGCGGATGGAACAACGACTTTCTGCTCCAAACCCTCACCGGCTCAGGAAGTTAGTGAGCGCTGGCCCTGGTATTCGATGGCAATCTTTTTTCCATTCATTTCGTCATCGATCCGCGTCAATTCTTCGCTAAAGAGAGATTCCGGATAAGCGCGAAACGTGTTCTCAGTCCACACGCCGATCATGCGGGACTTTTTTGGAAATCGATCATCGGTGAGTTTCACGGGAAACATCAACTCGGGACTATTGAAGTAATGGTCATAGGGGCTCAATTGATAGTCACGACTGTGGCCGGTTTCGCTGGACATGACCTGCGTCTGAGGATATCGGCTCATCCAGTCTTTCCAGGTCGTCAGTTCAAGAGGCAACGCCTTGAGGTTCTTATCGATTGCCGGTCCCGAGATCCCCTCTGTTTTCACCTGTGACCACAGACTATCGGGTTCACCCTCGCGGTCGAACATCAGCACATTGCTGTTATAGAGTAAGCCAGAGACACCGAATTCGCGCTCTCCCAGTGGGGTACGACGATCGAAGACGGCAGCGGAATCGCAGAGTGGACAGTACGTCACAGCCACGGGAGTCTCGTTGACGGTGTCGTTGATTATTTCGTGATAATTCAAAATCGAAAGCGGATAGGCGCGAACATCATCACCCAGAGCAACGCCGATTATCCTCTCGTCGAGTTTGAGATATTTCGCACTCTCGGCTGGGATGAATGGGGGATGACTCAAGGAAGGGATGCCATCTTTGCCCGGTCCACCGTTGAGGATTTCTTCCCTTTGAACGGCAACGTCGGTCATATCAAAATCAAGCACAGCCTGCCTATGTAGAGCCCCGGGACCACCCCCCCGGCGTCGTTCGTTGTCCTCTTTTTCCAGTCTCCATATCTCCCAACCCGCGCCGCCAATAATCGACAATAAGACGGCAATAGCCAGGAATTCCTTCCAAGTGCGCCGAGCACCGCACTTCGGAACGGTTTCTGAAGGTGGATTGACTTGAGGTGTATCTGTCGACAGATGCTCGTTCGTGTCGGTCATCTCGATTCCCCCCTGCAGAATCCAACAGAACTTCACGCCTCGTATTGTGATCGCCTGATGGTTGATCTTCTGTGAAATGGAATACATTGGAGCCACGTCTTATTGTATCGCCTTGTAAAACGACACAAAGAGCAGGACTTTGAAAACAGGGGAATGTGCGGGTTGGCCCGTGGCTTCACCTCGGGCGAAGCGATATCCTGATTGAGACGGCCGAGTGTTCGCGAGATACTGCAGCCACTTCTCCACATGCAGAAGCATCAATCGCATCGGCGACGACCCCGTATCATTTTTCACGGCTCGCAGAGCTGTGGCACGATTGAATTCGGAGCGATGCCGCTGAACGTGAATCAGGGGACCCGGACTGACCCAAAGCTGTCAGCAACGGCACTCTGCTCTCTTCCGAGTCGAGACTAGTCGTAGTTCTTATTACTAAAATGTCTGTGCAATCTGGTCATGGAATCACGCCCACAAGTGTAATAGACTACCACGAGCAGACAATCACTCCAATTCCTTCTGCATCGAGTTGCTGCAACTTAAGTGTGACCTGGGTTGGAAGGAATTTAGAACTGGATTCATAACCCGGTTGGCGACGGAATAATCGTCCAAATTACCCGGAATTACCCGCCGTCTGGAGGGTTATGAAACTGCTTGTAGAAAGTTTCCGATGTCAGATTATTTCTACCAGCTTCTCCGATGGGGCCTGGCGGCAGTCATTATTCCGATCGCCGCTTTGGCAATTCGTCCCCATTTGCCAGCTTTGGGAACGGCTCCTCAAATCGAGATTAATCGAGACGGGGTCGAATTTTTGCAGTCACGCAGGTCGTTTGAAGCGACCACACTCGCCATGCCTCGCGAATTCGTTCCGCGGTTCACGAATGTCACGATTGTTGATTTTGACGTTGACGGCCGAAACGACATCCTTGCCTGCGACGCCCGGTCGAATTCCGTGATCTTGTACCTCCAAACCGCATCCGGCGAATGGACGTCCCGCGTGCTGGGGAACGATCTGGTCGCCCCGGCACATGCTTCAGTCGTTGACCTCGATCGCGACGGCGATCTCGACGTCGTCGTCGCGGTTCTGGGAAATATCTCTCCCGATGACGGCGTCATCGGGAGAGTGGTTCTGCTCGAAAACAACGGTGACAATATCGAGTTCACAAAACGAATTCTTCTCGACGATGTTCAACGCGTCGCCGACGTTCAGCCCGGCGACTTTGACGGCGACGGTGATTGGGATCTGGCAGTCGCCGTTTTTGGCTATGCGCGAGGCTCGATTCTGTGGCTGGAAAACCTCGGCGATGGCTATTTTCGCGACCACGAACTGCTCTCAGCTCCGGGAGCGATTCATCTCCCCGTAGCAGATTTCGACGGAGACGGCGATCTCGACATCGCAACGGTGTTTTCGCAGGAGGAAGAGGAAGTCTGGGGATTTGAAAATCTTGGTAACGGACGGTTTCGTTCGCGGCGACTATTTTTTACGGTGAATTTTGACATCGGTAGCGCAGGGCTGGTGAAATCCGATCTGGACGGTGACGGCGACGTCGACCTCATTCTTCCTGTCGGAGACGATCTCGAAGATCAATTCGCCACACCGCAACCTTACCACGGATGTCTGTGGCTGGAAAACAAGGGAAACTGGACGTTCGAAACGCACCGCATCGCGCAGTTCGGCGGAACATACGCAGCGGATGCTGCCGATCTCGATGGCGACGGTGATATCGACGTTGTGCTGGTAAGCATGCTCAATGCTCAAACGTATCCACAAGGAGCAAGTTTAATCTGGTTGGAAAACGACGGACATCAATCGTTCAGGGCGTGGCGAATTGCCATTGAACCGACACAACTGGTGACCGTGGCATGCGGAGACGTCGACGGTGATCGAGCGGCAGACATCGTCACCGGCCGACTCAATGTGATGCATCCGCGAGTTTCGAGCGGAGGAATCGACGTGTGGTTGAACCGCGGGGAGAGCCTGTGATAAAAAGCGTGCGTATCGTACAAATACTCGTCATCGTAGAGCTGTTTGTCGTCGTGGGTGACATCGCATTTCGCGCGATGCGTCCCGCGTTTCCGCCGTTTGATTCGACGGTCATCGATCATTTGACGGCCCAAAGCCTCAACCGACATTTCCCATATGGGTTGAGCCGGGAGACACTCCAGGCTCGCAATGGATCGCATTTTAACATCG
>JAQCEJ010000015.1 GCA_027618475.1 Planctomycetota bacterium | reverse complement strand
GCTATGCCGATGTCTGGCTCAACGGAGTACAGGACAAAGTCGCGTTGTTCGTGATGACGCTGCCGTACTCGGATGCGATTTTCATTCAAGCCTTTCCCCGGGAATGTACCGAATCGTTCCTGGAAGGGCATCGTCGCGCGTTCGAGTTCTTCGGCGGTGTCCCCACCCGGATCAGCTACGACAACTTGAAGATCGCCGTGGCTCGCATCGTCGGCCACCGTGAGAGGAAAGTGACCACTGAGTTCCTGCGGCTCAAAAGCCACTTCCTGTTTGAGGACCATTTCTGCCTCGTGCGACGACCCAACGAAAAGGGACACGTCGAGCGATTGCTGGACTTCGCCCGCCGGAACTTCTTAGTTCCCGTGCCGAGAGTCGCCGCGTTGGAGACTCTGAACAGTCAGCTGATCGAGCATTGCCAGCACGATCTGGTCCGTCAACTTCGAGGGAAGCCCGCTCCCAAGCAGACACTCTTGGAAGAGGAACGGACCCGTTTCCTGCGGCCCTTGCCGAAGCAGACCTTCGAGGCATGCCGTCTCGGTCAGGCGAATGCCGATTCGTTGTCGCTGGTGCGATTCGACACCAACAGTTATTCGGTCCCCACGAAATACGCGCATCGCCAGATCACGATCGTCGCCACGATCGATGAAGTGCGATTCATCTTCGAGGACCGGTTGATCGCGTGCCACGAGCGGTATTGGGGTAAACAGCACTGTTTCTTCGATCCCGTGCATTATCTGGCGCTGCTGGAACGCAAGCCGGGTGGCTTCGATCACGCGTGTCCGCTGGAAGACTGGGAGTTGCCGGTCTGCTTCGGAATTTTGAGGCGTCGCCTCGAAGCCACGCTCGAGGGACCGGGAACTCGTGAGTTCATCAAAGTGCTGAGGTTGCTGGAACGCCATCCGGTCTCCGCTCTGAAGCGGGCTGTGGAGCACGGTCTGGAAATCGGAGTGACCAGTGCGGACGCGATTCGCTTGATCTTGGAATTTCAGCAGGAATCCCCGACCACCCTGTTCTGTCTGGATGGACGTCCGCACCTGAAACTGGTTCAGGTCGGACAGACCGATGTGTCTGCTTACCAATCCCTGTTAGTCGGAGGCTAAACAATGACGAAGAAAGAGACCAAAAGCGTGGTTCTGTTGCAGCACCACTTGAAGAGTTTGAAATTACCCACGATGCTCGGTGAGTGCGAGAAAGTCGCCAGTCGCTGCGCTGCCGACAACGTCGATCACTTGGGTTATCTGTTGCAGTTATGTGAACTGGAACTGATCGACCGGGAACGGCGCGCGTCCGAGCGGCGACTGAAAGCGGCGAAGTTCCCTACGTACAAGACGCTGGAGACGTTTGACTTCAAAGCCCAGCCCTCGGTCAACAAACTGCTGGTTGCCGAACTGATGCGCGGCGAGTACCTCGACAAGCGGGAGAACATCCTGCTGGTCGGGAACTCCGGGACAGGCAAGACGCACCTCTCGACGGCCCTGGGGATCGCGGCCTGCGGTCAGGGGAAACGGGTGCGGTTCTTTCAGGTGACCGAGTTGATCACTCAACTGATGGAAGCCCGCGAAGATCGGGAGCTGACACGTCTGAAACGACAACTGTCGAAGCTCGATCTGTTGATCCTGGACGAGTTGGGTTACGTCCCGGCGAGTAAACTCGGTTCGGAGCTGCTGTTCGATGTGATCAGCACGGCGTACGAGCGGTTGAGTCTGATCGTGACGACGAACTTACCGTTCGAGAACTGGACCGAGGTGCTGGGAAGCGAGCGTCTGACAGGTGCGACGCTCGACCGATTGACCCACCGCTGTCACATCCTGGAAACGACCGGGGACAGTTACCGATTACGGGATGCACAGCGTCGCCGCACGAAACGCTCAAGCGGCTCGGCGAATTCGCCGAAGGAATAAAGAGACCCCACCTTCGTCCGAAGCACGACCACACTCGGGCGAACCTCTCAGAAGCAGCGCTACGTTTTTGCTCCGACGGGTGCTACATTTTCTGACCGGTGTTTACAGTTCGGCATATGCGGGTCGGCAATCAGCGCACGATTCATAATGCACAAATCGGTCTCACCGGAGGCGATCATCTTGTCGGCCTGCACCGGGTCGACGATCCGACCGGTGGCGATCACCGGCACGTCAACGACTTTACGAATATTTGCCGCGAGTTGTGAATACAAACCCAACTTAAATGACATATTGGGCACGGCGGCCGCTTCACCGAGAAACGTTTCGGCAGTGCCGCCGATGACGTTGAAATAGTCTATGAGTTTGAGCCCGTTCAAATGACTGCAAATCTCTTGCATTTGAGAACTGTCGAGTCCCTTGTCGATAAAGTCGTCACCGGTAACGCGAATGCCGACAATGAAGTTGCTACCGACACGTTCGCGAACGGCTTCGAGCACACGAATCCCGAATCGCAAACGGTTTGCCAGATCTCCTCCGTATTCATCGGTTCGTTGGTTGACGTTCTTTGTCCAGAACTGGTCGATCAAATGGCAATGGCTCGCCATCACCTCGCAACCATCGAATCCCCCTTGCTTCAGTCGTCCGGCGGTATCAGCGAACGCTTTGACGAATTCATCGATCATCGCATGATCCATCACATGCGGATTCTCGCGGTGATTCGGCTCGCGAACGTCGCTCGGGGAATACATGCGGTTCCACAGGTCGATACTACGGCCGCGGCGGCCTCGATGCGTGATCTGTGCGACCACCGGCACATCGTATTGATGCATCGTCGTGCTGAATTGTTCGAGATAGGGGATCACGCGGTCTTCGAACAGTTCAACGCCGTTCCAGTCGCGGGCGGTGCTGGTTGGATGCACGCTCGCCGACCCGAAGCACATCATGAATCCAACGCCGCCTTTGGCTTTCTCTTCATAATACCGGCGTTCTTTATCGGCGGGCATGCCGTCGGAGGCGAGGGCATCGGCATGAGCGCTGCAGCAGATGCGATTCTTGACGTCGCGCGGCCCGATCTTGATCGGCGTGAACAGATACTGAAACTCCGGCATAACTGCTTCCTGATGTCACATGATCATTTTTTCGATGATGGATTATGTAGATCGGAATCCACAAGCTTTGTCGGCCTGCGCCGGCGACTTGAATTGAGGTTTTCGGTTCGTCGACTATCCGGGTCGAGAAGGCGCGGAGCCCGGTCGGATGCGGCCGATGCGATCGACAACTCTGTCAGCCGTTTCGGTCGCCGATAACCGCGTGTTGGGGCACTACTTCCGAGGGGAATCGGCCACCGAGATCGGACCAGAGCCGGTTCGACATGCGGGCGTGACGGAGCGTCGATTGGCGTCTGCATAACCGTCGTTGGTACGTTACCCCGTTCGGCCTCTTTACTGCCCGTTATAAAACCGTGATGTCGCAAATAACGCATTAAGTGTTGGGCGCATGTCGCGGGGTCATCTTCGATCAACGATTCGGAAGCGTTCGACGACGATGAGACCGAACTCACGTTCCCGAATGCCTGAGTCATTCGATCGGACGATGAAACGGCATTTGCGTTCGACCGAATATGTGTTCGAGCGCGTGGGCGTATCGGCTCCCACGACGACATCTCTATCGATTCCGTCCGTGCAGCAGTATCGGGACGGGCAGGAACTTCGACTGCCGCCAGTCGATACCGCGAAACGTACGCCGGCTTTGGAACGTTCCCTGCCACCACCAACACCGCCGGTAATGAGACCGACAGAACTTCGCGTGCACCTTTACCGGCATCGCGCACGACACGGATGGCGTCGCGCCCCGCGATCGGTTGTATCTCGAGCACGTCGAACACCAGAGCGGCTCTTGCGATGCCGCGATTCGTGCGGGATCGATGTCTCCGAATCGGGTCACGACACCCTGACCGACAATCGTTAAATCAAATTTAAAGGGGTGATCGGATTCCAGCAATTCGACGGTGGAAACGCCCGCCGCCCGTGCATATTGCTCGGCGTAGTCATCGGGCTCGATGCTGAATGCCACAACCGAGCACGCCGGCCGATTGAGTGCGATATGCACGGCGGCACGGTCTGATCGCGAAAGGAACCGTCCGCCCCGTTCTCGAATTTCCGATCCGATGATCACTGCCACCGTCGACATATGCTAAAGTCCTTCGGCTTCGACAATCAGTTCCGCCAGATCTTTGATACGTTTAATAGTCCGAGAGTCCGATTCTCCCTCTGTTTGCGTCCGCCCTGCTTCTAACATCGTTTTGCAGAAAGGGCAAGCGGTTACCAGCGTACAGGCTCCTGATGCTTCGGCTTCGCGAATGCGGATGTTTTCGCTGCGATCGTCGCCACGTACGTCGAGCCAGAACGATCCCCCCCCCGCGCCGCAACATGCCGAGTTGCGACGGTTGTGCTCCATCTCAACGACAGTCGTTCCTCCCAGTGCATACAAGACCTCTCGTGGCGACTCGACGTCGTTGTTGCCTCGTCCGAGATAACAGGGATCGTGAAACGTCAGCGTATCTGAAGTTTCTCGCGGCAACGACAGTTTTTTCTCGGCGATCATGCGCGCGAGAAATTGACTGTGATGCTCGACGTCGATCTCGGCGGACGAGCGGTTTAACGCGCGATCGAGTGCGGGGTATTCGTTCCGGAAGGTGTTGAAGCAATGCGGGCAATGCACGAGAACGGTCTTCACACTATGTTTGTGGAATTGGTCGAGATTCCGCAGAGCCATCTGCTGAAACAACCCTTCTTCTCCCATGCGGCGGGCCGGGTCACCCGTACAACGTTCGTTCTTTCCGAGCACGCGATATCGAATGCCGAGATGATTGAGAATTTTGATCATTGCCCGCGAGACCGACTGACCTTCAGGATCAAAACATCCCGAGCAGCCGATCCAGTATAACAATTCGATCTGTTCTTGCTCGGCGGCGACAGGAATCGCGAGCCCTTGTCCCCAATTCATGCGATCGTCATTTGATTTCTGAAATGGATTATCATCCACCGCCGAGTTCTCGAAGACTGTTTCTGCGGCATCAGGGATGAGTCCGGATTCCACGCGACCGCGTCTCAGATCGATGATCTTTCCATACACATCGATACCGACAGGGCACGCGTCGTTGCAGGCGGCACAGGTGGTACACGACCAGAGTGCATTATCGGCAATCCATGGTGCCAGATCGTTGCCATTTGTATGCCGACTGTTTATCGCCGTTCGCACTCCGAGAACGATCTCTCGCGGTGTAAGCGGCTTCCCCGCTGCGTGAGCGGGGCAGACATCGTTGCATCGTCCGCACGTGGTGCAGGCGTCAATTTGCAGAAGATCGCGGAATGTAAATTCATTCCAGTGAGTCACCCCGGGAGGTTTTTGACCTCTGTCGTACGGTATTGCAATGGTCGTCAGTTGCGATTTCGGTGCCGTGGATCGGAGCGTCCAACTGACGAGCGAATACACCATATGACTGAAAAACCGCCACGGCAACAACGCGAAAAACGCGATACATAACACGGCATGCAGCGACCAGCTGAACCGATGCCATGCCGCTGCGGTTTCGCCACGAATGCCGACAGCGGCGAAGGTCTTTGCCAGCGAGTATCCGGCAACGCTCCAGATTTCGAACTCCGGAAAATCTTGGGCAATTCGAGTCGCTTCGACGGCGAATCCCGAGAGGCCGATTCCAAGTAGCGTTACAACAAGCGTCGTGACCCACCATTCGCGCAGAATACGTACGTTGCCGGCAACCATTCTCCGCCAGAGGAACATTCCCAGGCCGACAAGAAAGGCGACCCCGCCAAGATCGATTATCAGTGACGAGACGAGATAGAACCGTCCATAAAAAAAGTGGAGAGGTGTCTGATGTTCCAGAAACACCAACACCGTACCGATGAACAAGATCACGAAACCGTATAAGGTGAGCAGGTGCGCAAACCCCGCATAACGATCGCGCAGCAGCTGTCGATGTAGCACTATATACGAACATACGGAAGCCAGCCGCCCACGCCACGAGACGACGACATCAGTTTGGTCGGAAGCCCCTTTAAGATGTACAGAAAACAGCCGATACAAGAATCCTGTGCAGGCGATTCCGCACGCGGCCATGACCAGAAGATAAAACGTGACGATCAACCACGACGGTATGTTTCCGAGGATATCGCGCGTCACCGATTCGGCGGTGGAGAACATCACGACCGAACACTGATCGAGATGCCGGCTCATGATTTCGACTCCTCCGGCTGTTCTTCACCGGGGCGAAAGGCATCGCGGGGAGCATTAAACCACCCGATGATCAGTCCGGATAATGACAGGCATATCACGAAGGCGCCGATTAACACTGCCGATAACGCGAGGTTCATTTCTTTGACGACCAGGAGGGGAATCACGATCATCATTGTGATTTCGAAAAGTGCCATCCCGAGATAAGCCACGCCGTAATCTTCGAGTGTGCGTGATTGAAATTTGGGATCGACAATCCGCAACAGTAGAATGCCGATAGCCACAACTCCTGTCGTCCAGCCGTAAACGAAGATTCCTCGTTCGAACCAGTAGTTATGAAAGATTCGCCGGCTCAGAAAATACAGCATGGCAACGCAGTACACGATTCCGAACAGTGACATGATCGTCAATGGCAGAGCATGGTCGACGACGACTTTCAGACTGATCGACGCTACACCGAACGCAATCAGGTAGTCGGAAACAGTTGACCCGATGCGGACGACGACTTCACGGTCGACCGATTCACCGAGCCCTATGCGATTCAACACGAATTGGATCAACGCTCCTGCAAGCATTGCCAATGCGAACAGAGGAAGCGTAATCCCTTGTGCGCCTCCTTGCAGCAAGGGCTTCGCCGCCATATCGATGAGCATCGCACCGCCGAAGGCACACATCACCAGGCCGAAATGCCACGCTAGAGGATCGAGAGAAATCGAACTGACCGTCTGCCGGCCCATCGACGTCTGTTCGTCCGCCGTCAAAAATCCCCGGCGCAGGCTCTCGGGTAATTCGTGCGGAGATTTGACCAGTCGGGTCCAATGGCGGCGCGTGGCGATATTGATCAGCAGAATTCCGCCGAATAGCCCCGATAACAAACCGATTGTAGCAAGACCACCTCGTAAAAACAGTGCTTCGTGCCATCCCGCTTTATCGAGAATGTCGCCGATGACCGCCGCTGTTCCGTGTCCGCCGACAAAACCCGCCGGCATCATAATGGCAAAAGCAGGGTTCAACGTGGGGTACAGCGGTGCCAGGACCAGTGCGCCGAACAACAGCGCAAAGCCGAATTGCCCCGCAGCGGTTGCCAGATTGTAGAAAAACGTATCCCCGGTTTCACGAATAATCGTGCGAAATGCCGGTCGCTGCGGCCGATATCCGATAAATAGTGATCCGAAAAGGATAGCCACGAGATACGAGGGGTACGACGTCATGTTGACGACATGTAACTCGCCTTCCAATGACGTACTGAAAGGCAAAATGCCCAAGACTTGCTCGCTCCCCAACAACCCCAGAAGCCCTGCAATAATCGGCGCAGGAATAAACAGAGATTGAAGCCATTTCACGGTTGCCCGCATCAGGTGAGCGGCGACCAGCAACCCCGATATGATCGCGAAATCCACAAACATAAACCGACTCGCACCAACCGAACACGACGGGCAAGAACGACGACGATGAACGCTCGTCGGAAGAGAAGCAGCCTGTTCTACACGATCCGATCAGGTGGGTCTAGCGCCGGACCTCGCTTTGATGAAGTTCGCACTGGGATCATCAGAAAATGATTGTGAATCGTCAGTCAATTGTGTACAAAACAGAGACGCCCATTGCGCGCAATAGGTATGATCGTTAATGGTACTATGTCACAAATTCACCAGATGTCATTGCCCGTATCTTCACGGCGACATTTGAACCAGCAGGGGTCCGGCTGACTTATGTTAACACGATCTCTGATCAGTTCCATTTTTCTAGTGCTCCTGACGGTGTATGGGACGGCGAAATCATGTCAGGCCGATGACGATGCGGACGTTTATGCCACGAAAATCAAGCCGATGTTTCGAGAACGATGTTTCTCGTGTCACGGCGCCCTCAAACAGGAATCGAACCTACGCCTTGATTCCGTCGACCTCATGGTCCGTGGCGGAGACTCGGGTTCCATCATCGTACGCGGCGATTCTTCGATGAGCCTGCTGCTCGATCGAGTCACCGCCACCGATATCGCGCTGCGGATGCCTCCTGAGCACGAGGGAGAAGCACTGACTTCCGAACAGATCGACCTGCTTCGCCATTGGATCGATCAAGGAGCCCACGCCCCGGAGGGGGAACAGCCCGAACCCGATCCGCGCGATCATTGGGCGTTTCGCTCGGTCACTCGGCCTGAAGTTCCTGCTGTCGCTAATATCAAATGGGTGCGAAATCCCATCGATGCATTTCTCGCCGCGAAGCACGAAGCACACGGGCTGGTACCGCAGTCCGAGGCGTCGCGCGAGATTCTGCTCCGTCGATTATCGCTCGACTTGATCGGCCTGCCCCCGACCGCACAAGAGATCGCCGCATTCGAGAACGATCATTCACCCGAATGGTACGAGCGAGCCGTCGATCGCCTCCTTAACGATCCACGGTATGGCGAGCGCTGGGGACGTCACTGGATGGATATCTGGCGGTACAGCGACTGGTGGGGGCTCGGTGATCAACTTCGTAACAGCCATCCACATATCTGGCATTGGCGCGACTGGCTGATTGAATCGTTGAACGCCGACTTGCCCTACGATCAAATGATCCGACTGATGCTCGCCGCCGATGAGTTGCATCCCAACGATCTCGACAAGTTACGTGCGGGTGGCTATCTCGCGAGAAATTACTTTCTATTCAATCGTAATCAGTGGATGGAAGAGACAGTCGAGCACGTCAGCAAAGGGTTTCTCGGGTTGACGATGAATTGTGCGAAGTGTCACGATCACAAATTCGATCCGATTGCGCAGCACGATTTTTACAAGATGCGTGCGTTCTTCGAACCATATCACGTTCGCATCGACGCGGTCCCCGGCGAAACGAATTTGGCGAAAGATGGAATTCCTCGACCGTACGATGGGCATCTCGATTCGCCGACGTATCGTTTCATTCGAGGACAGGAGAAGTCTCCCGACACGTCGACGATCATCGCGCCGGGAGTTCCCGCCATCTTCGACTTCGCCGAATTGAAAATTGAACCGCTGACGCTGCCATCGGACGCCTGGCAGACGGCGCGAAGGCCGTGGGTGATCGACGCCCACCTCGAAGCCGCGAAGAAGAAAGTTCAGTCGACCGAAAAGGAAGTCGCC
This sequence comes from Planctomycetota bacterium, assembly GCA_027618475.1. GTDB lineage: Bacteria > Planctomycetota > Planctomycetia > Planctomycetales > Planctomycetaceae > JAQCEJ01. The sequence goes on along the minus strand of JAQCEJ010000015.1, from coordinate 67,326 downwards.
ACCGCGAGAGCGACACTTGATTCCGTTCGGAATCAGGCAGCCGAGTCGTCCAAATCCGCTGCGAAAGAAGCGGCCGACAACGACAATAAACCGTCGATTCATACGACCTTCGAATCCCTCGATGAACAACACTGGAAATTATTTGGTGGCGAATGGCAGCTTTCCGACGGTAATCTCGAACAGAATAATGACGGACCGAACCGCGCAGCCTTGCGCTGGCTTGCATCCCCACCGCGAAATTTTGATGCCACGATGAAGTTCACGATTCGTGGCGGCAGCCAGTACCGCAGCGTTTGTCTTTCGTTCGATTCCAATTCAGCCGATCCCACGGCCGAACCATCGACGGATGACTTTGAACAACTTGTCTACGTCAGTGCGCAAGACGCAGGTTCGAAAGTTCATGCCGCCATTCTTCGCGGGAAAAAATGGGAGTATCCGCCGGAAGCACTCGTGGCGCGACCTATTGAACTGAATCGCGAATATACTTTTCGCGTGCAGGCTCGCGATACGTTGATAAACGTGTCGCTGAACGGCGATCCGGTTCTGGCATGGCGGACACCGGTCGACCGTCGCGACGGGGCGATTCAGTTGGTGACGTTCGATGCGCTTGTGGCATTTCACGACGTCTCGATTTCTCCGCTTGATGCGGCTGTTGCTCTTCTTGAGCCGGGTTTCACCGTATCACGTGATCCCGTCACTGTGGCGGAAGGGGCGTTGCGCGTCGCGGAACTGTCGCACGCTGCATCTCTCGCAGAATTAAGCAGTGTCGAACGCCGCATTGCCGCAATGCAGGCGAACTGGGCGCGTAGCGATGCCACGGCAAACCAAGAGGAAATTGAATCGTTAGAGCACGACGCCGCGAAATCCGCTGCACTTGCAGAACGCACAGCAGCCGTCGCCCATGCGAAGTTGGCCGTAGCAGAGATCGAAATTAAATTGGAGGCGACCGCTCCCGAGAAAAAGGAACCGGTCGAAAAAGAACTCGCTGCCGCGCAAGAGACATTGAAAAAGGCCGAAGGCCAACTTGCCGAACCAGGGGAAGCGTACACGAAAATCACTGGTGCGGCATGGGTGCCGACGCGGTTTTTCAATTCGACGGCTGACGACCCGGCTGTCGAATTTCCATCTCAAAGTACAGGTCGCCGCACGGCTCTCGCGAATTGGATAGCCGACCGACGCAATCCCCTCACGGCCCGTGTCGCGGTCAATCACATCTGGATGCGGCATCTGGGAGAGCCATTGGTGCCGACGGTCTTTGACTTCGGTCGAAAGGGAATTCGACCGCTGCATCCCGAACTGCTCGACTGGCTCGCTTCGGAACTGATGGATCAAAATTGGAGCATGAAGCATTTGCACCGTGTCATCGTTAACTCTGCAGTGTATCGCATGAGTTCGTCAACAGCCGAGGCCGAAGAGAACGTTGCTATCGACGGCGACAATCGCTATTGGTGGCGTCGTGTACCGATACGTCTCGAATCGCAAGTAGTACGCGATTCGATTCTATTGTTGGCCGGCACGCTCGATGAAACGATGGGTGGCCCCCCCGTTCCAGCGTCCGAACAAGGGGCATCAACGCGACGGAGTTTGTACTTCTTTCATTCGAACAACGAACGCAATTTGTTTCTCACGACGTTTGACGATGCTCTCGTGAAAGACTGTTACCGCCGCGAAACAAGCATTGTTCCGCAACAGGCTTTGGCGTTGACCAACAGCCGGCTCGTGCTCGACACCGCCCCGGCAATTGCAAAACGAATCTCGGAGAAGAATGCCGACGATGGCGATTTCATCCGTGCGGCGTTTATCGAGCTATTGGGAATTCGTGCTGATAAAGATGAAATAGACGCGAGTCAACAGGCTCTTGACGCATGGCAAAAACTCTCAGATGCGAATCGTCAAAATAAATCACCCGATGTTCACCGCTCCCATTTCGTCTGGGTGCTGTTGAATCACAACGATTTTGTCACGTTGCGTTAAATGAACCGCTTTTCTTCAAGAACGAAATCAGTCGTCATGTCAAATCACAATTACTCTCCCTGCCGGCATTCGACGCGCCGAACGTTTCTTGCCGACGTCGGCATGGGTTTCACCGGTCTCGCGCTCGGAGCGATGCTGCAACGGGATGGTCTGGGGAATGATGCCATGTGGTCTCCGCCGACGGGCGAGCCGCACTCGATACCCAAAGCGAAGAGCGTCATATGGCTGTTCATGAATGGCGGGATGAGTCACCTGGAGAGTTTCGATCCCAAGCCGATGCTCACGAAGTACGCCGGCAAAACGATTGCTGAAACTCCATTTGCCGATACGCAGGATCCGAAGAAGCTCGCGATCGAGCGACTGGTGGTTCCTGATGCAAACGGGAACCAGCGGAATGTGCTTTATCCCCTACAGGTCGGATACCGTAAACGGGGGAAAAGCGGAATTGAAATCAGCGACTGGTTTCCGCACATTGGTGCGCATGTCGATAAGCTCGCTGTTGTCCGTTCGATGTGGACGACTGACAGCAATCATGGAGCGCAATCACAGTTTCACTCCGGAAGGCATCAGAACGACGGCGATTTTCCCAATCTCGGGGCGTGGGTGCATTACGGACTCGGTTCACTCAACGAGAATCTGCCGCAATACATTTCAATCGGCAACCGCGAGTACTGGAACAAACGCGACGGCCATTATCTCGGTCCTGCCCACGATGCGGTCCCATTACGCATCGATCCGAACGATCCGCTCGATTTCGGAAAATCGGCCCGTCCATTTGCTGCCGATGAAAAGTCGATCGGTATCGATCTGATCGGCAAACTCAATGCACTGCGGAGCGTGGAGTATCCAAACGATCCGGCGATGGCCGCGCGCATCGCTTCCTATGAACTCGCCTTCCGCATGCAGAAATCGGTTCCCGACGTCGTCGACTTCTCTCAGGAAACGGCAGAAACTCAGGCTCTGTACGGCATCGATCAACCACACAGCCGCGACTTTGGTATGACGCTGTTGGCGTCACGCCGATTTATCGAGCGTGGCGTGCGGTTTATTCAGGTTCAGCATGGTGCCGGTGGCGCAGGGGTGTGGGATGCACACGGAGGATTGAAGGCGAACCATTCGCGAAATGCCCTCGCCGTTGACAAGCCCATCGCCGGCCTTCTGGAAGACCTCGCCCGCCGCGGCCTGCTTGATGAGACGCTTGTGGTCTTTGCGAGTGAATTCGGCCGGACTCCAGGCTCACAAGGTTCGGACGGTCGAGACCATCACATTTTCGGTTTCAGCGTCTGGATGGCGGGAGGGGGGCTCAAACAAGGCGTCGTCCATGGAGCCACCGACGAGATCGGTTTTCATGCCGCAGAAAACCGTCACTATGTCACCGACATCCATGCCACGATCTTAAAGCAAATGGGTCTCGATTCGCGAAAACTCGAAATCCCCGGTCGGAAGCGATTAGAGATCGACCACGGCGTTCCGATCGATGAGATCATTGCGTAGTACGACGTTCGATCCGCAGAACTGATGGCTCACAGCTCTTTCACCGCCGTCACCAAATCCGTAATCGCCTTGCGACCATCGGCGAAGTACATCAGAGAGTTGTCGGCGGCGAATAGTGGGTTGGGAATACCCGCGAAACCGGGGCTGAGACTTCTCTTGATCACCACGACGGTCCGAGCCTTATCGACGTCGAGAATCGGCATGCCGGCGATCGGACTTTTGGGATCGGTTCTCGCGACAGGATTGACGACGTCGTTGGCACCGATGACCAGTGCGACATCGGTCCGCTCGAAACTCGGATTAATCTCGTCCATCTCTTTGAGCTTGTCGTATGCCACGTCCGCCTCTGCTAGCAGCACGTTCATATGCCCCGGCATGCGTCCCGCAACGGGGTGAATCGCGAATTCGACTTCGATTCCCCGCTCTTCAAGCAGACGAGCCAGATCGCGAACGGCATGTTGTGCCTGCGAGACCGCCAGCCCATAACCGGGGACGATGACGACACGACGTGCCGATTCGAACAGCATGGCGACTTCCTCGGCGGAGGTCGATTTGACTTTTCCGGCATAAACCGAATCGGCACTCGGGCCGACGGCAGATTCTCCTCCCACCGTCCCCGACAGAACATTGGCCAGTGAACGGTTCATCGCTTTGCACATGATCTGGCTGAGGATGATCCCCGACGCTCCCACCAGCGAACCGGTGATGATCAACGAATTGTTGCTGAGTACAAATCCCGCCGCCGCAGCAGCAAGACCCGAATACGAATTCAGCAGCGCGACGGCGACAGGCATGTCGGCACCGCCGATCGGCATGATGAGAAGTAACCCCAGAATCGACGAAACGACAACAAGAATCCAATACATGGCAAAGGAATCTGGTGAGTTCACAACCCAGAGACCGAGCGCGATGCAGACCAGCCCGACGACAGCGCTGAGAGGCTGTCGGCCGGGAAACCGGCTGAACTTGTCCGATACGAGATCCTGCAATTTGACGATCGCGACGAGACTCCCCCAGAACGTCACCGAGCCGATGATCGCCGAGGCGACCGTTGCAACCGTCAGTTGCAGTGTCGGGTCGGTTGCATCGTGTAACGCAGCACCGGCGATGAGCACCGAAGCCCCGCCGCCGAAACCGTTAAGCAGCGCGACCATTTCTGGCATCGATGTCATTTTCACTTTGAGTGCAAACGTTGCGCCGATCGCGCCGCCGACCAGTAGTCCGGCGAAAATCGTGACATAACCACTGATACCTGATTGAATGATTTGTCGATCGAGCAGCGTTGCGAGAATGGCAATGAGCATACCAATCGCGCCGAGCTGGTTGCCGAAGACCGCCGTCCTGGGATGCGAGAGTTTGATCAGTCCGAGAATGAACAGAACCGACGCGGCCAGGTACGCAAGATTGATGGCGTTTTGCACCCTCTTCAGTCCTTTCGCTTGAACATCGCCAACATGCGGTGCGTGACCATGAACCCGCCGACGACATTGATCATCGCAAAGACGATCGCGATAAACCCGAGTATTGTCGTCAACGTGTTCGGTGTCGCGATGGAAATCATCGCCCCCACGATCGTAATACCCGAGATCGCGTTCGAGCCCGACATCAGCGGTGTATGCAGCAGAGGCGGAACTTTATTGATAACCGCAAAGCCCACAAAAATCGCCATCACGAAAATCGTGAACAGCATGATAAAGTCATCCATCAAGATCTCCTACGACAGCGTGGTGGAAGACAACGGCGACATGCTTAACAGCTCTCGCACGCGAGAATGTACGATTTGACCATCGCAAGTGAGCAGCGTGCCGGCGACGATTTCATCGGTTACGTCGAGCTTCAGTTCTCCCTCTTTGGTCATAAGGTGCAATAGCAGCGTCGAAATATTCTTGGCGTACATCTGACTGGCATGAAACGGGATCGACGCAGGCAAATTGACGGGGCCGATGATCGTGACACCATTAATTTCTTTCGTTTCACCGGCGCACGTCAATTCGCAATTGCCGCCCGTTTCGGCGGCGAGATCGACGATAACCGAACCGGGCATCATCCCTTCAACCATTTCAGCGGTGATCAGCCGCGGTGCTTTCTTGCCCGGAATCGCTGCGGTGCAGATCACAACATCGTTTTCGGCGACGACACGGGACATCATCTGCCGCTGGCGTTCGTAAAACGCTTCGTCCATCGCCTTGGCGTAGCCCCCTTTGTCTTCGGCCTGGGTCGCTTCAAGAGGAAGTTCGACAAACGTCGCTCCGACACTTTGCACCTGCTCTTTGACGGCGGGACGGACATCGTATGCCTGCACGACGGCACCCAATCGGCGGGCCGTGGCGATGGCTTGAAGTCCTGCGACGCCTGCTCCGATAACAAACACCTTCGCAGGAGTGATCGTGCCGGCGGCGGTCATCAACATGGGGAACATTTTCGGCAGCGCGCTTGCGGCTATCAGCACGGCTTTGTAACCCGAGATCGTCGCCATCGACGAGAGGGCGTCCATGCTTTGAGCACGCGTGATCCGCGGTATGAGTTCCATCGAGAGCGTTGTCACGTTTCGTTCTGCAAGTGGTTTCACCGCTTCGGGTTCTGAGAGCGGATCGAGAAACGCCACCAGCAACTGCCCTTTGCGCATCAATTCGAGGTCGGCGCGACCGGCTTCCTGATTTGCGCCATACCCGCGTACCTGTAATACGATATCGGCAGCACGAAACAATTCAGCACGATCGGCAACGATCCGTGCCCCCTTGTCGACATATGCGGCATCGGGATAACCGGCAGCGACTCCTGCGCCCGCTTCGACGATGACGTCGAGTTTGACCTTAGCCAACGCAGGAAGGATCGCGGGAACGAGCGCCACCCGGTCTTCGCCGGGAAACGTTTCTTGGGGAACACCAACAATCACAACAGTCTGTGCCTCGGATTGTGCGGGGAATTTGTTTTCATCTTCAGGCGGAGACGAAAACTATAGCAAACCCGGTGTTGATGCGGAAGGAATCAGCGCATGCAATGAAGGCGCGACGGGGAGTCGTATGAGTTGAAGATTCATTCTTCGACGGGGACGCCTGGCAATTCGTCGGCTTCAATCAAGTCGCCGAAGGACTTTCCTTCCGTCGCGCTTTGCTCCAGATCGACCTTTTTCAGGGCCTGGACAATGAACGCGCGATTCTTGATCTTCTTTCCGTTCAATGCACGTGCGAAGGCGACGCCGTAGTTATTGCGAAACTTCTTGTCTTTTTCGTGGCAGAGTAAGCATTTCACCCCGTTTGCCATTTTGAATTCGGGGTATTCTACCATGAATCCTTTCAAGTAGTCGGGTCTCGCTTCAACCCGAGGAACATCACAGGTAAAAGAAACCGAAAAACAGACGGTGAACGCGAACATCGTAAGTCGCATCATAGCCTCTTTTCCTGCGGGGAAAATCTGAGCGAATTTCAACTGACTTAGAGACATCAATAGCACAGACCGCCCCCGTCGAAACGAAAGCGGTCTGCATTGGAATTTCAAATATCAGGTGTCGATCGGTCGATTATTCGATCGGTTCGCCAGGCAGTTCGCCGGCTTCCAACAAATCGCCGAACGTCTTACCTTCGGTGGCGCTGTCTTCTTCTTCGATTTTCTTCAGCGCTTCGCCGATGACATCGGCATCTTTCACGTTCTTGGCGTCGAGGGCTTTGCCCAGAGCGGCACCGTAGTTGTTGCGTTTTTTCTTGTCCTTACCGTGGCAGGTGCCGCACTTGAGTTCGGCGGCTTCTTTGACGTCAGGATAGGCTGCCACGAATTTCTTGAGGTAATCCGGTCGGGCGTCGGCCTGCTGAGAGGCAGACCCCAAGACCATAGCAACGAAAGCGAAACTGATGATGATTCCCAGGCGCATGCTTCGTATTCTCCGTTTTCTAAAAAAGGTTCTCGGGTGAAACATCACGACATGATGACTTATCGATGCCGATACATATCTCTATTTAACTGACCCTTCCTGTAACTGTCAACTCTTCGCAATTTACGTTTCCTGTTTTATACGACTTTTTTCACACCTCCTTGTTCAAAACGATCTCACGACAAGTCACTGCTTCTCACACTTCGGTTATGATTGTCGGTGCAGTACGACAGGCTGTTTGTTTCCCGGAAGTTTCTTCTCATTCAGATGAGGAGAGTCCCACGGGATTCTTACCGAAATGGGCGTTTGCTTGCCTTCTATAGGTTCGGTGCCTCGTTGCGGAACCAGCCGGGGTCGAAAAACGACAACCAGCAACAGTGGTATATACCACAACAGATAGACACCCCCCTGCTGCGGGTACCAGAATTGCGTCGCGACCACAATCGCGGTCGAGTGGGCCATCAGGTCTTCGAGGTTCTTTTGCCACGGCCAGATGGTCAGTCCCAATAACAGCAAGACGAAGGTGACGAACACGGGCATCCGATAGGCATCGCCGTAACGTGTCCAGAATCCTTCAGCCTCGATTCCTTGAAATTGAAGTGCCGACCAGTCGATCGAACCCAGAGTCTGACGGATGAAGGAGTACGAATCGACCGACGTCAGCGCGAGACTTCCGACGAGAATCGCGGCAACAAGCCCCAGGGCACCAACAAAGTGAGTCATCCCTTTGCGCCCGTAATTCCGCCCATAATAGACGATCCAGAGCGGGAGTAGAAATATCGGAAAAAACAGAATCCCGCAGGCTAATCCCAATAATGCACCCGACCACATCGGCCGTCTGACCGCTACGAGTGCCCAGACAATCAATGCCGCCGGCAAAACATGAATCACTTTTCCCACATCGTACGCCGTGCAGGGGATCAACAGATACAACGTCGCCATCGCCACGCCCATCGGTGCATCGCCGAAATGGACGTGAGCCAGTACGATCAACCCGAGTATTACGGCGGAATGCGTCAGCACGGCCATCAATCGAGCTGTCAACAATTCGTAATCGAGTCTCGATTCGTTTGTTTCGACGGTGCCGTTGTGTTGATGGGCCGAGACGACTTTCGATGTGGGGACCAGCGGTACGGTTAACAACTGTGTGGCCGGACCTGCCGAGAGAGAGTTGTCATCGAGTGCCGCTGAAGTTTCAAGAGAGCCGTCCTGCAGGTGCAACAGCCGATCGGCTTTGCGGACGGTTTCCATCGTCGACGCCGGAGGAGATTCTGTGAAGGCCTGCGTCATCAAAAACGCAAATGCACTGGCGCACAGAAATCCCATTCCCTGAATGTTCAGGTTCGGTTCCAGGCGAGGACGACGCTGAAACCATCCGTCGCAGAAGAGGCGGATAAGGATCAAGCCGGTGACCCCGAACAGCCAGCCGTAGCCGACATCGGGTTCTTCAGGAACAATCAGCAGTCCGGGAGAGAGCATCAGCAATAGAAACAGGTCGAAATTGCGAATCGACCAGACTCGGCTGAAGCGGAAGTAGACTGCTATTATCAGTAAGAATGACAAATAGAACCACGTCGCCGGGTTCACGTCATAACCGCGAAGAATCACATCCATACTGCATACCGCCACAACTCAATCCGGACGATTCCGCGTGCGCGAATATCCGGAAATCATTGTTCCCTGTGAGAACCAGCGGCTGGCAGCTTCGTCCTTTAAGCATGCTCAGTCAGCAATTGACCCGTAGTTAACCGAGTAATTCTGACGCAACCTCGATATCGCTCGAATGGTTCAGATCGTCTGGTCCATTCGGAACGCTACAAACTGTCGCGTTAGAACTCCCTTTCATCTGATTCAATCGTCCTCCGAGACGGCAACAAACCGGCGACATATTGCACGCCAGCATAGTCGTCTACAGAATACCAAAACCAGTTCTCAACGACCGATGAGCATCGAATACCCAGTAATTCGCTGCCGTTCGGCGAAAAAAGAAAACCCACTAGAAAACCACAACACGACGTCTTGCCGGCACAACATTTTAAAACCAACAAACATCGAAGGTGAAACAGGAATCACCAGATTTAATCTATTCCTGTCATTACAGCATTCGCTTTTTCATGATACCAGCATACGCAGGCAAAAAAATTTAGCAATGTTTTTTTGCGGAAACCGAGCCACTCTCAAAAATTTATTGCTGCCGGTCTCGCTGCGAGTAAAACAGGCCAATAATTTTTCCCATAACACCTATTTTAGCCAGGCATTGCAATCGTCGAAAGTCGTTAAGGGGCTGATGCGAGACTTCGACGCAAGATTTATGGAAAACCCGTTCAGTGATTTACCGTAAACTCTATAACCATAGAGGTGTATGGGAATATGCATGGCTGGTGAAAGATCGCGGTGCTTATGCCAGGTTCTTGAGCACATGATCTCCCATCTCACGAGTTCCGATGCTCGGGCCACCCGAGGAGATGTCGGCCGTCCGGTAGCCTTGGTCGAGGACGCGATTGACGGCGGTTTCCACCGCGACCGCTTCGTTTTCCAGTCCTAATGAATGCCTCAATAACATCGCGCAGGCGAGAATGGTCGCCAGTGGATTGGCAATCCCTTTTCCGGCAATGGTCGGGGCCGAACCGTGAATCGGTTCGTACAATCCGGGGCCGGATGAGCCGAGCGATGCGGATGGCAACATTCCCAGCGATCCGGTGATCATTGAGCCTTCATCCGTTAGTATGTCGCCGAACATATTCTCGGTGACCACGACATCAAAATCGCGCGGTCTCGATACCAGGTACATGGCCATCGCATCGACCAGCACCACATCGAAAGCAATCTCGGGAAATTCCTCGGCCATGATTTGCGTCGTCACCTGACGCCAGAGTCGGGAAACTTCGAGAACATTGGCTTTATCGACGAGCGTCACCCGTTTTTGGCGGGTTTTCGACGCCTCGGCGGCCATTCGCACGATACGGGCGATTTCTTCTGTGTTGTAAAGCATCGTGCTGAAGGCTTCTTCTCCCGACGAATGCGGTTTACGACCCGACGGGCCGAAATACAATCCCCCTGTCAGTTCGCGGAAAAAGAGAATATCGACGTCGCGAACGAGTTCTGTTTTCAGGGGCGAAGCATCGAGAAGTTTCGCATGCGTTTTAATCGGTCGCAGATTGGCGAATAATCCGAGTTCTTTCCTCAATGCGAGCAATCCCGCTTCGGGACGCGTCTTGGCTTTGGGATCGTCCCATTTTGGACCGCCGACGGCACCAAGCAGTACGGCGTCAGACGTTTTGCATGCGGCGAGAGAATCATCGGGTAACGCGGTGCCGAAATCATCGATCGCATTCCCACCGATCGGATGTGTCGAGAATTCGAACTGATGTCCAAACTTCTCGGCGACTGCCTCGAGAACTCGTTTTCCCTCTGCCACGACCTCCGGACCAATCCCGTCCCCCGGCAACAAGACCACTGAAGCTTTCACAAACGAACTCCAACTCTATTTAATCTGAACATGAAAAAAGGTTTTTTACGTAATATTCACCGAATAAGGCTTCACACCATCAGTCGGCGATATCCTTCCAGCACTGCGATTTCGCCTTCAACACCCGCTCGTGAATGGCCATGATCGAGGCCGATGATGCCATTGAACTGTTGCTCGCGCAGTTGTGCCAGCAACTCGACGAACGCGACCGTTCCGGTCCCCGGTTCTTTGTTGCCGGGGGCATCGCCGATGTGCAGATAACCGATGTGCGATTGATATCTCTGCAGATCGCCGCTGAGATCGCGACCGTTCATCGACTGCTCGTAGACGTCGTACAAGACATTGAACGTTGGACTGCCAATCCGCTCACACAATTCGACAGCATGCTCGATCGTTTCGACCAGCATCGGCGTTGATCCGGCCAGTGGACCGCGTGGCTCGAACAGAAACGTAAAACGATGCTTCTCGGCCAATTCACCGAACGGTTTCAGCATTTCGGCGATGTCGTGAAGATGCTGCGGCCGGGAAGTTCCGACCGGTAGCCTGCCAGGAACAACGACACCCCTATTAAACCCGGAGACTCTTCGCGACGTTTGCATGGCGTGTGCGACATTCCAGGCGAAGTCGAATCGTGCCTCTTTTTCCAGCAGCGAGCGTCCATATTCCTCTGCCACACTCGCCGCGCCCCATACCATACCGCGAGCGGATAATTCGCGTGACCAGTTCGCGAGATCGATTGATTCAAGAGTACCAGACGCGATATCGATCTTCGAACGTTCGATATCGGCCCACGCTCGTACGAGCAGATCGCGATTTTCAAAAGCGGTAAAACCTTGCGACGCTGCAAAGGCAATCTGCTCCGAGATTGATTGTCCGCCGAGGTGTTTGAACATCCCCGCCCGCGCCGCGAATCGCAATCTCGTGGTCGAGGCGTCTGCTTTGACGATATCGGTAGGCGACGTCAAACATGTTCCGGCTACAGCCGCCACACTGGTTGAAAGAAACTCCCGTCGCTGCATGTCTTATCTCCCGTTCTTCCACTCGCCCCCTCCCCCCCTCTTCATCGAGTGGAAAGCAAAAGGGACGCCAAACTCACTCCACCCGGGGATTCGCAAACCACACCACATTCTGACTCGCCTGACCGGCAATCAACAAATCAAGATCACCGTCGTTATCCATATCGAACGCTCTCAGATCATAAGCGGCCTGATCGGTCCCCACAACGTGCGTGGTGAAATTTCCTTTCCCGTCGTTCTCGAACCACGCCGCGATCTTGTCACCATAGGCACACGTCGCGGCGTCGATGTCGCCGTCTCCATCCATATCAACGGCGGCAAGGCAATGGGGTTCCATCAGCGTCGGATGAATCACATGGATTTTCCAGTCCGGCGCTTCAAACCAGACGACACCTCGACCGTGTCCCCGCGAAGCGATGAAGTCTACCTTGCCGTCACCGTTGACATCGGCCGGGTGAATGTTCGTTGCTCCGGGCTGATTGTCGGCGATGAGATGCTTGTTCCAGCCATTTTTTCGCGGATCGGCAGGAGCTTCCCACCATGCGAACCATTCACCAGTTCCGGGATCGGCTTGCGGCCCCCCTTTGGCAGCGGTCGCGATATCGGGCCGACCGTCGCCGTTGACGTCGCCGATCCCCATGTAATGCGACAACCCCGGTGCATCGTGCAGCGCGGGGATATAGCGATCCCATTGCGATGTTGCGCGCGGGTCACTCGGCACACGCAACCAACCGACCGAGTTGTGGAACGGCCCTTTCGGCTGGCCGCTGTTGGCGATGAGATCGAACTTGCCGTCGAGATCGACGTCTCCTTTCAGCAAACCGTGAATCCCGTTGAGCTGATCGTCGAGCACCCGCAACGTCCATTTCTGTTCGAGCGGCTTTTCGGGTTGTTCAAGCCAGAAAATCAAGCCGGGACTGTAGCGGGCTCCGATGAAATCGAGATCGCCGTCGTCGTCGACATCGAACGATTCGCTGTGAATACAATCGTACCCGGGGGTCTCGTCGAGAATGATTTCCTTCCAGTTTGGGGCGACGAACAGCCGGGTTTTTCCACCGCTGTTGCTGATGACGTCGGGAAGTTCGTCGCCTGAGAAATTCCCCCCGACTGCTGTGACGGTATGAACGCCTTCGTGAACGATGTGTTTTTTCCAGGGGGATGCCTGAGCCTGCAGATTTGCGGAGCGGTTCATGGCGAATGCCAAAACCGCGATTACCAGTAGCAGATTGCGATACGACGTTTTCATGAGAATTCCTCGTCCGATTGTCACCCATCTAAATCTCAATTCTTTTCACCAGCATGGCGGGAATGAAGTGTAGAATCAACTGTGGACGGGACTTCACGATGTTGCTCCATGTTATAGACGTTCTGGTTTGATCGGCGCTCATAACCTGCGACGACGTCGCGGCATCCGGAATTTCCTTGATTTCTCCGTCGGATCGCAATTGTCGTTCCTTCGATGAGACGATATATTAATTATGGTTGATTTGTGGAACCACTCCGCGGGAGAACCAGTTCGATGCTGCAGATAGCCGATACTTCACGCCGATGGAATCGACGCAATGTGCTGCAGGTTGGGTTGGGCGCCCTCGGTGGGACGGCGTTCTCTGGATTCAATCCGCTTTCCGGCTACGCAGCGCCGCAAACGGCAATCCCCGTGACCGGGAAGTCGGTCGTCTTTCTCTTCATGCATGGCGGGCCGACGCAGACCGAAACATTCGACCCGAAAATGACCGCCCCGCTCGGCATTCGCAGTGCGACGGGCGAAGTCTCGACGACGATCCCTGGTGTCACGCTTGGTGGGACATACCCGCTTCTCGCTCAAAGAATGCATCAACTCGCGGTCGTACGATCGTTTGTGCCGGGTGATGCCAATCACGATATCAAGACCATTGTCGGCCGTGCGACGCATGGCGCGAATCTCGGTTCACTTTACTCGCGTGTCGCAGGGGCGAATCATCCGATCAACGGTCTGCCGACGAATGCGCTGCTCTTTCCGCGGGCGGTCGACCCTTCAACAGGGCCGGAGATCAACAACTTCGGCCGGTTCGATTCGACCGGAAGTCTCGGCGACGGTTATAAACCGTTCATTCCCGGAGCCGAAGGAGACGCCCAGAATAACCTGAAACTCAACCTGCCTCTCGATCGGCTCGGTGAACGCCGGGCCTTGCTCGCTCATCTCGACAAGCTCCGCCGCAATCTCGAAGGGCGAATCGACCCGAATAGTCTCGACCAGCTGCGCGAGCGGGCGTTTCAAACAATTCTCGGCGACGTGGCAAACATCTTCGATCTTTCGCAGGAAGATCCGAAAACGATTGCCCGCTACGATACCGAGCCGCTGATCGCACCCTATCAGATCGACAAGAAATGGAACAACTATCAGCATTATCTCGACCACGTCAAATCGCTTGGCAAGCTGATGTTGCTTGCCCGGCGGCTGTGCGAGGCGGGTTGCGGTTTCATCACCGTCACCACGAGTTTTGTGTGGGACAATCACGCCGACAGTAACAACGCAGGCGTCGAAGAGGGAATGCGGTATTGCGGCCGCCCATTCGATCATGCGGTCTCAGCGTTTCTAGAGGATATCGAAAGCCGAGGGCTTTCAGATAAAGTGATGCTCGTCTGCTGCGGTGAAATGGGGCGTACGCCTCGCATCGATAACAAGGGGGGGCGCAACCATTGGGGAAATCTCGGTCCCCTGCTGATCGCCGGCGGCGGCTGGGAGATGGGGCAGGTCATCGGTTCGTCTAACCGCGACGTTTCGGGACCGGCGGCCGACGCCGTGACAGTGCCGAACCTCGTTTCAACGATTTTGAATACATTGCTCGACGTCGGTACGCTCCGAACGCTGCGAGACGCTCATCCTGATGTCCTGAAAGCTGCCACGGCGGCGGAACCGATTCATCAACTTGGTTAATGCGGACCACAAGTACATTTCAAACGGTTCACGTGCGATGGCCCATCGCCCGATTTATCTCGATCACCATTCCACCACGCCCGTCGACCCCGGCGTGTGGGAAGCGATGTCGCCTTACTTCACCGAGGCGTTTGGCAACGCTGCCAGTATCAACCATGCGTACGGTTGGGAAGCGGCGAAGGGAGTCGACAACGCACGTCGACAGATTGCCGAACTTATCGGTACGGAAGCCGAACGCCTGATTTTTACCAGTGGAGCAACGGAATCCAACAATCTGGTGCTTAAGGGAGTAATGCGGACCGCTCGACCGGGGAGTCATCTGGTAATCAATCTGGGAGAACATCGTTCGATCATCGACCCCGCGAAACGACTGCAGCGAGGGGGAAACGCGGTAACCCAGTTACCCATTGATGAACATGGCATGGTCAATCCGCAACACGTTGCCGAGGCGCTACGACCGAACACCGTTCTCGTCTCGGTGATCTGGGCGAACAACGAAGTCGGAACGATTAACGCCGTCGCCGAGATAGGCGAGATCTGCCGGCAGAAACGGGTTCTGTTTCATACCGACGCAACACAGGCGGTCGGAAAAATTCCCATCGACCTCTCGCAGTTGCCAATCGATCTGATGAGTTTCTCGGCTCATAAACTTTACGGTCCCAAAGGAATCGGGGCGCTTTGGATTCGAGGAGGTTCGCCACGAATCATCATCGAACCGTTGATCGACGGCGGCGGACACGAACGTCATCTCCGCAGCGGCACGCTACCGGTTCCGCTGATTGTCGGTTTCGGCACCGCGAGTGAAATCGCAAAAGAATGCTTAGACGAGGAGGCCGAGCGTCTTGCGGATTTGCGAGATCATTTGTGGTCGCGATTGCAGCGGTTAGAGGGGGTCAATCTTCACGGACACCCGACACATCGTTTGCCGGGCAATTTGAATATCAGCATTGCCGGTGTTGACGGTGAAGCGCTGATGACCGGTCTTAAAGCGATCGCTGTCAGTTCGGGATCGGCGTGCACGACAGCGGATCCCGAACCAAGCCATGTTCTCCGCGCGATGGGTGTAAATGATGCTCTCAGCCGAGCGAGTTTACGATTCGGCATCGGCCGTTTCAACACCCGGGACGAGATCGAACAAGCGGCCGACGTCGTTATCGAAACGGTGAGTCGACTGCGCCGGTTAGGGGTTATTTCCGATTCTGATCCTGAACAGCCTCCGAATATTCCTGAGGATGTTTCATAAACCGATCACGTGATTCATCATCGGCGAACAGCCACAAATGCTTGTGGTAAACTGTGGCGTGTTGCAGGAGACCCGGTTTGACTTCTCCCGTTTCCGCTTCGCTCGCTGCGCAATAACCGTCGTTTGCCGGCCAGTAGGTGTTGGGATTCGTCATAAATTCCTCGCGGTGCGCGGTTGTGGCGAAGAACACCGTTCGCCCGCGATACACAACGCCAAATTCCGGCAAACCCTTGACGAGCTGACGGTCATCGAGCGCGCTGACGAGACAGTGACCATCAAATGCGACCGGCGGCAACTTCTCTTCTGCGAGCGGCTCGTCGTCCGATTCGAAGTTGTCCGATACGAAGTCGTCTGACGTTGCTTCGGTGGAATCCTCGTTCATTCGGTCATATGCCGACGGCGCAATGCTGTTGTCTAAACGCGGTTCACCCGCAGGTCTGGCAGATGCAGGAGGAGTGGCAGCAGCCGTCCGCACATTGGGATCGCGGGAAGCGGGGGCAACCTCGTTTTTGACCAGTGTCGCTGATTCCGGTGGCTGCCGTTGATAAGAACTCAAAGTCCGCGTTAATTCCCACGACGACTGAAATCCTTTCAGTTTACTGGTCATTTCCAGTTCTGAAGAAATGATAACCGTTGTGGGAAGTCCTTCGAGACCGACGGCCTGAGAAAATTTTTCGTTCTGGTCTTTATCGACCAACAGAGGAATAAACGTCTCATTGACGAACTCGATCACTTGCGGATCGCTGAATGTTGATTTTTCCATTTTTTTGCAGACCCCGCACCACCCGGCGGTAAACTGCACGAACATCGGTTTTCCCGTCGCTTGGGATTCTTTGTAGGCCTGCTTCATATCGCGACGCCAGCGTATCTGATTCTCCTTCGCCTCGGCGTTTCCGATTGAAGCGATGAGAAGGCAAAACAACCCGCCCATAAGCAACTTATGGCTGTACATTCTCGAAATCCTTGAAGTGGAGAGGAGATCGTCCTCGCTGTGGCATCCCTGCTGAAGTCTCTATCGGCAAATTTGCGGATTAAGATGACTTTAACGCTTCCACAAAGTTTAACGGTGGAAGACGAATTGCAAAAACAGTAAGGGCACTAACAATTGGGTCGCAAGAAATGGATGTTTGGGGTGTATGGTTAATGTGGGTTGATTTCCGCTGGGCGAGGGATTGCAGACGGTGTGAGTGGAAGGTTGGATTTGACTCCAGGCAAGATTTTTTCGATTTGACCCTCTCAGTGGAAAGCCGTGGGGATGATTCTATAATACGAAGTCGAATTTCAGAATCTCAATTTGCATCGACATCGATGCTCGACGAATCTTGAACAAGGAGTCCCGCATGTCTCTTAACGATTTCAGCCGCCGCGATTTTCATCGATTGACGCTCTCCGCTTTGGGGGGGATGTTCGCCGGAGCTGCTGCGGGATGTTCATCGGAAAATGCCTCTCCTCCCCCTGCTGCAACCGGCTCAACATCTGATGCCGCGAAAACACCGGCCGGCGACACCCCGGCGACAACCGACGTCGCCGCCGTCGACGAACCACTCATTTTACAAGAGCCTCACGTCTGTCGCGGTCTCAATACGTGCAAAGGGAAAGGTCGAGGGGGCGATAATGCCTGTGCGGGACAGGGAGCCTGTGCCACCGCCGCAGAGCATACGTGTGCCGGGCAAAACGAGTGTAAAGGCCAAGGAGGATGTGGTACCGACCCGGGCCAGAACTCCTGTAAAGGTGAAGGAAGCTGTCACGTCCCGCTGATGGAAAGCATCTGGGACGATGCCCGTACCGCCTTTGAAAATGCCATGAAAGCCAAAGAACGCGAATTCGGCGCCGCCCCTGCGGCGTAAATGGAATTCAATACGTTCCATATTTCTTCTCGTCGAGATCGTTTCGCGCGCTGCGGAAGAACTTCTACGGACGTGAATGTTGACGCATGGCAACATGCCGTTGCGAAACTTCACGTGTCCTGCCGATTTTGATGCCGAATGGGCTCACGTTACGGTTTCTCTAACCGTTGGAATTGACGGTGAACCGGTGAATTCACGCTCGGCATGAGACCCTTACGCCCTCTTTGCTTCTCCATGACGTAAACTTGAATGATGGGATAAGCCCCTATGCGGGGAGAGTTTGTTCCTTCAAGGGCTGAATCCGGGATGTGATTCACGATTATGGGCCGACGCGGAATAAGAAATTCCACCCGTCATGCCGAATCCAAACGGTATTCAGAAATGAGGCGACCAAGTTACCCGACCATGAATAAGAGACCGCATTCAAAACGACATCCGATACTCCAATCAGAAAACATGCTCGATATGCATTGGCGACCCCTTGCGACTTTCGGAATTCTCACTCTAGTGGCTACGGTCGGCGTGCCGTACGTCACATGCGACGCGGATGAGCCTGCGGCGAACGTGTCGGCGGTAGAGGCGAACACTCCGAATGAACTGTCATATCGTCAGTCGATCGCCGTTGCGCTCAATTATTGCCGGGCGTCATTTCACCGGATTAAAACCGCTCCGACGGTCTCTGTGCTCAAACAAGAAGAGGAAAAGATCCTCAACAATCTGAATCTCAACGGCATCGCCGATGAAGACGTCATCAAGTTGTATTCGTCGGTGCTCGACGAGATTGGTCAAATTCATCTTGCCGATCGTGAACGCGAAATCTTTCAGGATAAATACAAGTATGCCATTCGTCAGCGTATGGCCGTTAATGCGTTCGCCTTCGGGACGCAGCTTGCCACTGCTCAGGTTGGTTCGGCGATTCGTACCGGTGCCGACAGCTGGTGGGACTACCGCAGCAACGAAATGAATCGCGACGTCGAAATCTGGAAGGTCGAAAAGACCAGAATGAACGAAGTCGTCAGCAAGTCGTCACGTTTTCTCGACACGTTCTGGAAGCTCGCACAGAAAAATGACATTCCTGACCGCTGGCTTGTACGGGGGGACGATCTCGACAAACTCGAACTGGCCATTCGCGAACCGAAACCCGAAGTCAGGCTACGCGTGCTGCAGCGGATGGAACCTTTCATGGAGTATTATCCGCCGTACTGGTATTACGTCGGCCGTACACAGCAGTCGCTCGGTCAACTCTTTGCAGCAGCGAAGACCTACGAACATCTCGCGCTGCTGGGAACAAAGCATTTCCGTAAGGATGACATGCTCGCGGCGGCGCTGTCGAATCGGGCAATCATTCAAGAATATCTGGGACAGCCCGGTTCATCGGTAACCGCAAGGCGGGCTCTCACGTATTCGACGGAAGTTCCCGAAGCCAATCTGATTTGTGCGGGCGTTCTCGAACGCAATGGATACAAAGCCGAGGCCGAAGACGCCATTCTGCGAAATATCGATGTCGATCTCGAACGGTCGCAGAGCATGGTGACGCTGTTGTCGTTGTATTACCGGCACGACTACACCGATAAACTCATCGCCCGGTTGAGCGATGCCGAAACGGTCCGTGAGGTTCCTATTCCCGTGCTCGTTCAATGTGCCGCGAAAATCGGGAACGAACGCATGCCACAGGCGGTTTCGACTCATCTGGCGTCGTCATTGAATCTATATCCACGTTTCAGTTTTGGCAAGGACGATCTTGTGCTGGTCGCAATGCCGACGTGGCATTTGCACGATGCCCAGGTCACGCTGTCTTGGAAGGGACAGAAATGGCAACAGCCCCAATTTGAAACGCGGGGACAGGTGCATCAGGCCCGCTTCGCCGGGATCCTCGATCTGGGACATCCCTTTTCGCCCGGAAGCGAACTTTCGCAGGTCGAAGTCTCCCTGAAATACCCCGATACACCCGAAATCACGATCCAACTGCAACAAGGGGTCAAAATCGCCGCTGAACCGGCGAAAACCGTTGTCGCGAACGACCGCTCGTCGTCGTCGAACGAAGCCAACACAGCCACCGTTGCCTCGTCGCGAAAAACGACACCTGGTTTTCGCCTGACATCCCTTGCCGTAGGCGAAACCAAAGTCGAGTTGATTCCGCATGCCACTGCGTCGGAAGTCGAGTCATCGGACGCAGCCAACGAACACCCGGACGCCGAATCTCCCGCAACGAACGTCGTCCCTCCGGAACCCGCTGCGAAATCGGCCTCGGCCGTCACACCGTCGGATTCCGCATTGATTCAACTCAAAGGGATCGTCGTCGACTAAACATCTCCGTCGGGGTCATCCGGCAATCAAACCGGCTTAGCGATGGCGTGTCGATTGTCCCCCGTATGCGTCGGTGATATCGAAAATGACGGCTGTGCTGCTCGTGACACTCACAACAAACAGCTCCGGTGGTGAGACGTGAACTATCGAAAACCGGCTATCGAATCCGATCTGCTCTCCCCCTTTGCGTTCTCCATCGGCTAGCATATCATGCTATTGAACGATCGCGCATGTCACGTCCTATTGTCTCTCGATTATAAATCATCATGACGGCTATTCTGGGTATTTCCGCGTTTTATCACGACTCCGCTGCGGCGCTTGTCGTTGATGGAGAGATTGTGGCGGCCGCCCAGGAAGAACGTTTTACCCGCATCAAGCACGATCCGAATTTTCCCACTCTGGCCATCGAATATTGCCTCAAAGAAGCGGGTCTCACGCCAGCACAGATCGACTTCGTTGGCTTTTATGACAAGCCGTTTCTCAAATTCGAACGGCTCGAAACGTATCTCGCTGTCGCCCCGCGCGGGTTTCATTCATTTCTGACGGCGATCCCGGTCTGGGTCAAACAGAAATTGTATTTGCGCGGCGAACTCAATCGCGGACTTAATCATGCCTACAAAGGGCGATATGTCTTCACCGAACATCACGAGTCTCACGCGGCGAGCGCCTTTTTTCCTTCGCCGTTCGACGAAGCGGCGATACTCACGATGGACGGCGTCGGCGAATGGGCGACCGCCAGTTACGGTATCGGAAAAGGGAACCGTATCGAACTGACGCACGAACTTCGCTTTCCCCATTCGCCGGGGTTGCTTTACTCGGCCTTCACGTATTACTGCGGCTTTCGTGTCAACTCGGGTGAATACAAACTGATGGGTCTCGCTCCGTACGGTAAGCCGAAGTACGTCGATCGGATTCTCGACAACGTCATCGACCTTAAGGCCGACGGCTCATTTCGCATGGATATGTCGTACTTCAATTATCTCAGCGGCCTGACGATGACGTCCGAGAAGTTTCACACTCTCTTTGGCGGACCGCCTCGTTCCCCCGAGTCAACCGTCACCGAGCGCGATATGGATATCGCCGCTTCGATTCAACACGTCACCGATGAGATTATGCTGCGTGCAGCTCGTCATGTGCACTCAGAAACCGGAATAAAAAAACTCTGTCTCGCCGGCGGGGTGGCGCTCAACTGCGTCGCCAACGGACGCATCTTGCGAGACGGTCCGTTCGATGAATTATGGATTCAACCCGCGGCCGGCGACGCCGGCGGCGCTCTGGGCGTCGCGCAGTTCATCTGGCATCAATTACTCGAAAAGCCGCGTGTGGTCAAACAACGCGACACTCAACGTGGTTCGCTGCTGGGCCCGAAATTCACCGATACCGAAGTTCGAGAATTCCTCGATCGCGAGGGAATTCCTTATCATCATTACCCGAACGAAGACGAACTCTGCTCTGAAGTTGCCAGACTCATCGCCGACGAAAAAGTGGTCGGCTGGGTGCAGGGGCGAATGGAGTTCGGCCCGAGAGCACTCGGTTGTCGCAGCATTCTCGGGGATCCTCGCAGCACGGCGATGCAAACGGTGATGAATGTCAAAATCAAATTTCGCGAATCGTTTCGCCCGTTCGCGCCGGCGGTTCTCGAAGAACGGGTCGACGAATTTTTCGAGATGCGTCCGCACGAACAAAGCCCATACATGCTGCTTGTAGCCCCGGTGCAAGAGTCGAAACGGATCGAACTCAACGGTGCACACGCCGACAAAAAAGGAATCGAACTTCTCAAAGTGCAGCGGTCGGTTGTTCCCGCTATCACTCACGTCGATTACTCGGCCCGCGTGCAGACTGTCGACGAACGGCGTCACGGCCGGTACTACAAACTGATCAAGGAATTCGAACGTCAGACGGGGTGTCCCGTGCTGATCAACACCAGTTTCAACGTTCGCGGTGAACCGATCGTGATGTCACCCCCCCACGCTTTGCGATGTTTCCTGGCGACCAATATGGATGTGCTCGTTCTCGAAAACTGCGTGCTGCTGAAGTCCGAACAGAAGAAAACCGACCACGATACCGAAGGGTATCTGCAACAATTCAAACTCGATTGAAAGTAATCATTTGATGGCTGTGATGAACGTCAACTGGAACCCGCCAAAGAAGATGCTGCAGCAGTTTTGCGTATTGCTGACGATTTTCGGTACGCTGTTCGCCGGCGTCGCGTACGCAAAAACCGGCGACCCCACGGTCTCCCTTTCAATTTTCGTCGTCGCACTCTTTCTCAGCGTGACAGGATATTTTGTTCCGCCGTTCGGCCGCATTGTTTACGTCGGCATGATGATCGTGACGTATCCCATCGGTTGGACTCTCTCGCACCTGCTGCTCGGCGGGATATTTTACTTGGTGATCACTCCGTTGGCGATTATGATGAAGTTGTTCGGTTATGACCCGATGAAACGAAGCATCGACAAGTCGGCAGCCACCTATTGGCAAAAGCGGACGCCGGCAACGTCGTCGAAACGATATTTTCAGCAATATTAGCCATGATCGCGAGTGAGAGTGCTTACTTCTGGAATTTGACCAATGACCGAAAACGCCGCTGCCGACATGACTTCGAAATCTTCCGAATCGCCACCTGCCGTGCCGAACCCTTCCGCTGGCTCGAACGACTTTGCCCGCGAAGCGCAGCAGCAGCAACCAGGCATGTTTGCCGAGTTTGTCGACTTTTTGTTGAACAACAAAAAGTGGTGGCTGACGCCGATCATCGTGGTACTGATGCTCGTCGGCCTGTTGGTCGTCCTCAGTTCGACCGCCGTAGCACCGTTCATTTATACGTTGTTCTAACGGTTTGACGGCGAACTCCCCGGTGTCACGACTGACAACTCTGGGTCAGTCGTACATCTCATCGATGCGAGACTTCTGCGATCATGCTCTGAATTGACAATCGCGAGCGGTGGTGATGTAATGTTTACCATTCAGCGTTGCCTGACATGAATCTGAACACGCACGAGAGTTCCAGGCCATCTGCCGTTTCTTTGAGTTCATTTTCGGAATGTGAATGTCATTGTCTCGAACAACATCAGGCACGGTGAATTAATTCCTATGAATTCCACTCCCCCTGTGATTCCCGGTCTTTTGTCGCTCTATAGGCATGATCTCACTTTCCAGCGAGCGGCGAATGTGGCTGCCTTCGGAGTGGTGGTAGCCGTGGGAATGTACTGGGTATCTCAGCCCGTCTCGTCGCCACCGCCGCCGATTGATAACTCGTTCGACGTCGCGATCGCGAAGGTAGGGGCGATTGGGGGAATCGTGATGTCTGGAGTGGGGCTGCTGATACTGCTCAGGCGCTGGAGGTGGGTCAGAAAAATCTTCAAGGAGGGGACGGTCATCAGAGGGCTGGTCGAAAATATTGATGTCGTCGTGACCACATCGAGCAGCAGCGACAGCCACACATTCAAGCACAAAACACGCCGTTCCTACTACGCGATCCTTCGCTATACCGCACAGGGGGAGGAGCGGACGGTGCGAGTGAAGTTGCCAAGCTCCGGCTTTGTTTATGGCCTCGCTAAGGGGCAGGAGACCGACCTGATGGTCCATCATCTGATACCGGAGAAACCGCTCATCTGTGCGGTCTATCTGGGGCGGTCAGCAATAACAGCCCGTTGAAAAAGCGTGGCACTGCCGGCATGCCCGGCAGTGCGGTTGCGGAACACCACAGGGGGGATCCGCGTGATAAATGCCTAGCGTCTGACCGTCTGGGTACGGACGACCCTGCGGAAGATCAAGAATCTCTTGACCGTCTTCGTCGTCTTGGTTGAAGCCGTTACTGTGGTTCGCTTACTTTTGTAACCAGCCTGAATCGGTTCAGCGACGACGGTTGAGAGAATAACAGCTACCAGCAGTGCAGCGGCAAGAGTTGCGAATCGCATGGGATCGACCTCCGAGTCGTGGTGAATTCAATGGACGGAAGGGGGTCCGTTATAGTCGCGTCGAGGGTGGTCGTCAACCGATACTAAAATTGCAGACAGAGGGGGGGGCATTCGGGTATTGAAAACAGGCGATTCGGTGGTTTGGCTTCTCACAACCGAGCGTCTCATGGCTGCGATTTTTGCGGGATCCAACAACCTTCGCCCGGCGGGAGAGGGTGGTCGCGAGGCGACCGGGTGCGGGGAGCGTTCGACGTTCGAATGTAAGCAAGGACGAATCAACGTCCCCCCCTCCCCTCACCCGGCTGCGATGCAGCCGACCTCTCCCAACGGGAGAGGTGAAGATTTCTGCTCACGGCACCCGACCGACTTATGGTTGTGATCTTAGCGGGAATGAGAGGCCGACTTTGACATTCGCTGCTCCGGTCGGATATCCTAAATGCTGGCAGACCTCCTCTCTCTCCATCTCACAGGGAGCGTTGCGATATGAATTTACTCACCGAATCAAACGAAACCAGTCCCTCCATCAACCTGGCCCGTCGGCAGTTTCTTGGCAAATTCGGACTCGGCACGGCGGCGCTGGCGACGCTTTTGCAGAAGGACGGGTTGCAGCAGTCCGCAGTTGCCGAGACCGGGCAGCCGGGGTTCCCGAATTTCATGCCGCGGGCGAAGCGGGTGATTTATCTGTTTCAGTCGGGGGCACCGTCACAACTTGATCTGTATGACTACAAGCCGAAACTCGCCGAGATGCGAGGCGTCGATTTGCCCGATTCGATTCGCAAGGGGCAACGGCTCACCGGTATGACGGCACAGCAGACGAAGTTTCCCATCGCGCCGACGAAATTCAAATTCACGCAGCATGGTGAATCGGGGGCCTGGCTCAGCGAGTTGCTGCCGAACATCGCCAAAGTCGCCGACGATTTGTGCTTCATCAAGACGATTCACACCGAGGCGATCAACCACGACCCGGCGGTGACGTTCTTTCAGACGGGGAATCAACTCGCCGGACGGCCGAGCATGGGGGCCTGGCTTTCGTACGGACTCGGCAGCGACAATGACGATCTGCCGGCGTTCGTGACGATGATTTCGATCGGCACGGGAATTCCCAATGGTCAGCCATTGTACGATCGTCTATGGGGGAGCGGGTTCTTGCCGTCGCGCTATCAGGGAGTCAAGTTTCGTTCGATCGGCGAACCGGTGTTGTATCTCAACAACCCGCCGGGAGTCGATTCGGGGACGCGGCGGCGGATGCTCGACGATCTTTCGGCTCTCAACAAACTCAAGCTCGACGATGTCGGCGACCCCGAGATTGCGACGCGCATCAGCCAGTACGAACTCGCGTATCGCATGCAGACGTCGGTTCCTGAACTGACCGAAATCTCGCATGAGACAAAAGAGACGCTCGAAATGTACGGGCCGAATGCGACTCAGCCCGGCACGTTTGCATACAACTGTCTGCTCGCGCGACGACTCGCCGAGCGCGGCGTGCGGTTTGTGCAGTTGTTTCATCGCGGTTGGGATCAGCATCTCAACTTGCCGAAGGCGATTGCCGGTCAAGCGAGCGACGTCGATCAACCGGCCGCTGCGCTCATCAACGATCTCAAACAGCGCGGCATGCTCGACGATACGCTGGTGGTCTGGGGAGGCGAATTCGGCCGTACCGTCTATTGTCAGGGGACGCTGACGGCAGACGATTACGGTCGCGATCATCATCCGCGTTGTTTCACCTACTGGCTGGCCGGCGGCGGGATCAAACCGGGCATATCGTACGGCGAGACCGACGACTTCAGTTACAACATCGTCAAAGATCCGGTGCATGTACACGACCTGCACGCCACGATGTTGAACTGCCTTGGAATCGATCACACGAAGCTGACGTTCAAATTCCAGGGCCGGTACTACCGCCTGACCGACGTGCACGGGAATGTGGTGAAACCGATCTTGGCATGAGCGGAGGGATTGGGGGCGGCGGGTGGCTGGGGCGCGAGTGAATCGTTTGCGACCGAAAATATAACGATCGCGAATTACGTCCTCATGCTATCCATCGCGTTCATGGCCCCAGTCGATCGTGTCGATGACGACGAATGTCGTTCGACTGGGGCCGTGAACGCTGTCTCTCGGTCGTCTTGTTCTGCGCAGCCGATGCTTTTCAGGCTCTCGTTCGCTGGTGAGCGCCCCAGCCACCCACCCCGCTGACAAAGAACAACCACGGCGGGGATAAACCCCGCCGCTCGTTATGACGTGACGATGGTTAGCGAAGACTTTCTGACTCTTGTCTCTGCCAGTCGACGCTCGGCTGCTGCTTGCCGATTAGCCAGTGCTCTTTGCGCATGTCACGGCTGTTGCGTTTGAGGTGCTCGATATAAGTATCGCGGTGCGTGATGAAGGGGATCCCCGCGTGCGCCAGACGATACGCCGTTTCGAAGTCGGTTTGCGCTTTCGTCACGGCGTTGACGTAGAAGGGAAATTCGAGCCATAACTCGCGGCGCAATCCCGTCAGTGACCAACCGCCGAACCACGAGAGAAACGGATCGGCAATTTTCTGCACGTCGTCGAAATGAAAGAAGTCGTAATCAGCCCATTCGGGGAATTTGTGGTTGGTCAACGTCACAGGACGGCGCGTGAGATTGACCTGTGGACTGCGCGAATCGACCCTGCAGTAACCGGTCGCCGCCGGAAACAATCGCAACAGCTCGCGCACTTTCGCGAGCGCCTCCGGCGTGACACAGACGTCGTCCGATACGATCAGGTAGTTTTTGTAGTTCGTCTCAGCGATGAACCGATTGATCTTCGGCTGCAGTTCGGATTCCGTCATCGCGCGGAACCAGACTTTATCGATCGGCAGGCGTTCGAGTGATTCGATCGCTTGAGGGATCTTTCGCGGTTGTAAAATCATCAATACGTCGGAATCTGAGTCTGGCTGATATATACGTAATGGCGAAATGCCGATCGGATGATGTCTTGCCGGATTCCCCACGACTGTTTCTCCCGGTAGCACATCGTGCGTCACGACACTTCCCGCACCGACAACGGCGTTGGCACCGATGGTCAGTCCCGGCAGAATGATCGCCCCGGCACCGATCGAAGCCCCTTGCCCGACATAAGTTTCGAGCGGCGTCCATAATTCGCCGGTTCGCGGATGCCGATCGTTTGTGAACCGTACCCCTGGTCCGATAAAGACGTCATCCTTCAGCGTCACGCCCGGCGGAAGATACGCATGGGCCTGAATTTTACAGCGGCGCCCGATGTGCGAGCCGCCGATTTCGACAAAGGCAGCGATGCGGGTGCCCGCACCGATTATGGAATTGTAGATGTTGGCCGACGGATGAATGACGGTCTGCTCGTCGTCCTCTTCGATGTAGAGCGATAACGATGGGACGAGCGATGAATCGCATCTCTGGACATCGTTCATTGCCCCCTCCCGTGTTGAGGGCAACAGTAAATCACATCGCGGCACCAGCGCAGCGAGTTCGCGGGCCAGAGTGCCAGCGTTCGGCTGATGAATTGGTAATCGCTCGCTCGGTAATCGTCGGAGTATGAATCATCATATACGGGCCACTCTGCGAGGCGGTCGCGTCGATTGGGCGTCACGAACATGCCACCGCCGACATTCGCCTCTCGTAATCTCGACACGCGCCATAACAGAGTGTTGCGTGGGAGGTAATCCATACGGAACATCAACGGTACGCCGTGAACTCCCTCGCGACGGACGGCGTCGAGGGCATCGGGAAGTAACCAGTCGTCATCATCGACGAACATCAGCAAATCATTTTTCGATTGCCTCATCGCCGCGTTGCGCTGGGCATTGCCGTACGCCGAACGATTGTCGAGTGACTCGAAATAACGGATACGTGTATCGCTTGCTCGTTCAACAAGTTCACGAGCCGCGGGACACGCACCATCAGCGACGATGAGCCATTCATCGTTTGGGCCCAGTTGCGGCACAACCGAAATCATAGTTCGGGTGAGCGAGTCGCGTCCCAGGGTTGGCGTGATGACGGAAATCGTCGGGATATTCATGCGATGCTTTGACTCCGATGACAAATCCGTAATGACGCTCCCATTTTGCAGTCCCTCTGCCTATCATGCGATCGGTTGCGCACCGGAACTCGTCATCGAGAATGATTATGAAGCCAATTCAGACCATTGTCGAAACCGTGTTATACGTCGACGATCTCGATGAATCAGCCGCGTTTTATGGCGATTTGCTGGGGTTTCCATTGCACGACCGCGAGCCAGGGCGGCATCTATTTTTTCGTGTCGGCGGTACGATGCTGCTTGCCTTTCTGCCGGAGGCAACCGAACAAGGCGGGACATTACCGCCGCACGGTACACGTGGCGCAGGTCATGTTGCCTTTGGTATTTCTGACGACGAGCAAGAAGCGTGGCGGAAAAAACTAATCGCCGCCGGGATCGACATCGAACTCGAGTACACCTGGCCGCGCGGCGGGAAGAGCCTCTATTTTCGCGATCCGAGCGGCAATTCAGTCGAACTCGTCACGCCGGGGATTTGGGGATTGGAATCGGGATGGTGAGGGAACTGAAGAAACCTGGTAATGAAATCTTAATGTCGAAATCCGAATGACGAATCAAATCTCAATGACGAATGCTCAAATGACGTACGGAGATATTGCGTAAGCCATATGGTAATTTTTCGTCATTTGGATTTCGTGCTTCGACATTGATTCGACATTCGGATTTCGACATTCGACATTTACACCTACGAACTCAACGACGATTGTAGAAGATCGTCATAGCCTATAGAAATCGCCCGCATCGTGCTCTCTTCAATCTGGATGTTATGCGGAGCAGTTGCGTTTGCCACGATGGGGGCGTGCGCGTCGGCTGCCGGTCGGCGGGATGTTCCCTGGGAAGTCATCGCGCTGGCGCGGGCACTGGGGCCGTTTATCGTCGTTGGCGTGATGTGCGGCGTGTCACGTGTTCGCATTGTTGTGTTCGCTCCTTTTCCGCTGTGGGTCCGCAGCATCTGCGGCAGCATCAGCCTGCTCTCGACGTTTTATGCCTTTACCCGGCTTCCGGTCGGTGACGTGCTGACGCTGACGAATCTGTTTCCTCTATGGGTGGCAATTTTATCGTGGCCGTTGTTGGGACATCCCCCAACCCGCGACGTCTGGCCTTCGCTCGCGATGGGACTGATCGGCATCGCCCTCATTCAGCAGCCGCATCTCACAGAAGGTAACTACGCCTCGTTCGCCGCACTCGTTGCCTCGGTGATGAGCAGTCTCGCGATGATCGGATTGCACAAAGTGAAAAACATCGGCACACGAGCGATCATTTTCCACTTTTCGATCGTCAGCATGTTTGCCTGTCTGATGAATCTGTGGATTTCCGGGCATATGGATGCGCGGTTGCTCGATGTGCCGCAAAGTGCGTGGTGGCCGTTGTTCGGGGTCGCGTTATCCGCTACCGCTGGACAGTTTTTTCTGACGCTCGCTTTTACTCAGGGTCATCCCGCGCGCGTCTCGATCGTCGGTTTGAGTCAGGCGGGATTTGCACTCGCCTACGATGTGGTTTTGTGGGGCCGATCGCTCGATACGACAACGATCGTCGGCATGGTATTCGTACTTGGCCCCTGTGCGTGGATGATGTGGCGAGCGGAGGAACAGAGCGAGATCGTTGTCACGCCACCAGAACCGGACGTGCCGGCGGAAATCGTGGAACAACAGAAATAGATATTCGGGTTCGACATTCAAGTTGCATTCATGCCAACGAAAATGGAATGTTACGAATCGTTCTCCTCCTCCAACTTCAAAATTTTCAACGCATTGCCGCGATAGATTTTGTATTGCACGTCATCAGGCAGGTTGAGCGAATCGAGCAGGTCGAACTGCGGGATTTTTTGATCGGCCATCAGGTAGTCGGTGCCGAAGACGAGTTGATCGGCGCGGCGGATGATAAACTCGCGGCCGAATTCGGGATCGCGGGCGATCGCTTTTTCTCCGCCGGGTTCTGACAGGTCGCCGTAGAGATTCGGGTATTTTTCCATCAGCACGTCGAGTGCACCGCCGGGAATGGTCGGTGTCGGAATCTGCGGATATCGGCCGAAATCTTCAAACGTGGCATCCGCTGAAATCGACGCCCAGAACCCGGCGGCATGGCCCATCAACACGAGGTCGGGATACGCTTTCAGGACGTTCTCTAATCGCGGCAAGCCCGGCGTATCGAAGCTGCGGATATCATCGAGATGAAACAGCATCGGTAGCGCGAGATCGCTGCACGCTTCGTAGAGCATCATCATCTGCGGATGATCGAACGGCAGTCCGACTTTGTGCTCGCCGACGCCTCTGGCTCCCATATCAACATAGCGTTGGATGAGTTCGGTGATCCCCTTCACGCCGGCGACGTGGCCGTAACGTTTAGGGTTGGTCGTCGAGCAACGGGGATCGATGCAGCAGAAGGGAATCAGTCGGTCGGGATAGAGTTTGTAATTGCGAATCGCATCTTCGTTGGTCTGTAAGTAAATCGTTGACTCGGGCGAAACGAGCGGCAACAGCACGGCTTTCTCGATGCCGTTTTCGTCCATCAGTTCGATAAGCCCGTCGGCGGTCAGTTCGTGCCCGGGGTAAAACGTGCCGACATGCGTGTGCATATCGATATAGGGGTATTTGCGGTTGACGGGGGTTTTCTGTTCGTCATCGGCCGCAAATGTCGAACGGGAAAGGCCCCAGCCGAGCACGGCACCAGCCGCAGTGCGGCTGAGGAATTGACGGCGGGAGAGGGGTGAGAAATCTTGAAGAGGCATCGGTTAACCTTCCTGATGTTTTTTCTGTTTGAGTTCCTTAATCGTCGAATTCATCTCGCGGACGAATTCTTCGCCTGGCCAATCAATCGACGGAAAATGTCCTGACATTGCGGTATCCAACGACAGGCGAAAATCTTCGTCATCGAGTGTTTCCAATGCAAAATAACGTACTCGATGGGCTTCGTCTTTTCGATTGTTGAGAACCAAAAGCATAACAAGCGTGGTGATATTTTCCACAAAATGCTTGCGCGAAGTATCCGGAATCGGAAATATACCCCGCGGTCGCCGTTTCTCAAAATCCTGCGAGAAAGAATAACATTCCGATGCCTGCTTGAGCCGATGTATCGGATCGAGGAACATCCCGCAGAGGGCGAATTCACCGGACTTGATTAATGCAGGTTCGGCGGCGTGGTAAAGGTGTTTTGCCTGATCGGGTCGGGATTCAACAACCTTTTTAAACACGTTGACGGTGTGGTCGAATTCCTTTAATTTGCGATTGAGGGCGGTGAGTTCGTGGAACGATTTGAAACTGTTCGTAGCTTCAAAGACCTTCTTTGCGGCTTCGTCACGTGTTGTGACAAATGCTTCAAGAGCCGGTGGATATTTTTGGGCGAGATCGAACCAGTAACCCAATGCAAAGGAAAGACGGACGCCTCCTAAACCGGGTACACCCCTTGAATTCTCGTGAAACCACAAGAATTTTGCGAGTGCCGTTTCGTAGTTGCAGTCGCGCGTATCCCGAGCCGCTTCGTCCATGATGGCATGGACATCGGGATCGTCCGGCGGTTGCCAGGTGTTCATGATTCCTTTTCCACCTTGTGAATGTTTCTTACTTCCCAATCTCCGGCGATGAGCGCAGCAAGCCCAGCACCGCCCAGCCGGTGCCGGCGTAGGTGATCGGTTCGAGGTTCTTGGCTCCCTCTTCGCCCGGTTTCATCGGGCGCGAGGTCATGGGCCAGAATCCTTCGGATTTTTGAGTCTTCAGTAGATAACCCCATGCCGCTTTCACAGCAGGGTGATCACTCGGAACTCCGGCAACGGCGAGTGCGTAGAGCGTCTGCCCGGTTTGATACGGGTCGCTGTTCATTTCGACGGTCTGGCTCCAGCCGCCGTCTTCGTGCTGCCGCGAGAGCAGTAGATCGATGCGCGGCTGAATCATCTCGGCATCTTTTCCCAACTGCATATCGAGCAACAATCGCAAACTGTGATACTGCTGCGAGTTGTCGTCGGCTTCGAGAGTCGCCTCGTGCGGCAATGCCTTGTCGAGTAATGTCTTGATCTGAGGATTGGTTTGCGATTTCGCCGAGCGGTCGAGCATGAGGAATGTGAGCAACTTCAGATCAGTTTCGGAGGCATTGACGGGAGGTCGATTGAGGCCGTACACCCAGTTGCCGTCGGGCTGTTGCGACTCGGCGAGATAAGCGAAGACGGCATCGCGTCGTTTTTGTGCGGTTTCGGAGACATCAGAAACTTCCGAAAACGCCAGCAACGTGTAGATCGCACCCATGCTGACGTCGAGTCGCGGCGCTTCGCCCTCTTTCGGCGGTGGCGGTTTCTGCGTGATGCGGGCCTTATCATCTTCGGAGAGATTGAATTCGATCAATTCGGCAAGGACCGCTTCGTCGATGGTGTGGCCGCGACGTTTGGCTTCTTCCATCGTCCAGATGGTGAAAGGAACATGATGGCACGAGGCACACTTACGCTTCTCAGCCCACGCTTTTCCCTCAACTTTGAGGTAGTCGAGTCCTTTGTACGCCGAGGCATAGACGGCCTCGACGGTGACTTCGTGGGCAGCGACTGTCGCTGTCTCATCGGCTGCAAACAGGAGTGTGGTCAGCACCAGCAGTTCGGACATCGCAATGCCCTTTCGAATGTTTTCAAGCCCGACGGAGGAATGAGTTCAACCCAAGCACGACGATACATTGGTCAATTTTGATCTATTCAGTGTACACTCGCCGAATTTGAAATCGCAATCACGATCCTCCGGTAAATGGCATTTGAGAATGTTCCTGAGGGATTTCACGAAATCCTGTAACTTTCTTAAATGTTCTCAGGTATACTCGGCGTCGACTTGTCAATTGTTTCGAGACAGTGATTTCCACGAGGAGTTTCAGGTTCATGCGGACGTATTTTTTAATCGCGGTTGTTGCTGTTTTTGGATTTTTATCCGTTTCCGCCTTGAATGCCGGGGATGCCGTTGCGACTGGCGAATCGTTGCTCGGCCGCACCGTTGCCGATTTTTCGCTGGAAGATTTTCGCGGAAAACAGGTTTCACTCGGCGACTTTTCCGATCGCGAAGTAGTCGTGATTGCGTTTCTTGGCACAGAATGTCCCCTCGCCAAACTTTACACCACTCGGCTGGTACAACTTTACCAGAATCTGAACACGAAGAATGTCGCTTTCATCGGCGTCGATGCAAATCGCCAAGATTCGCTCACCGAACTTGCCGCTCATGCCCGCAATTTTGGCGTGGAGTTTCCATTGCTCAAAGATGCCGGCAACAAAGTTGCCGATGCGATTGGCGCGACGCGCACGCCCGAGGTTTTCGTCCTCGATAAGAGTCGTACGATTCGCTACTACGGGCGCATTGACGATCAATACGCGGTCGGTGAAGGAAAACCGAATCCGACGTCTCACGATTTGAAGCGGGCTGTGGAAGAACTTCTCGCGGGGACGGTGGTGTCGCAGCCGCATATTCCGGTCGAGGGGTGCCTGATCGGGAGAATTCGTACGCCGAAGGAAGACAGCGACGTGACCTATTCATCGCACATCGCGAAAATCTTTCAGGACCGATGCGTCGAATGTCATCGCCCCGGAGAGATCGCTCCTTTCACACTAACGGAATACGATGAAGTCGCGGGCTGGGCCGAGACGATCGCCGAGGTCGTCGAAAAGGGGCGTATGCCACCGTGGCATGCTGATCCCGAGATTGGCCATTTTTCCAACGATCGCAGCATGCCTGCCGAAGAGCGGGAGCTGATTCTGGCGTGGGTCAAGAATGGTGCCCCCGCCGGCGATTTGTCAAAACTTCCTTCCCCTCGCGAGTTTACGCCCGGCTGGCAACTTCCTCATGAACCCGATCTAGTTTTGAATATGCGTGAGACAGCATACGATGTTCCCGCCGAAGGAACGGTCGAATATCAGTATTTCAGCGTCGACACCAACTTCACTGAAGACCGTTACATCACCGCGGCTGAAGTGATTCCCGGTAATCGCGCGGTGGTTCATCATGTCGTTGTCTTCGTCCGTCCGCCTGAAAACGCCGATCGCAAATTCCCCGGAGACACCGGTTTTCTGATTGCATACGTACCTGGTCTGCGGGTTCAGCCATTACCCGATGGGATGGCGAAACGCATCCCTGCCGGTTCGCAACTCACGTTTCAAATGCATTACACACCGATCGGCACGCCGCAACAAGATATGAGCAAACTCGGTTTGATCTTCGCCGAAAAAGAGGATGTGAATGAGTTGGTCGTCACCATGACAGCCAGCCAGAGGAATATCCGCATCCCACCGCATGACGCCAACTACAGGCTGGAAGATACAACGGGGACGCTTCCCATCGATGTGAAACTGTTGTCGGTGTCGCCGCATATGCATTTGCGTGGTAAGTCGTTCTCGTTCGAAGCGGTCTTTCCGGGTGATCGACGCCAGAAATTGCTGAATGTTCCGAATTACGATTTCAACTGGCAAACGACTTATTTTCTCGACGAACCGATCGATTTTCCCACCGGTACCAGAATGTTCTGCGTGGCGACGTACGATAACTCGGAGGAAAACCTCTCGAACCCCGACCCGTCGCAGACCGTGACGTTTGGCGAACAGACTTGGGAAGAAATGATGTTCGGGTATTTCGACATCGCGGTCCCTTTCAAGACGGCGGAGGAGATTATCGCGAATGCTCCCCTGCGGAATCAGTTTCCCCGCGAGCCCAAAGCCCTGACGAAAGTGATCATGGAGCGGCTTGATAAAAACGGTGACGGCAAGATCAGTCTCGACGAAATCCCCGACGATGCAGGTAAAGCTCGCTTCAAACTCGCCGACGCCAATGGCGATGACGAAGTTACGGAAGCAGAACTGCTTGAGGCGATTGTACGATTACAAAAGCAATTGAAGCGGTGAGCCGTTGGCTGATTTTCGCAATCGATTCTTGCATTAAGACAGGACTTCGCCAGGATTAAAAAAGGGGATGACGCTTGGCAGCGTCATCCCCTTTTTGATTAAACAGCTGTCACTTCGCTTTCTTATCCTTCCGCACCAGTTTCCACGCATCGCTTTCCATGTTGTTGCCGGCGACCATCCACAAGCCGTCCTGAAAAACGTACACACTGGCGGCGTGGCGTGGTTTCCACGGAGTATTGGGGACTTCTTTCCAGTTTACGCCGTCGGGAGAGTACCAGACATCGTTGACGTTCTTTCGGGCGTAACCTTCCAGTACCCATAAATTGTCGTCGAACACGGCGACCTCGTGATACTGTCGGGGAGCCCAGGGGGCTGCTTCGGTATGCTGTTTCCAGGTCACGCCATCGGCCGAACTCCAGACGTCATTGTAGAAGTTCCGTGTGGGAGTCGTCGGAGTATCGTAGGTTCCCCCTCCCAGTACCCAGATGCGATTTTTGAAGATCGCATTATTTCCGATCATACCGCGCGGAACATAACACGGTTCCTTCGGTTCGATTTTTTTCCAGTTCTTACCGTCGGTGCTGGTCCAGAGATCGCGGTAAAAATTTTCGTCGGCACCGCTGGCAAAGCCGGGCATCGTCTGTCCGCCGAGCACCCAGATCTTGTCATCATGCACGAACGTGTAATGTAAGACGCGCGGCCCCCAGGGGACGTCATCGGTTACCAGTTCCCAGGTCTTTCCATCGGTGCTCTTCCAGACGTCGTTTTGATAATGGCGCTGATTTGCGTCACCGCCGACAATCCACATGGCGTCTTTGTAGACGACGTATCCCGCGGTGTGGCGTCCTTCCCAATCGCTCTTCGGATCAAAATTCGCATCAAGAAACGTATTTGGCTTTTCGAGAATCCAATCTTTACCGTCGGCCGTGCTCCAGACTTCGTTATTGCAGATCATGGGGAAATGCACTTTGTCGCTTGGATTCCAGCCTCCGAGAAACCACATCCGGTCTTTGAAAGTGAGCGCTCCGGCACCGTCACGTGGCGCAAAAGCAGCTTTGCCGGTCACTTCGACCCATTCGTAAGGGACATCATCCGCCACCAGGGGCTGTGCAGCGACCGAAACGATCGCCAAAAAACAGGTGATAAACGGAGCGATTGAATACAATTTCAAAAACCGCTGAGATTTGTTACCTACCGGTCGCATGTTTGATTCCTTGCTGATCGAGACAGGAGTTGATTCATTGTTGTGCGGCTAAACACGGACGTGTCAACATGATATCGCAACTGATGATGAGAATAAACGATACGAATTTTCTATGTGAGATTTGATCGGGGATCGCGCCATGTGGATTTTGTTAACAGTTTTTATGGTAACAGGTTACGACTGATCTCGCAGTTGGAGGACATCTTTGCTAACATCCGCGTCCCGTCTGTTCCCCCTATCGATTCAATATTCCGTTTCAGCAGTAACCGTGATTAACGTGGCGGTGAAGAAAGGAGTCTTCACAATGGTTTTTCGTTCTTACGAGATGGTCCAGAGATGTCTCGCTGGCTTGGGTTTGACGTTGGCATTTCTCTGCTCGGTGTCGCTGTCAGCGGAAAATTCGACGTTGGCCGATGCCCAGGATCCGCCTGTTGAAGCGAAAATCCCCGACGTGAAGTCATCTCTCGTCAAGCCTGTCGTCTTGCGTTATCAATTTCATCCCAATCAGTTTATGCACTACGAAGTGGTGCATAAGATGGTGATCTCACTCTCGGCTAAGGAGGTCACGGAGACGACGAGAAACCAGTCGGTCTCGAAACAGCACTTGAGAGTCGTTTCAGTCGACGAAAATGGTGATGCGGTCATCGAACCAACGCTCGATCATGTGCGGATGAGATCCCAGTTCGACGACAATCCGCCCACTTTATTCGACAGTGACGACGTCAATCAACAGCCTCAAGAATTCGAAAAAATTCTCGAATCGATCGGCGAACCGCAGGGGCGGCAACGCGTCGATGCGACCGGCAAGATCATCGCCGAGCGTGATACTACGGAATCGATGAATACGGTTGCGCTGCTCATGCTCCTTCCTCAGGAACCTGTTAAGGTGGGTGCGACCTGGGATGACGATTACACTGTTAGAGTTCGCGCCACTCAAAAGCTGGAACGTTCGATCAAGCTACGGCGAAAATTTACATTCACTCAACTTGATGGAGACATCGCAGTCATCGACTTCAAGACGCTTGATCTCGACAATCCTCAGGATCCCCAAATCCGCGTTCAGCTCATTCAGATGACACCCTCCGGAACCATTCGTTTTGATATCAGAAAAGGGATGATCGTCTCGAAAACGATGCACAGCAACAAGGTCGAGTATGAAGTTGCCGGCGGAGCTATGCATGCCATCAGCGATCGAACGGAGACTCTGGTCACGCCGAAGAAGTAATACATGGCAGCGGAAAACATGTCGAATACGCGCCGCGACTTTCTCGAAATGACTTTGTTGGGAATCGGTGCGTTTACAATGGCGAATAGGGGGGAAATCGTGTCCGCATCCACTGATGATCGATCGCCGACTTCCGAGATCAAGAGCCTGTTTCCCGAAGGGGCTCCGGCTGCCGCGAACGGATATTCGCCGGGAATCGTTGCTCAGGGAAAACGAGTTGTGTTCGTTTCGGGTCAGGGTCCCGAAGACTTGAAAGCGGACATGGAAACTCAGATCCGCCAGACGTTTGATCGCATCGGCATGGTATTGAAAGCCGGCGGTGCTTCATTCGAGAATGTTGTATTCATTCGGGTCTATTTCGTGCATCTGCTCCGTGATCTGCCGATCTATCGCAAAGTGCGGCTCGATTATCTTAAAGAGCCGTTTCCTGCTTCGACGGCCTTGGGAACGACCGAACTGGCGATTCCGGGTCTCGAAATCGAGATCGAAGCGGTCGCGATCGTGTGACCTCCGTTGTTGGATCATTTCACTTCAGCGAGACCGCAATACGTAGCGGAGCGTGTTGAACGTCAAATCGACATCGCGTCGAATATGCATTGCCATCGATGCCTGGCAATGGTTACGCACCTCGTCACAATCATTGTGACTGACGGATTACCATTGATTTTTGTGGGTCAGAAATTTTGAAGAATTCTTCA
This sequence comes from Planctomycetota bacterium, assembly GCA_027618475.1. Classification (GTDB taxonomy): domain Bacteria; phylum Planctomycetota; class Planctomycetia; order Planctomycetales; family Planctomycetaceae; genus JAQCEJ01. The sequence continues at coordinate 29,265 of JAQCEJ010000015.1, read as the reverse complement.
AAATACGTGCGCCCATTGATAGACAAATTATTCTTTTTCTATACGATAGTTATGTCTTGTAGTGTTCAAAGGTATTTTGTGGCCGGCTTCAGATTCAAGATTCGGCGGTCATTCGCTCACCCTCTTGATCTTTCAACGGACGATTATAGCGCGGCTTGTACGGATGGAACTTTCGTTTGACATGTCTCAAAAACATTGTCGCAGGGTCGTTCGAATTGTTTCAGAAAGGAATATGTCTAACATGGTACGCTCAATCTCTCTACTGGCTGTAATTATTGCGTTGACAAGCGGGGTATGGAGCGCGGTTCAAAGTCCGGCACAGGAACAATCACCAAATGTCACGAATTCAAGCCCGTCATCGGTCCTGGAACTCGCCCAGGGGGAACCGAAGCCCAAGGCTCGAAAGGCTCCTGCCGGGCGTATTCCCAACGGCTGGGGAAAACTTAACTTAAGTCCCGAGCAGAAGAAGAATATTTATGAAATTCAGGCCAAATACAAGAAGCAGGTTGAAGATCTTGAATTGCAGATCGAAGAATTGAAAACCAAACAACTTGAGGATATGGAAGGAGTCCTGACAGCTGATCAGTTGTCGAAACTGAAAGCCCAGTCCAAATCGACGAAGGGAGAAGCGAGCGAAGAAAAATCTGATTCAAAATGAGAACAACATACCAATTCGAAATGACAAATCGCTTACGATTTGTGATAATGTTCTTGCTGTAAACATGGGGTGTACGGGTAGATTTTTCCCGATAATTTGTGTGGGTCACAATTTCGGCTCGGGGATTATTCAACCCGTACGTTTCCTCATCCACCTCATTGCCGATGTTAATATCACGTGTTGCACGAATACGAGCAGTTACGTGTGTGGGCTTCGTTGTTTTGGACGGATATACGACGAGGCTGTGGTTTGCAATCGACGTGTGGCTAACAACGGCCTGAGGTTGGGAATTCGACGATTTCTGATGATAACTTTCGTTGGGAGGATCGACACAGCATGTCGACCCCTGTCGGGAGTTTTTCCGCATTTGTCGTTGAGTTCCGATGACACCAACATAATGGCGAGGACAGGTTGGGATGAGCGAGAAGACGGCTCTGTTAGAACAACGCGAATTGGTAACCGATCGAACCAATCAAACAGAACAGAAACAATCCGGAGTAAAGAGAACGCCTCAGGGACCGTTGTGTGCCTGGCATGGCTTGTCTATCACTGGGTTGTATCGTTTCTTACGCCTTAAGCCGCCGATTCACTGGTCGCGCTGTTTGAAGATCGCCAGCTTCTTTCCCGCCAGTATTTATAATTCGGTGATGAATCGGATCGAGTCGCTCATCTACAGTCGTAGCGTTGCCAAAACTGAACTCTCCGAACCCCCTATTTTTATTCTCGGACATTGGCGCAGCGGCACAACGCTGCTTCACAACCTCATGTTTTCCGACGATCACATGATGAGTTGTAACCTCTACGAGATCCTCTACCCCGACCATTTTCTGCTCACCGAGTCGCTGGTCACGAAACTGACCGCCCCCTTCCTCCCTAAGACTCGGCCAATGGACAACATGCCGCTCAACTGGACGCTGCCACAGGAAGATGAGACGGCGCTGTTGTTGAGTACGCCGCTTTTATCGCCGTATCTGTTACTGACTCACTATGCGACGCCTGAAGTCTTCGAACGGTTTTACGATCTGAAGTCGGCGTCCCCGGCCGAACTTGTCCGATGGAAAGAGTCGTTTCTTCACTTTCTCAAGAAACTGAGCTACCGATATCCCCATCGTCGTGCTCTGTTAAAATCGCCGACGCACACTTATCGCATTCCATTGCTCCTGGAAATGTTTCCTGACGCGAAATTCATTTTTATTTCGCGCGACCCCTACGCTGTGTTTCAGTCATCGCTGCATCTCCGGCGCACGCTATTTGATGAAAACGGCCTCGCACCGTTCAACGAGGAGGGGCTCGAAGAGTTAACGCTGGATGTATTTAAGAATTGTGTCGACGCCTATGAGCGAGACCGCCATCTCATCGATCCCCGTCGCCTGTGTGAAGTACGGTACGAGGACTTCGTTGTCGATCCGCTCGGCGGACTGAAGCGCATTTACGAGGCAATCGACCTTCCCGACTTCGATAAACTGGAAGCGAAGCTCAGGCCGACTATGACAGAGGTTCGAGAATACAAAAAGAATACCTTCCGCTATTCGGACGACGTAAAACGGAGGGTCTACAATGCTCTTAAACCGTTCTTCAAACGTTACGGTTACGAAAGCGGATTCGCCGACGATGGAGAATCCGAATCGGATGCGATTCCTATGAATCAATCCGACACGAAAGACGAGAAAAAATCACAGGGGAAATCTGAATCCTCTGTGAAGCGGTTTACCGCTTGATCTTCGTTGTGTTCTGCATGAATTCAGCGTGCTCAAGCATAGGTTGAACGTTCCAGCGGCTTCCGAGACGAGTCAGCGCGTTTCAGACGAATCGTCCGCTGATGGCTCGACGTGTCCGTTTTTCTGCTTTGTCGCGGTTTCCAGCAGCTTCTTATGCAGCTCGTGCATACGCTCGTTATGAGAAATCAATGTGCGATTGTGAGTTTGCGATGATAACCAGTCGCCTAACGCGAGCAGAACCACCCACGTAGACAACAGCAACAGCAGAATGACCCACGAGATGGCAAAGACATCGATCGGTCCATTCCAGTCGATAACGGCATCGCCGGCGATAATCAGCACGCCGATCAGAACCAGCATGCCCGAGGTCTGCATTCGTCGGCGATGTTGCCTGACGTGAAACTGGTGCTCGAACTCTTCCAGTGCCCCGTCAAGTTTTCTGCGTGCAAACGATTGCTGATGGCTGACCAGCAATGCGCCCCCCATCAGAGCAACCAGGCCACCGACGACCAGACTTGGAAATGAAACCACCTGAAATTCCTCGATACGTGGTACGACGCGGTCGAGCGAGGTAGAAGCGATCGTGTTTCATGCATTGTATCGCCAGAGGTTATTTCCAGCTACTCAGGTGATCTGCGACACGACGATCGAATTGGGGAATTCGTTCAGTCGCAAAGCGACTCATCTTTCCGGGAGGGCGATTGGCTTGAATTTCCGCGAGATATTCGACCAGCACCTGACGAGCGTCGTCGCCGCCATGCAGAAAGAAATGAACGTAGCCCCAGGATTCGCGATATTCGCTTGCGCCAAATTCACTCAATTCACTTTTTTTTTCCAGATTCGATAACGATGGAGAAGAACCAAGCCGCATCGACCATCGCATGGCTTTCAGGTGAGGGTGGTTCGATGCACGGTTCAATGCTGTTTCTTCAAAATACTCCGCCAGACCTTCGTCGAGCCACATCGGCAAATAAGGGAGTGCGTTGTGCAATACGGCATGCGTCCCTTCGTGGCGGATGTCGGTGTCGTATCCCCAATGTGCGTAGGCATAGACCTGACTGAACCGGTCTCCTTTGACGAATAACGCCTGCCTCGACGTACCTTCGGGAACACGCTGCGAAAGATAGTTTTGATAACTTCTTTTATGGCGGAACAAGTAGATCTGAATGGGCTTCTTCGTGATCTTCAACTTCAACGTCGCCGATAAATCGAGTTGCAGATCCGCCAGCTCATCGAGCAGTTCCGCATGTTCATCGTCCTGATATTCACTCTTCAGAGTGAACGGCCCCGAATGTCCGACGGTTATCCACTTTTCGACGGCGTGTGACGTGTTGGAGGTTATTGCGAATAGACACAACACAACGAACGGCCACGCCTCACATCGTAATTGTTTCGATGCGAAGATCGCTGTTGCAGGAGAGATTACGGAACGAATGAGCCGGAATGCCAACACGAGTGACCTCGAAAAAGTGTAAAAACCCACGATGGTATATCCCGTATGGGGGATTGGGGTCAACCCGAGGTTTATTGCGGTGGCATGTTCGAGTGTATCAAATTCGGATGAATATCCTTTGCCGATACATCCAGAGGCAGATCAGCCAGAAAACCAATCCCACAAGATTGGCCTGCATCATCGGCTCGAAGACTTCTCCGAAGCCCTCAAAAAGATTCTGACTGATGTGGGTTTTCAGTGTGTTGGCGGTCCACGGTTTGAGCATCTGTCCCATGAAATACATGGCGATGGAATTCATACCCACGACAACCAGCGGGAACGTCCATCGTTTGACGCCCAGAACGTCAACAATGCCATAAAATGCCGCCAGAATCAGACAACACCACCCGCTCGAAAACAGAGCCCACGACGGCGTCCAAATCCGCTTGATGAGGGGGCAATTTCCATATGTGCTCCAGAACCAGCCGAGCTCGAGACAGACACCCCCGGCGATCACAAGAATCAACCACTTTTTTGGACCCGACAGATCGCGGCGGAGAAGTTCTCCGCACATCAGACCGATCAGCATCGTTGCCAGCGACGGAATGAAATTGATCGACTGGTAACCTCCTCCGTTGAATGTGAATTCATCCATGCGAGGAAACAGATTGAGAAGCACGAGATCGACGGCGTGTCCGCGATTTGAGTTTTTGAACCACACCGGATGGATCCCTTGTAAATGCTGCTCGGCCCATTCGGAGGAAACACCGCGTGCGGGATCGCCGAGGTGCGGGTCCATGCCCGGGCCTGTGTACGATACATAAGTGAAATAGGTTCCTCCGAGAATGAATACCAGCGCTGCGAGTTGAACGCGCCAGTGCCGATTCCAGAGCAGGAACAGGAAGGTATACCCAAGACCAATCTGCGTGAGGACGTTCATCAGCGTCCAGTTGGTCTGGACCGACCCGTTGGAACTCAAAAAGATACCGAGGAAGATCATAATCAGTGATCGAATAACAGCATGCAGAAACATTCTGCCGTACGAGTCGCCGTTTTTTTGGCGCGACGAATACGAGTACGCCATTGAAACGCCGACCATGAACATGAACGACGGCTGAATGAGATCCCAGTAACCGCACCCGACCCACTCGACATGCGAAAACTGATATCGGATGGTCTGCCAGAACTCCGATTCGGGTTCGAGCTTCAAATGGTTTTCTGCCGTTCCCGACAGACCGAAGCCGACGAAACCGAGAGAGATCATAATTAAACCGCGGTACGCATCGAGCGAAACGAGACGCCGTTTCGTCAAATCCTGGGGAGGCATGTCGGCATTCATCGAGTGTGAACCTTCCTCGTTGCAGGGGGAGGTAGTCGCGGATTTCGCAGAGGAGGCGGGTGAATTCATGAATCGATCTCCACCGGACACATTTCAATTCGTCGCCGGACAGAGCGTGCGGTCGATTACTTTGTGATGGTTGACGTCGATTGCTGTTCGATTAGCGCGTCGAGTTCTGATTTCAACTTCGCAAGGATCTCATCATAGGGAAACGCTCCCAATTCGATGCCGCCGCGTTTCAAATTGACAAAGTTGGGAGCACACCACAAACCGAGATCGGCGTCGTCGGTCTCCCCCGGTCCATTCACCCGGCAACCCATAACGGCGATTGTGATCGCATGGTCTTTTGCATAGGCGGTCATCTCTTTGACTTGAGCGGCGAGTTCGACAAACGCCTCGTTTTCGACACGCGAGCAACTTGGACAACTGATTATATTCAGCGACGATAAACCGTAATCGACAACCGACCGCACGCGGCCAGCGGCGATGTCGGTAAGAATGTTTCGACCCGCTTCGATTTCTTCACGCTTTCGCGGATTCGGAACGGTGAGCGAAACGCGAATCGTATCGCCGATGCCGCGGCTGATCAGCTGTTCGAAGGCGATGCGGGTTTTAATGATACCGTCCGGCGGCATGCCTGCTTCGGTCACGCCGAGATGTAACGGCACGTCGGGTCGTCCTTCGGCGAAACGGCGGTTGACTTCGATAACCTTTTGGGGATCGGAATCCTTAAGCGACACGCAGTAACGATGAAAACCGAGATCGTCGAGAAATTCGCAATGCTCCCATGCGCTGTCGAGCATCGGCGAGATCGAATCGTCTTCGTCGGCGAGCGACAGTTTATCGGGATCGACCGAACCGCAGTTGACACCGACGCGAATGGCACAATCGTGTTCGCTTGCCACAGCGACGAGATAGCGGACTTTTTCCTGCCATGTTTTTTCTCGTTCGTGATGGTACAAATGTCCGGGATTATAGCGGATTTTATCGACATAAGGGGCGACGATTTCAGCCATCCGGTAATTCTCTTGCAGATCGACCGAAATATTTGCGTTCGTCTGCTTGCGGATTTCTGAAAGCGCCTCGGCGTCGCGCTTGCTGTCGACGGCAACACGGACGATATCGGCTCCGGCGTCGGCCAAATCCTGAATCTGTGCGACCGTGGCGTCAATGTCCTGAGTCTTAGTGGCCGTCATGCTCTGTACGGCAACCGGGTTACCATCACCAATAGTGATCGTGCCAATTCGAACCGCGCGGGTCGGATTACGACTCAATTTCACGAATGATACCTCTCTTAATGACAGCGACGACTTTGATCTGCTAAAGTGGATTACAGCACTATAACAGGAGTTGTACCAACATACCCGTCCGGCTGTCAGTATCAGTCGGTACGAGTTGTCTTATTGTAACTCTCTCGTTTCGAAAACTCAGATTCCGAGATGCTCTCATGGATACGACACGATCTAATTATACCGTCATGGCGCGGCGATATCGGCCGCAGCAATTTCGCGACGTTGTAGGCCAGCAATCAGTGGCCCAGGCGCTGAGAAACGCGATTCAGAGCGGACGGGTCGCTCATGCGTATCTGTTTACCGGGGCACGCGGCGTCGGGAAAACGTCGATGGCCCGCATTCTTGCGAAAGCGCTCAATTGCCCGAACTCCGTCGAAGCCGAACCGTGCAATCAATGTGACATCTGTCAGGGAATTTCATCAGGACAGGACGTCGATATTCTCGAAATCGATGGTGCTTCGAATCGCGGTATCGATGATATTCGCCAGTTGCGTCAAAACGTCACCGTCAAGTCGATGCGTTCCAAGTATAAAATGTATATCATCGACGAAGTCCACATGCTGACGAAAGATGCGTTTAACGCACTTCTGAAAACACTGGAAGAGCCGCCACCATTCGTAAAATTCGTCTTTTGCACGACCGAACCGAACAAGCTTCCCGACACCATACTGTCGCGATGCCAGCGGTTCGATTTTGGCACGATCGAGACGCTTCAAATTGCGGAAAGGCTCTCCTGGATCGCCGATCAGGAAGGGGTCGTCGTCTTTCCCGAAGCAATCGAACTCGTAGCGCGACGGGCCAGGGGATCGCTGCGCGACAGTCAGTCGCTGTTCGATCAACTCCTCGCTTACGGCCAGAAGGAGATTTCCGCAGTCGACGTGCATCAGTTGCTCGGGACAGCCCCGGATGAACGGCTGATCGAATTAGGTAATTCTCTCGTCAACCGGCAGCCGGCACAGGCACTCGCCCTGACGAACAAAGTGCTCAGTGAAGGAACACAGATTGGCGAATTCCTGAACCAGCTCGTCGATTATGTTCGCGATCTGATGATACTTGCCGCTGGTGCTCACAATTTGCAACTGGGGAGCGTGTCGGATTCTCGACGGGACGTTCTCGACGTTCAAGCAAAATCGTGGGGACTTCATACCGTTCTCGCAGCGTTGCAGATATTGACCGAGACGCAGCTCAAATTCGCACGTGTACTCTCGGGGCGAAGTTTGCTCGACTTGGCCATTGTCCGCCTGTCGCTACTCGACGAACTGGATGATCTCGGTAAACTCACCCAGATGCTGCTCGACCCCTCTGCGGGTCAAGGTGCGGGGGATACGACTCCGAAAGGGCAGCCGCGATCAGGCGATTCATCCCCTCAGAAAAGGCCATTGGAACTCCGACCGGGACGGCCATCATCACCCCCCAGATCGCTATCGACACCGTCTCCAGGCGGTCTCGCGTCCGCTTTAGATCGTTCTGAACCTGCTGATGCCGGCACGTCTACAGGACGTTTGGAAAACGAGACACAAAGGGCAATTCCACCGGATTCCGAAGGGAACCTATCTCCCGCATCAATCCCAATCCGTTCAATGGGAATCGAAAATCAGTCATCGTCCGGAGAGCAGAGGAGCAACCCGGGAAGAGTATTCCAACCGTTACAGCCTGGCATGGAAGCTGAGATATTGTCGGAAATATATTCTACAACAGGAGATATGGTACGGACTCACCTGCTGAGGGCCGTGTCGACAGCAATTATTGGACCAAACGCTCTGGAAATTAGGTTTCCGAAGAGCTATACTTTGAGCAAGCAATACTGCGAGAGGCCCGAAATCGTCTCGCAACTCGAAAAGGTACTTGCACAACGGACGGGTAAGCCGTCACATGTACGATTTGTGCAGGTCGATACAGGGCCGGCGACAAGTACGGCGGTCAAAACACCACCTAAATCATTAGGAAAAACGACGCGAAACCTGAACGATATCCCTCTTGATAATTTTGTGAAATCAGTCCAGCACACCTTTGGAGCCACGCTGATCGACGTGCAATCGGTCGATCGCTCTCCCTCGAACGCCGACTCGGGACAGGAAGTTGAGCATGTTTAAAAATATTGGAAATATTGCCTCGATGCTAAAGCAGGCTCAGGAAATGCAAGGCCGCATGGCGGATGTTCAGGAAAATCTCGGTCAAATGAAGCTCCACGGCGAAGCGGGTGGGGGGATGGTCAACGTCGAAGTCAGCGGCCTGATGAAAGTCCTCAGATGTCAGATCGATCCCGTTCTGATGCAAGCTAATGACCAGGAAATGCTCGAAGACCTGCTAGTCGCTGCGGTCAATCAGGCTCTGGAAAAAGCACGGGAGACGTCTGCCGAGGAAATGGCCAAACTGACCGGTGGATTCAATATCCCTGGACTGAATGATGTGATGGCGAAATTGGGAATGGGAGGACCGTCCGCGAGTGACTGAAAAGGATGTTCCATTTACGGAACAGGTTTCATGACGGAATTGACGTCACAACAATAGAACCAATGGCCGTTGAAAAATCTCCGTTCCGAGGGTTGTAAAACGATTTGTAGGATTCGGTTCTTCCTGATTGTTCTTTTATCCCCGCCCCCCTTTTTCTCATCGAGTTCGTTCCGATCATGGCACACCGAGAGCCCAAATTTCGATCGCACCCCTATGGACCAGCTGTCACCGAGCTCATCGAACAGTTTTCTGCCCTCCCCGGCATCGGGAGCAAGTCGGCAGAACGCTTGGCTTATCACGTCGTCACCGAGTCGCCCGATGAAGCATTAAAACTGGCTGACGCGATCCGCAGAGTAAAGACATCGGTTCGGCCCTGCGCAATCTGTTTCAACTGGACAGAAGATGAGACTTGTTCCATCTGCAACGATCACTCGCGTGACAAACAGTTGATTTGCGTTGTCGAGCAACCGAAAGATTTGCTTTCGCTGGAAGCCAGTGGTGCGTTTCAGGGGGTTTATCACGTTTTACTGGGGAGGATTTCTCCGCTCGAAGGGATTGGGCCGGACGATTTAACGATTACACCGCTTTTGCGGCGGATCAAGCAGGATCAGGTTCGCGAACTGGTGATGGCGACAAACCCGACGCTCGAGGGAGACGGAACGTCGTTGTTCATCTCTAACTGTCTCGCCGATGATTCTGTAAAAATCACGCGCCTGGCACGCGGTATCGCCACCGGGAGTGTGCTAGAGTTTGCTAACAAAGCGATGTTGGCCGACGCCCTTCGGGGACGTCAGCATTTTTAATTTCCGATGAAATTCTTCTCGATGGTGACACATTCGCTGCCGTCGGGACTCAAACATAAATGATGTGAACTCATGCAACTGAATCTCTCACAGCAGATGAAGATGAGCCAGCAGATGAAGCTGGCTCCGCGCATGATCCAATCGATGGAGATCCTGCAATTGCCGATTATGGCGCTTCAGGAACGCATCGATCAGGAACTCTCTGAAAACGAAATGCTCGAGAACGCTATCAGTGAGACGGATGATTCGGTTCCCGATACCGAATTGCAGAATGGCATGGACGAATCTCGCGATGATTCCGAGGGGAACCAACTCGACCGTCAAGAACTGGTCGTCGATAACGAACACAACAACGAAGCCGACTTCGAACGCCTGTTGAACGAATCGGCCGATTGGCCCGAAGACAACGTCTTTTCGGCGAGCAAACCGTCGTCGAATCGCATCAGCGAAGAAGGGGATCGCCAGCACGACGTGATGTCGAACATGATTTCACGGCCGCAATCGCTGCACGAATATTTGATCGACCAGTTTCATTATTTCGACAACCCTCCGCATCTACGCGACTTCGGCGAATACATGATTCAGAATCTCGATCATCGTGGTCGCTTTCAGACGTCGCTGGCCGAAATGGTGCAGGTCTATGGCCGGCAGGTCACGTATGAAGATGCCGAACACGTCCTCACATTGATTCAAAAACTCGACCCCCCCGGCGTAGGAGCACGCGACCTCAAAGAATGTTTTCTGCTGCAGATTACTCCGGAGACACCGTTTCGTGACGTGCTTATCACGCTCGTGACGTCGCACCTCGAGGACGTCGCCGAGAATCGATTGCCGCTCATTCAGCGCAAGACGGGATATGAACTCGATACGATCAAGGCGGCGATTGAAGAGTTAACGCACCTCAATCCGAACCCCGGCCGGGCCTTCGCCGAAGTACAAGTGCAAAAGGTAATGCCCGATCTTTTCGTCGAAAAAAACGACGAGGGGAAATATATCGTCGGCCTGCTCGATGAATACACGCCGCGGCTGCGGATCAGCAAACGGTATCAGGAACTTTTACGTGGCGAGATCGATCAAAAAACCCGCGAATACATCAAACGCAAGATCGACTCGGCGAAATGGCTCATCGAATCGATCGAACAGCGATACAACACACTCAAACGTGTGGCCCAGGCGATCGTCGATCACCAGATCGATTTTCTCGATAACGGCGAAGAGTTCATCGTCCCACTCAAGATGCAGCAGATCGCCGACGTCGTCAAAATTCACGTTACGACCGTCTCGCGAGCCGTCGATGACAAGTGGATTCAAACCCCGCGCGGTTTGTTCGCGCTGAAACGATTCTTCGGCGGCGGCACGACGACTGCCGAGGGTGAAGAAGTCGCCTGGGACATCGTTCGAATCAAGCTCCGCGAAATCGTCGATAAGGAAGATAAGAACGATCCTCTCAGCGACGATGCCCTGGTCGACGAACTTGCTAAACAAGGCTACACACTTGCCCGGCGTACGGTCACAAAGTATCGAAAGGCGTTGAACATTCCGTCTTCGCGTCAACGCCGCGTCTATTAAGAGAAACGTATCGAATACCGTTTCGATCACAGGCGAATAAGGGTTACCTGCAATTGGCTTCCCGGTTCTCCACTGATGTGGATCCTTGTTTGAGATTCGCTTTCGGCGTGCAACTCCCAGAATGACGCCGAGGTACCGTGAAGTTCTAAGAATTGCCGTGATTGATCGACATTCCACGATCTGGTCGTCGCCGAACTCATCAGGTCGATCGTCCACAGGCGAAACAATTCGTCAAAGTGGTATTCGCAAACCGCTTCAATATTCGCAATGCCGTGAGAGGGAGCCATCAGCATCCCGCGCATAAATTCATTGCCATACCGACCTGTGATCCAGCGATGAAATAATGACGTCGCTCCGCGACAACCGTCGTTTCTCCACATTCCGGCGCGATAATAGTCGGCGATCACGAGCGGATACCCGTGCGGCGCGGCGAGAAACGTAGAAATGCGGTGTTGCTGATTCGCTCCTAAGGGTTCGAGGGTATGGGCCATTCCCTCCTGAATCCAATCATCTTCAACCGGTAGCGGTCTCCCCGTCGAACTCTTCCTCATCCGCCAACTGTTACAGACCGCATGTGTGAATTCGTGTAAGAGAATATCACGCCACGGAACGGCCGATGATGCGAGTGGATTCAGATAGAGCATGTCACAATGGTGCCCGAACGGTACAGAAACGTCATCGCGAAAATCGGTGCCGCGCACCATTCCCCGAAGCGACGTTTTTCCTCCTTCGAGACGATCGAGCCAGGGGGTGAGCAGAATGGTAAAACGTCCGTCGCCATCGGTGTCGTAGACCGGCGCGAGTTGCCTGGAAATTTCAGGCATGACGTCGTTTTCGAATTGAGAAGCGATTTCATCGACGAGTTGCTGAAATCGCTCGTTGAAGGGTAATTGTTGATCCCAATAGATTTGCAGTCGTGGTGAAGTTTTCACCAGCGATGCGTAAACCTCAGCATAACGTCGGCGATCGATCAACTCTCCTTCGGCGAAATGGATGTAGAATGTTCGTTTCTTAGCAACTGTTGCTGCTTGAAGCGGAACGTGTGGGGTTACGTCTGTATTGACAAACAGGGTGTCTGTTGCAGCCGGTGTCGACAATTCTTGTCGCCATTGCGGAACATTGCAGGGGGGGCCTGTTGTTGGTTCGAGTAGGGATGTTGCCAGATTGACGGCGTAACTCTGTTCCCCTTTTCCCAGCGAACTGACAATCATTCGATAACGCGAACCTTTATCAAATGCGAGATCGAATACGGCGGTATCGTCTGCCGAAACCGGAAGGGAATAAGCCACACCTGGTTCGAATACAGTCGGAAGACTCTTCGTGACGAGCGTTTCTGACGAGGCGGTTGCCGAGGCCCCCCGATGAGTACGATCGTGTCGGTTCTGCAATTGTTCGCCGACGATGATCAGTAACAACAGGCTCGCTGTGCCGATCCCGATTCGATGCAGCCGAGCCGAAGATGTTCGTCCCATATGCCCGCTACCGATGATCAGTCCCAAGTGATGTGACGGAAGGTCTCCACTCGTATTTCATCGACCGCGAGTCGCCAATTTCTTCAGCATAATCCGCAAATTCACTGTGATCGATACATCTTCACAGGTGGTGACAGCCACGAAACGATGGGAGGCTAGCACGCTCAACGTCCGGCGTGAAACCATCGACATTCGATGGCGCACAGAAATATCGAATTACCATGAGCACCGTTACGACGTCAGACAGCAACCAAGTGCTCTACGATTTGAGTACCTTTACCTTTCAAAGCGACCGAGCGACCTTCTTAACCTCAGACGCTCGCCGGCCTTCTGCTTGGCAGTGCCCTTGGTTGTTTCGCGATCATCGAGCAGGTAATCTTTCAGTACATCAATCGTACGAAAGAGGAATTTTCACAATGACGCAGAAAACAGCCGTCATCATTGGTGGTGGAACCGGCATCGGGGCCGCGTGTGCGATCGCTTTGGCTGCCGACGGGTTTCGCGTCGCCGTCGGCGGTCGCCGCATGGAACCGCTGCAACAGGTCGCCGCTGAATATCGAAAAACTGTTGATGAAAATGAGGCCGGCATTCTCTGTCACCCGATCGACGTCGCAGACGCGTCGAGTGTGAAAGAATTCTTCGCCTGGGCGTTGGATGTACTGAAACAGATCGACGTCGTCGTCTTCAGCGCGGGGGTCAATATCCGTCAGCGGGCTATCGCCGAACTCTCACATGCCGATTGGGAAAACGTGCTGCAAATTAACACGACCGGTGCGTTTTACACCCTGCAAGAAATTCTGCCTCACATGCGTGCGAAAAAAGAGGGGCTGATCGTGCTCGTTTCATCGATCGCCGGACTGCGGGCGGGACTCCTCGGCGGCGCGGCTTACAATGCGTCGAAGTTCGCCTTGTCGGCGTTAGGAACAACCGTCGCACTGGAAGAAAAAGAAAATGGCATCCGCGTGACAAATCTCTATCCCGGTGAGGTCGAAACACCGATCCTCGACCAACGGCCTGTTCCGGTTTCAGCCGAACATCGCGCCCGCATTCTGCAACCCGAAGATGTCGCCGCCACGGTGCGAATGATCGCTCAACTTCCGCCGCGAGCACATGTGTCGGACCTCGTCATCAAACCGACGACGCAAGCCTTTCAATGACGGAATTCTCCCCATTTTTTCCGCATCCGATGGTTCGTGGCGGTCATCTGCAGACGCTGGCAGGAATGTACCTGCCGTCGCACTATATTCCCGAATCGGCCGTTCAACATCGCGTGACGCTTCCCGACGGCGATGTAGTCGTACTGCACGAAAACCGGCCGTCGAATTGGAGCGAAACGTCACCGACGGTACTGCTGATCCATGGTCTGGCTGGGTGTCATCAGAGTCCCTACTTGCGGCGGATCTCCTGCAAATTGATCGACCGCGGCGTACGCACATTTCGAATGGACTTACGGGGCTGCGGTGCGGGAGCAGGACTGGCAAGGTTCCCTTATCACGCCGGGCGATCGGACGATGTCCTTCAGTGCCTCAACTACCTGGCAGATACGGTACCGGCATCGCCTCTGGCTGCAGCAGGGTTTTCTCTCAGCGGAAATATCGTGCTCAAGCTCGTCGGCGAAATGGCGGACGAGCTACCGGCGGCGTTGAAGAGGGTCGTTGCCGTCAATCCGCCAATCGATCTTGCGGGATGCGTTGCCCGATTGTCGCTTCCCCTCAACCGCATCTACGATCGGTTTTTCGCGAAGCATCTGTATCGACAGATTCTTAAGGTCGCTACAACGGTTGCGGACGCTCCCCCTGTTCCGTTTGCCCGGCGACCTTACGGAGTGTGGGAATTCGATGAATATTTTACCGCACCGGTCTCGGGTTATGTGAATGCCGAACATTACTATCGGAGTTGCAGCGCAGCGCAGTTTTTGTCCGCGATTCGGATCCCGACTTTGATTCTGACATCCGCCGACGATCCGCTTGTCCCTGTCAGCGGTATCGAATCGGCTGAACGATCGTCCGCTGTGACGCTCGTCATCTCGCCGTCAGGAGGTCATCTCGGCTATATCGGCAAACAAAACGGCGACCCCGACCGCCGCTGGATGGACTGGCGAGTGGTGGAGTGGATTTTGGAGGGATGAGAGATATGGGAGCAGTTCGAAATTCGTGCTGCGACATACGACATTTCCCCAACTACGGCGTTAGCGCATCGCTTAATCGTTTTGTCAGCGTTGTCCATTGCTCGTCGCGGATGCACGTGGGAATGAGCACCAGGGTCTTTTGCGGCAATTTGCCATGCCCGACATAGATGGCGGGCGAACCTCCGCGTAGCCCACGGCAGATGTCGAAGGCCGTTTGTTGTAATCGAGATTCGTCGAGGCGGATTTCCAGCGAAGGAGGGGATTCCTCGTCGCCTTTCTCGATGAGTTCGCAACTGACGGGATGATTCGACAACGCCGCGGCGATCGCCAGTAAGCGTTCGCGGTATTTTGGGACCAACGGAAGATATGCCCCTGACGTGAACAATTCGAGAGCTTTGAGTAGTGACACGATCTGCTCTTTTGCGACTTTCATGCTGCGACAGAATCCATGACGCGGCATACCGGTAAGTTTGCTGACGGGAATAAACTCTTCAGGGGGCGTCCACAACTCGGGATGGTCGTCCATATCGAGCATTTGCAGTGCCGCCGAAGTGATCAAATCTTTGCGGCCGCAGAGTATTCCCGTCGACTGCGGACCGCGAATCGATTTGCCTCCACTGAAAGCGATCACGTCGGCACGCGTAGCGGGGATGGCCTTCAAATTTTCACACGGCGGCAATTCACCGGCGGCGTCGACCAGCACAGGGATGTCGTTGACGTGAGCCATTCGCACCAGATCGGCGAGATTAGGGCGAGATCCCGTCGAATAGACATACACAATTCCGGCGGTTTTTTCGGTGATGGCCGCTTCGTATTCCCAGACTTCGGTCCGCCTTACTCCGGCATTGGCGATTATTTCGTTGAAACCGACTTCGACGAGACGCGCCCCCGCTGCACGAACGGCGTGATCGTAGCCGCTTCGCTGTTCGCGTGCGATAATGAATTCGTTCTTCATGCCGTCGGTATGTGGCAAGCGTTCCATTTTCCCGGCATCGAGTCCTGCGAGAATCGCGGCGGTGCCGAGTGTCAACGCCGCCGCCGCGCCGGTGGTCACAATACCGGCGTCGGTTCCCGTCGCCTCAGAGATTCGTTTCGATGCCAAGGCCTGCAAATGTTCGAGTGGCACGGTTGCCTGTGCCGCGTCGACGTACGCCTGCACCACTTCGGGCGGCATCACCGCCCCACCCAGTCGCGTGACGCTGCCGCTGGCGTTGATGATCGGTTCGATGCCCAGTTCGCGATAAATGCTCATGATCTTCCGTTTCTTTCGTGATTCGTTAAGGTGAATCGGTAGAGAGTAACGGAGAATCAAGTCGTGGGCCAAGTCAGCAGACAAAAAAAAGCGTGATCTTAGTAACCACATTAGGTTTGAATCGCCGCAGCAGTTGCGTTTGCAACGAATAAATGACTCGGGTCTGCTTGCATGTTGACAATGGTAAACTGAACTGCGGTCTCGTTTTTCCTCAGCGGTTATATCAATGCCGATGGAGAAGCCGGATTAACTTTATTCATCATCATCCAGAACAATGCCATGCCTGTACAATATGGCGAACAAGAAGTTGCAAGCAGCGATAATCCCCGAAAGCACAACGACGCCCCATTTACCACCTAGAAGATACGAAACAGAGACAACCCAACCATATCGATTGAATCCACCGTGAAATGGAGCCTTAATGATATCGTAGGCCATCCAGATCGTGAGCAACGTACACATCACGCCGATCGCTATAAATTTCAGCGGGCGCTTCCAACAACGTCGTTCGTTTTCGGCAAATTCCGCAGATCGGGCGGCAATGCGTTCGTCAAGCGATGGTTCGTCTAGAAACGACATCGACCTGACAGCCGACTTTCGGAGCGAATTA
This sequence comes from Planctomycetota bacterium, assembly GCA_027618475.1. GTDB lineage: Bacteria > Planctomycetota > Planctomycetia > Planctomycetales > Planctomycetaceae > JAQCEJ01. The sequence continues at coordinate 12,538 of JAQCEJ010000015.1, read as the reverse complement.
TTTCCCGTCGTTTCAACCGCGTCGACAAGGCGATAACTATTCGAAGGTGCATCCGAATATTCAGAGAGGTTGAAATCAAGATCAATATCGTCGGCAGTACTGGAAGGAGTCGTTACTGGGATTGTCAGAATGTCCGTGCATTTCTTACAGCGAAACTTTTTACCCGCCAGCGAAGGTCTTACCTCGTAACGCTGACCGCACACGCATCGGACGGTGATCGTCATAATGAATTTTCACTGAAACGAACGATCGCGGGATTCCAACACAAATAACACGCTTGTTATTCAGGATACCTGTACATCAAATCAAACGTCAAGATTTGGGAACGAAGAGTGATCATGGCCGCTCGACCTTCTCCGCAAGGTTCTTCGCAAACCGTTCGATTCCCGCCGGGGTGAAGTGGCAGGGGTCGCTGAAATGCGTCCCGCTTGCCGAGAGCAGTTCCACCTGATCGACGAAGCGAACCGTCGATGCGAATTCTGGCTCTGCGGCTAACTCGTGAATGACTTCGTTATGAGCCGTCATCGTTCTGTTGATATTCTCAGGACGCCCCCAACTCTCGGCGTGCATGCGGTACGCCCCTTTTCCATAGTCGAGCTCGCCGTTGGCGAGTTTCTCGGCTGTATAATTCGAAGGAAGGTACCACGGAAAGGTCATCAGCACGACGGGAATATTTCGATCACGGCAGGTGCGGAGAATCGCGGCGATGTTCTCGCGAAACGGTTCGGTGGACTTGACGGTCGCTCCTTCATCGAGCCATTCGTCGCTCGGCTGGCCAAGGTCGATGAGCGTGCCTATCGCCTTGAGATCGCGGGTGACGAGTTCCTGCATGCCGGTCCCCCGTTTTTGCAAACGGCGTTCCATGTCGACGTACCAGTTGCAGTGAGTGTAATCCCCCTTGAAGTCGGCGGTGGGAACGCAATTCATGCGGATGTCGTTGAAGCCATCGTATAAGACGACGAGATCGATTCCCCGTTCCGGCAGTTTTCGAAACTTGAAGAGCGTGTCGCGCGACGTGTGTGCCGCCTTGGCGAGATTGTAGACGCGGACGTCGTCTCCCCAGGCGTACCGAAGCTGCTTTTCGATTTCATCGGCGGTCTGTTCGAGCGTCGAGCCCCCAATCAGCACGACGTCGCATGTCGTATCGCTGTCATCCTGCAGGATATCGAGCACTCCCGACTTGAAGAGCTCAGGATAAATCAACTGGTAACCGTCGAGCGTGCTGGTGTGAGTCACCGGAGAGACATCGTACCGGAGGTACAAAAACAGCCGGAATCCGAGATAGGCGAGCAGGACAAGATAAACGGAAAACAACGGAATCAACACCACCCGCCGCCGCCACCAGCGCAGCGCATACGACGTCGCAGTCGGTGTAGAGGAAATCCCATTCATACCGCTATTGTTTACGGCCTCCCTCGCAAATACAACCACGGTCAGATCGAGTACCCATACAACCGTCGCGTTTGAGCTCAAAGTCGTCGTCTCGTCTTGAAGGATGAATACAGATTTTTCCCTGCGTTCGATTCCCTCGAATCGGTGGAAAATGGGTTCGATTTGTATTGACTTTATCGTTAAACCATGTTGGAATCAGAGACTGGATAATATCTTAGGTGCGATTTTGTGTTTTCATCGTTATCCAAAGACATTTTGGTATTCATTTCTCTGTCGGATTCCGTTTGTCTTAATCTTTTCTCCGACGACCTATTGTGCCGTCGGTAGATCTGTTTTTCGAGTGTTTCTGTCGTTTTTTGTTCATTTTACGAAAGGGACTTTCTATGTCATCTCCACGTTCCCGCTGGTTACGAAATGGTTTTACATTGATTGAGTTATTGGTAGTGATCGCCATCATTGCGGTGTTGATTGCCTTGTTGCTTCCCGCCGTGCAGCAGGCTCGTGAAGCGGCCCGCCGGACGCAATGCAAGAATAACCTCAAGCAGCTCGGTCTGGCGGTGCACAATTATCACGACGCCTTCCTCATGTTTCCGCCGGCTTATATCAATCCGGGGAATAGTCAATGTGTCGCCATTCATGGTGGGGCCAATACGCGGAATACCTCCGGTTTTCTGTTTCTCATGCCCTACATCGACCAGACGAACTATTACAACCTGATCAACTTCTCATTACCAACCGGGCCCGCGGCACATTCCAGTTGTACGTTTGGTTCGGCTCCCTCGGATGCTCAGGCGTCGATCATTGGGGGGAAGGCCTCTGAAATCGCAGCCTTCCGCTGCCCCTCCGATACCCCCTTTTCAGAACCGATGAACAGTACGGTCGCCCCGTACTCGTCGTACCCGATGTACGGCATTACCAATGCCATGCGTACGAGTTATCCGTTCGTTTTCCATACACACGTCTATGTTCTTGGGACTAACTTTGCGCAAGATAGTAACACGCTCAAAGCGATGTGGGGTATCAATGGTTCAGCGCAGATTCGCGACTTCAAAGATGGCACGTCGAACACCCTCTGCATGATGGAAGCGACGTTCAAGCACTGCAGTGCCTCCCTCGGACAGATGTACGGCCCCTTTATCCATGCCTGGAGTGCCTACAGCGAGTGCGTTCCGAATTATCGTGGGATCAACTACATCCAGACGGCCCCTGATCGTCCGTGGTATAACTCAGCGAGCAGCCGACACGCCGGTGGCTGTCATGGCATGATGGCTGACGGCACGGTGCGGTTCTTCAGTCAGAATACCAATCTCACTATCCTGGGATCGCTGCAAAGCATGGCAGGGTATGAGATTATCGGTGAGTTTTAAGAAATCTCCCTGATACAAAGGTTTATTGTTTGATTCACGGTGACTGCCGTCTCCCCGCTGGAGAGGCGGCAGTCCTTTTTTTCAGGTCAAGGAAATATGCTGCACTATACTCTTCGCTCGAGTGTTTTTGTTCTGTCGGTCTGTCTGCTGTCGCTGATTTCTTCGGGATGCGGTGGTGGTGCAGATGGGGATGTTCCTGATTTGGGGAGTGTCACCGGCAAAGTCACTCTGGACGGGAATCCATTGGCCGATGCCATGGTCGAATTTCGTCCCGGTGCTCAAGGCCGCCCTTCCAACGGCATAACCGGCCCCGATGGTACCTACACCCTGAATTACGATGAAGCTCATCCGGGGGCCGCTGTGGGAGAACACACCGTCCGGATCACAACCGCAATGGGTGCCGCAGCAACGGGAGCCACAGAGAGCGTTCCCTCGAAATATAACGAAGAGACCGAGCTCAAAGTGACAGTTGAAGCAGGAAACAACACCCACGACTTCGATCTGAAATCCGAGTAAGTCCTCGACAATGCAAACGCGAATCAACGCCGAAGCTTACGGCGGCGATTCGCTTCGCAGGCGAGCCAGTTCCTTAGCCGCGCTTTCATGATCGGGATGGCGACGTAAGATTCGCTCGAACTGTTCCTTCGCTTTGTCGCGCTCGTTTTGCATCGCAAAGATCGAACCGAGGTTGAATCGCGCTTCGGCATGGTCAGGGCTCAGTTCGAGTGCCTTTTCAAGGTATTCGACTGCCTGGGAAAGCTGCTTTTTCCCCGCGTGCAATACACCCAGATTCACGTATGCATCGATCGCTTCGGGGTGTTTCTCGACCTCTGCTTCATACATCTTGATCGCCTCATCCAGTTGATCGGCTTTCGAGTAGATGTTTCCAAGAGCCGTTTTCAGACCCGGCTGATCGGGCCGCAGGCGGATGGCTTCTTGCAGCTCTGAAATCGCCGCATCGTAATGTTGCAGCATTTCTTCGCAGATGCCCAGATTGTAGCGGGCATCGGCGTTCTGTGGAGCGAGACGGACCGCTTCGGCGAGATGCCGTTGTGCCTCTTGATGCCGCTGTTGGCTCGCCAACTGGACGCCGAGATTGACGTGCGTTTCGACCGACGCCGGGTTGAGCCGGAGTTCGTATTCATACGCAGTGATCGCCTCGGCAATCAGGCCCTGACGCGCGCGAAGATTCCCGAGTGCCATCCAGGCGCCGGGAAAAGCGGGATCGAGTTGCAGAACGCGATTGAAATTCTGTTCCGCCACGTTGAACTCGCCGAGCCGCGCGTGCGCCAAACCAAGATTGAACAGCGGTTGAGCCGCATCCGGTTCTGTCGCCAGAGATTTTTCAAAAATCTCGATCGCTTCGGGAAAACGCCCCTGCACCGCATACATCGCCCCCAGATGAAACAAGGCGTTGGTATCCTCAGGACGCTGATCAAGAACAGCCTTGTAGATCGTCTCGGCTTCGTCGAAATGCCCCTGATGTTCGAGCACGGCCCCCAGATACAAACGGGACGAAAAATGTTCCGGAGGCGACGCGGCGACAATCTCTTGCAGCACCGCTTCTGCTTCGGAAAACTTCCCCTGATCCATCAGATCGATGGCGGTCTGTGTTTTGAGATTGAACGGCAGCATGTCTTTTACGTCGGGAAGATTATTGTCTGTCGTCGCTTCACCCCGGGACGATCCACCGGCGTAGCCAAGACTTTCCAGGCCGCGTTGTTCAGCATTAGAAAGTTGCACCTCATCGGCTTCTCCGACGTTCAGGCTCGATTCGAGATCGGCCAGTTGAATTTCCATCTCTTTCAGTCGTTGCGGGTTTTTGGCGGCCAGGTTGTCGAGTTCTTTCGGATCGTTCTCCAGGTCGTACAACTCTGGTTTGGTGGTGCGGATGTATCGCCAGCGTTGAGTCGTCAGACTCCGCAGCGGCGACCAGCCATTTTGCAAATAAGGATCGTCGGTCCCTCCGTAACAGAGTCGTTCGGCCGGTGCATCACCTCGCAGGGCGGGAAGAAAACTCCGCCCGCTGATCGTCTCGGGAGCAGGAAGTTTCAACATTTCCGTTACGGTGGGAAGAATGTCGACGAGCGACACAGAGCCCGCAATCCGGCTGCCGGGGATTGTTTCGGGAACACCGCGCATTATCAGCGGCACGTGTTGCGTACTGTTATAGAGCGTGTAGCCGTGCTGCATTTCGAAATGGTCCCCCAGCGATTCGCCGTGGTCGCCGACGACGATGACGATCGTTTCGGGATACGTCTTCAGAAAGTCGAGCAGCCGTCCGACCTGACGATCGGTGTAGGCGATCTCTCCGTCGTAGGGGGAGTCGACAAACTCGTCGCCGAATTCATTCGTGCGGGGGTCGTAAGGCGCATGGGGATCGTACAGATGCACCCAGCAGAAAAAGGGCTTCGACCTCGGTTTTTCCAGCCATTTCAGAGCTGAATCGACAACGGCTCCTCCGTCGCGAAAGCGATGGATCGCATCTTGCGTCGGAGCGGCGCTCGAGAGATTATCGTCGTATTCTCGAAAACCGCGACGAAGTCCGAATTTTCCATTCAAGACGAACGACGCAACGAACGCCCCTGAGTCGTATCCCGCATCGCTCAAGATTTCGCCGAGGGTTGTGAACTGCTTCGGCAGACTTCCATAGCCGTTCGTTCGTAAGCCATGTTCGGGGGGATAAAGTCCCGTAAACAGACTCGCATGTACGGGAAGCGTCAACGGTGCCGGGCTGACGGCGTCTTCGAACAAGATTCCTTCGCGTGCCAGCTGGTCGAGCACCGGAGTGTGCGCTTTATCGTAGCCATAGGCGCCGATGCGATCAGCACGGGTTGTATCGAGTGTGATCAACAGAATGGGGGGAGGGGATTCTCGATTCCACCCGAGATAGAAGATAAGTCCCGCCACGACGACAACCGCAATAGCGAACGTCAGGCCGAACTTCCGTCGAATCGTCTGCAAAAGAATCCTCTTCTCCGAGAAAATCGATAATCAGCTCAGCGACCAGATGACATCGGGGTCAGAGTTATTTCGCGGGCTCCGGCTTCGACATCTTGTATCCATCCCCTTCTTTCGTAACGGTCACAGAGTATTTATTCCCCGCCGTATCCTCGATTTCAAATTTTCCGTCGCCGAGTTCTTTGGCGCTGTCGGGGGCATAGCGGTTCCCCTGGTCACCCAGCATCATCGCCATACTCGCCTTGTTAACGTAGTCCAATTCTGATGTCGCGTCGCTCCCCTGTTCCGGAGGAGGAGGGGGAGGGGCTTCACCGCACCCCAGAGCCAAGGCAAGAACCCAGCAGCTAACGATGGAAACTTTGAATGACTGACGCATAAACATCCCTTCAATTTGAATAATGGAGCCAGACCGTAATCGACTCGAAGACAACCGCTATATCAGTCGATACGAGTCTTAGCAGATATGAGAGCGTGATAATGGTACAACGGCAACTCTTTGCATGATAAGGCCGTTCCTCTCGGCATTCTACGGAGGGACTTGACCATCATGCAATCCTCGCGGCACAAAAAGTGAATTTCGTCAGTAGCCGATGCTCGTTTTTCATGCACTCGTCAATCGGCGATTAACAGCCCGTTGAAAATGAGTGATGATCAAAATGTGTATACCACGGGTGGCTTGTCCACCCGTGTTTTTCCGATGTCTCACAACCACACTGCCTGACAAGCCGGCAGTGCCATCCATTTTTCAACGGGTTGCTAAGTGTTTCGACCCCATCCGTCAGATGCAGCCGGATGTTCAGCGAAGAGCATCTTGAATTTCCCCAATTTTGGCTTCCCGACCCGTTAAACATTGACTTTTAAGGCTTACAAATTGTATCTTGTAAGGATTCCTTTATATTCGACATCAAACGTCATTCGCGTTTGATCTTTCGTGTTGATCTTCGGATTTCATTTCTTTTTTGCCACTCTTGAAGGAGGAAGAACAGATGAAGCGTTCTCGCTTGCGCACAGCTCGCTCGTTAAATACAACGAGCCGTCGTGGTTTCACACTGATCGAACTGCTGGTTGTGATTGCGATTATTGCGGTGCTGATTGCTTTGTTGCTCCCCGCCGTGCAGCAGGCACGCGAAGCGGCCCGCCGTACGCAATGTACCAATAACCTGAAGCAACAGGCGTTGGGTTTCCACAACGCTCACGACGTTTACGGAAGTTTTCCCCCGGCGTCATTGGCTGCCGCCCCTTCGAACAGTCAGTACTGGAACAACGGTCTGAACGGTTCGATGTTTTCGATTTTATTGTTGTACATCGACCAGGAAACCCTCTACAAGTACGGCACCGTTGGTGGTCTGACGGGAACGGGGAATCAGCATTTTCATATGGGGTATAACCAGATGTACCTGCAGAAAACGCCTCCCGCTTTTATTTGCCCCTCGGAAAGTTCGAATCCGAACGGTGTTTTGGTTGCCGGATGGGTGCCGGGAAACTACATCGGCAACTACCTGCTCTTTGGAAATCCCAATCCTTCCGTGACGAATTTTAACAACCCGTACGCCGACGTGATTCATTACAAGGGAGCCAAAATGCCCGACGGCATCAAAGACGGCACGTCGAACACGTTTATGGTGACCGAACAATATCAGATCTGCACGGGAAACAATCAGCCCTCTGCCGGTAACCTGATGCACGACGGTGGCGATTTCAACGCGAGCGCATCGTATGCCCGCTACTGGAGCCATTGTTTTGCGGCGATTGGTGCGGCAGGGACCGGTGGCATTCCCGGCTGGAACGACGGTACTGTTTTTCAGTCCGGCGTGAAGTCTACTGAATGTGATATGTATTACCCCACCAGCCCCCATTCCGGCATGATTAACATGGCAATGGCTGATGGTAGTGTGCGTCGTTTGTCGGACAGCATGGATGCCATCGTCTGGCGTAACGGCTGCACCCCTAATGACGGGCTTCCCAATCAACCGTCCCCGTAATTAATTGTGTGATCGACCACGAGACCATTTCGAACCGACCTCGTGAAACAGGGGTAGTTCTTCTGCGAGCATCAAGTCGCGGACATGTCAGAAGATAGGCAATTGGCTTTCGATCTGATCTCGTGGGCGTTGGTCGTATGAACAATCAACTGAGTCAGCAACCGACCCAGGTGCGATGGCGCACTTGGGTCGTGCTGTTGATCGTGACATCAACGGCAACTGCAGTGGGATGGTGGCAATGGTCGCGTGCACAACACGACGCACTCTTCTCAGCCGCCGAAGCAGCACTCGAACGGAATGATCCCAACGAAGCATTGCGGCTCGGTCGAATCGCCGTTGCCCGGCAACCCGATTCCAGCAAGGCCTGGCTGATCGTCTGTCGGGCCTTGCTGCAGGCGAAGGAATACACCGAAGCGGTTGCGGCACTCGCCCATATTCCGCTGGTCGATTCCGAGCCCGTGATTCAAGCCTACCGAGAGGCTGCTCTAGCAACCGCCTATCAGCTCAATCGCCCGTCGGTAGCCGAGGCCGCGTTTCGCCATCTCTTGCATGTCAGCCCGAACGATTCGGAATCTGTCGCGGCGATGGCCACCCTGCAGACGACATCGGCTCGCCGTTGGGAAGCGATTCCCTATCTGGTCGATCTGATTCGCTTTAAGAAAATACATGTGAACGATCTGGCGTTGCTGGCGACGGAAGGGGCCGTCAACTCGGCTCTCGAGATGGGTAAGCAATGGCGGATGGCACAACCGGTCGATCCGGTCGGACATCTGGTAGCAGCCCGGCAAGCCATCGATGCCGGCCAGGATGACGAGGCGATCGTCGAACTGCGCAGCGCCCTCCGTCAGAATCCGCAGCTTGTTGAAGCCCACGCGTTATTGGGTAAGTTACTGATACAACAGGGGGAATTCGACGCGCTGCACACCTGGCAGACGCAGTTGCCCCGAATGGCCGACGCGCATCCCGATATCTGGATCGTCCGTGCCCAATGGGCGCAGCGGTGTAAGGAGAAGAAAGGGGCTGTCCGTTGCTACGCCGAAGCTCTTAAACGAAATCCGAATTTACTCGACGCCAATTTGCAGATGGGTCAATTGCTGCACAAACTCGATGAACCGTCACATGCGGCACCGTTTTTGAAACGAAGTCAGCAATTGCGAGAGCTGGCAATACGCGAGTCGGATCTCTCGAAGTCGAAGTATACCTCTCTCGCGTCGATGCAGCGACTTGCCGATCAGTTGGTCGTTTTGGGACGGGCCTGGGAAGCATGGGGCTGGTCTCAGCTTGCCTTGCAGATCGACGCGAACGCCGCATGGCCGATGGAAATGCAGGCCGAACTGTCGCCGGCATTGAAGACGAATCCCCCCTGGACGCTGGAGGGGGCGAACCCTGTATACAAATTTGCGATCGACGATTATCCGCTTCCGCGTTGGCGTACGCTGGTTGTTCCCGCGACAGGTGACGAACAGTCTGCCGCGTCGACAATTCCCGGTGATGTCTCGATTCGATTTGACGAATCGGCCGTCGGGGCAGGGTTGAATTTTCAATATTTCAACGGGGGCGACCCGACGACGCCCGGTCAATATATGTACGAATTCACCGGCGGCGGTGTTGCGGTGCTCGACTTCGATGGAGACCATTGGCCCGATGTCTATCTCACCCAGGGATGCCGCTGGCCTCCCGATGACAAACAGACCGAACATCTCGATCAGTTCTTCCGCAACGGCGAGGGAAAGCACTTTCAGAACGTGACGCTCGAATCGACGATCGTGGAAAATCAATTCAGTCAGGGCGTCACCACCGGTGATGTCAACAACGACGGATTTCCCGATCTATTCGTGGCGAATATCGGTCACAATCGTCTGCTGATCAACAATGGAGACGGGACTTTCGAGGAGGCGCGGTTACCGGGTGATCAGGGAAGGTGGACGACCAGTTGTGCCATCGCCGATTTGAACGGAGATACCTGGCCCGATCTCTATGCGACCAATTATCTCGCCGGCGACGATGTTTTCACACGAATATGCGCTCAGGAAGATGGCGTTCACCGGATGTGTCTTCCGCACGATTTTGCGGGATCTCCGGACGAATTTTATCTCAATCTCGGCGACGGACGCTTCGTCGATGCCTCCCATCTGGCGGGATTTCACGACGTTGAAAACGATGGAAAAGGTCTGGGCATCGTTGTTGCCGATTTTTCAGGAGGCGGTCGGCTGGATCTGTTTGTGGCCAACGATCTTGTCGAGAATTTTTTCTTCGTCAATAAAACGACCGCTCGTGGCGATTCGCCGTACTTCCAGGAGAGTGCCGTAACATTGGGACTCGCACACGGTGTTGAAGGGACCGCACAAGCCTGCATGGGAATCGCTGCTGGAGATGCCGACGGCGATCAGCATCTTGATCTGTTCGTCACCAATTTTCTGATGGAACCCAACGCGTTTTACCGGCATCAATCCGGCGGTGTCTACTCCGACGACATTCACAAGTCCGGATTGTACGACGTCAGTATGCAACAGTTGGGCTTTGGCACGCAGTTTATCGACGGTGATCTCGACGGTCGTCTCGACCTGATCGTTACCAACGGGCATATCGAAGATCTGCGAAATGAGGGGAGAGCCTATCGTATGCCGCCGCAGTTTTTTTATAACATCGGTTCGGGAGCATTTCGCGAAGTAGACCCCGAATTGCTCGGGGAATTCTTCACGGGAACCTATCTAGGACGAAGTGTCGCCAGATGCGACTGGAACCGTGACGGTGCCGAAGATGCGATCATCGCACATCTCGATTCTCCCGCGGCACTGCTAACCAATACCACACCGAATTGCGGACATTTCGTCTCCATTCACATCCGGGGAACAGCCTCTGATCGTGACGCCATCGGCACGACCGTGCGCATGGAGGTTAGCGGCCAGACTTTCGTTCGGCAACTCACCGCCGGCGATGGTTATCAGGCGAGCAATGAGCGCATGATCCACTTTGGTCTCGGAGAATCGGTCACGATCGACAATCTGGAAGTCCGATGGCCCACAGGTAACGTCGAGAGCTTTACCAATGTTCCCGTCGATCGGCGAATTCTTTTCATCGAAGGGATGAACGAACTGATCTGGTTTCGGTATTAGGTAAGCCCGTCCGACATCCTTATGTGGTAACGCTGATGTTACTTTTATAGCGAATGTCGATTATGCTAAAAGGCAATCAACTCGAGCAGCATTACAATCTGGAGTGATTATCCAATCTTCCGCTCAGAACATCGCGGGGCGTTAATTCTCTCGATCTCTTGCATTTTCACAGATACATCACCCAAAATTGGTTGCACACAACGTGTCCAGTTGACGAACGAAAATAATACGTGCATTCAATAAGGGGGAGGACGGTTGAATTCCGATCCATTAGTCTCGGTCATTATCACGAGTTTTAATAGCGAGAAATGGATACGCGAGGCGATCGATAGCGTGTTCGATCAGACTTATCCGAAGAGGGAAGTGATCGTCGTGGATGATGGCTCCACCGACGATACGTTATCCCTTGTACAACCGATGCGCGATCGAATTCGCTTTCTTCATCAAGCCAATAGCGGAGGACTGGCTGGTCCACGAAACCGGGGACTGCAACTGGCACACGGAGAGTATGTGTGTCTGCTCGATGCCGATGATGTCATGCACCCGAAGAGAATTGAACATCAGGTTCGGCTACTGCAAGAATATGAATCGGTTGGTGCGGTCTTTGGTGATTACTTAAATGTGACCGAGGCCGGGTCTTATCCCCACACACATTTTGAATCATGCCCCGAACTACAAGACTCGATGGCAGCACATGGTGAAAACGGAAAGTTGATTCTGACACCGGTCGAATGTCGACGAATTCTTTCTGCGAAGAATTTTTCAATTCCATCGACGCTGATGTTTCGAAAAAATGTAGTAACAAAAGTCGGTCATTTTTCCGAAGATTTGAAACGATGCGAGGATTTTGATTTTCATTTTCGAATTGCCAGACAATTCGCCGTAGGCATACTCGATGAAATCGTGGTTTATCGACGAATACACAAGGAAAATCTTATTCACGATAAAAGTATCATGGCATCTATGAGCCTGACCTGTAGAAAGAATTTACTCCGCGACGAAGTTGATTCGGTCACACGTGTGCGACTCAAACATTATATTGCCGAGGTACAACTCGAACTGGGTAACATGCTGAGCGGTCAAAACAATTTCCGATCTTTGTTTCACACCCTGGATAGCGTCAGGTACAGGCACCCCTTTCAGTACCCGTTTTTCCGCAATATTACGAAAGGGTGTCTTTCGTTACTGAGGTTTCGATAGCACGGATTTCGCCAGGAACGACTCGGGGAATTGCCTGTTCGTACTTTGCATTCGCCATATCCATCGAATCTCGAAAACGCAACGAAATCCCAAAGGGCGTTTGGTGGGGATGCTCGATACGAATGGGCGGTACTGGATTCGAACCACGTTCAAAAACAAGCTGGAAAACACGATTCCGCCGATGCGCGCCCCCATTTTGAACCCCGTTCGTACATCGGACAGGGTGAAACATCCTCGCCGATCCCATCGCTGACGCCCCCTGTCGATCCCCCCTTGCAAGCGTTGATTGACCATTGGCAGAGCCTTCCCCCATCGGTTCGACGATTGATCGTCCGCACGGCAGAATGTGGCTTGGCAGGGAACCTCAAATCATTAGAAGGGGGCGCGGAATGATTTCATCCCTCACGATCTACTGGGATCTGAACTCGATCCCGCAAGGCTGGGCATATCGCACCCTGGACGACCGGGAGCATGAACAGGGTGGATATATCCCCCTCATCGATGACGACGACCTGGATGG
>JAQCEJ010000212.1 GCA_027618475.1 Planctomycetota bacterium | reverse complement strand
TCCACGTTGCCACAGTTTACCGATGGCTCTACGGCGGCGTTCGAGGCCGAAAGCTTTCCTCTGTACTCGTGGGCGGCCGCCGCAGGATTCTGGATCAACACTTGGCCGAGTTTCTGCAACCTGGAAACCAAGCGGCTGCAAAGACCGATGACAGTCGGAGCAAAGCTGCCCAACGCACTTTGTCCAGCTTCGGCGTCCGGAATCAAGGCGATCGGAGCGGCAAATGAGCCCAACGCATCCCGACTACCTCGCCGGTGGCACGTGGAGTCGACCGTCGCTCCTGTCTCAAAACAGCGAAATGAACGCGAACCGCCCGGGTTTCCTCGCGGGCCTTCAAAAGTGGGCCGAGACGGTGAAGGCAAGGCCGCCGCCGAGCGGAAGACGGAGAGTGGGCGGTGAACACCGCCGTGGTCGCTGATAAACAAACTGCGTCTGCACGCCAACTGGGCGTCACCACAATTGAACTAAGAACTCTGCCGACGCGTGCAACTTTAACTTCACCTCGCCAGACGATAACTGGCAATAACTCAGAGAGAAAAGGCAACAGAAACATGAATGATCACACACATAACGACGCCGTGAACACCAAGGCGCCATCCCCTGACGAGTATGACGACACAAGCAGTTTCATGCTGCGCTACATGGATAACACCCCTGGAGTTTACGCCACATACTCGCAGGCAACCGAACTCTGCGACCAAACCCCGCAGGTTGTCAATGAACCCCTGACGGAGAAAGTCATAATGGAGCATCTGCACGCAGATCACACGTCCGATCTCATCGCAGTACCTTCCGTGAACTTGGAAGATAATACCTCCCGATTCGTCATGATCGAAATACGTAACAGTGAAGACGATTCCGGAGAACCCATCGCGGTCGAAAGCGACATTGAAGGAAGTCTATTTTCGCTTTGGGATCAAGCACTCCACATTTACTACATGCTTCGCCTGAACGGAATCGCACCAATCTTCTGTGAATCGCCCAGAGAAGTATATCAAATCTGGGTAGTTTTGGACAAACCAATGCCCGTGAGCCAGCTGATTCGCTTCGGTGATACGATTCTAGATTGCTGTCGGCATCGAATGCCAACATATAATAAACACCTCTATTATTTACAAGACTGCACGTTTCATAACTATACTTCTTGTCGAGACGTCTTGACAAACAACATTCGCATCGAAGTGCACCCTGGTAGTCAACACCTGCATTCAAAAACAACAAACGATTTCGTTCCTCTTCCATGCATCCGAGAGGACAGCTTTTACTATATGGAAGACGGATATTCCGAGCTCGATCATCTAGGCCAGCGAATATTTATGGGGGGATTGGACTCATCGGATAACTATTTTGAGCTCCACCTCAATTCCCCAAGCGGATTTAATCCGAAGCATTTGGTTTACGATCCCGTCATGACGTCCGTGGAATTTAACCAAATGCAGTTCGCAAAGTCTGGAAAACCAATTGACGAAGTTCTCTCTCGCCTGAAAGGTGTGCAGCCGTGCGAGAATGGCTATGAGGCTTGCTGCCCTGCACACATTGACTTTACCCGGAGCCTTTTAGTAAGCGAACACGAAACGGGGGACGTGCATCTTTCCTGCTCTAAGGGTTGTTCACTCGAGTACATACTGAAATCGCTCGACCCATTCACGAGAGATTGGCTTTTACATGTTGATCGGCCCCGGCCAGGGGGTAATACGAGTGGCTAGACCCGATTCACGGCCACTTCAATTCCGCCACATTGAATCCATCTCTGAATACAAGGTACATCGTACTCAGTCGTTTGCGCGGTCGCTTCAACGCGGCGTCACGGCTCATGTTTCGATCATGGACGTGCCAAGCGAATTCAGGGAAATCCGGCTGGCGGCTTACTTGAAGAGGCAGTCGAAGTAATTGCAGGAGCCCTTTTGGGGGTTAAGCGATAGTGCTTGATTTCCCTTTTGGCACGCAGGCGGCGAGGGCGAGTCATGTCCAAAGGCTCTCCGCTAATGGTCGTCACAGTCCGAGTTTGGGGTGCGATCCCGCACCCCAAACTCATCTCAGCGGTGATCCGGTTGTTGAACCTGTTAGTCGTCACTCAACGGCTCGCGACTGGCCGCACCGTGATTCCGGATTTTCCCGAACCCGAGTGACCAGTGCATTTCTACAGCCACTGCTGAGTATGCATACCTGCCAACTGAAAGGGGTATCGAGTCATCAATCAATTGGCTGAGGTTGGCTTACGACGCAGCCGAATTCGACGGCTGACAAGGTGTCGAACGCACATGATAAGAGCAAATCGGATTTTTCGACGTGGCCGACCTGATTCGAGAGTCGGGTCGGTTCCTTCTCACATCCTTTCGCTGTCGAATCAGCGAACATTTAAGGTTTTCGTTTAATGACAGATCATTTCAGTGACCAGACCGACGCCTACCTGAAGGCATTGTACGAGCCAGACGACCTGGTGACCCTGAGGCCCATCGAGACGTGGACAGAGAACAACAGGAAGCAATCTCGCGTACTCTATAATCAAATCGTTACGGATGAAGTTAAGAACTGGCTGCAGGGTGAGTTGGCCCACAAGATTGAAGAAATCTCTGCCGAGCATGGCAATGCATTTATTGGCGTGTGTCCGCGTCGGTCTGGTGAGGGCTCATTCGAGCTTGCATGGCAGATCGCGACTGTCCGTGTCCTTTGGGCTGATGTCGACGATGTCTCTGTCGTTGAAGTTCAGCAACGAATCGACACTGCAAGCCTGCCTGCACCGACCATGTTGATTTCTTCAGGCAACGGCTGCCATGTTTACTGGTCGTTGACCGAACCGATCCAGACTGGCGCAGAAGCAATTGGCGTGCATCAGGATTGGCAGAAGATCAAGGGCAAGAACCGGCCGATCAAGTACATCAACATCGACGGCAATAAAGTCTGGCTGGATAATCCGGAAACTGGGCGACCGATCCCGGCGAACAGACCGGAACTGACCGACAGCGCGTTGCGGGTCCAGGATACACTGGGGGGGATCGCAGCAACAATCGGTGGCGACCATACACAGGATCTGTCGCGGCTCCTCCGGTTGCCCGGCACGATGAATCGCAAGAATGAACGAAATGGTGATCCGCCAAAGCCATGTGAACTCCTATTCGTGCATCCCGAACGCCAATATCCGTTTGAGCTGTTTGCGTCATTTGAAGACCAGGCACCCGCAAAGAAAAAGCGGGCTGCTGTCGCAGCGATACCGTTGCCCGCTCTGCGAAATTTGACCGCTGCGAAGACCGACACC
>JAQCEJ010000014.1 GCA_027618475.1 Planctomycetota bacterium | reverse complement strand
ACGACTTCCGTGTCGTGCTCATCACCGAACATCAACAGATTTCTTGAGATAAGTCAATAACAGGCTCTAACGAAATCGTTTTGCGACACCTTTCTCGCACTGAACGAGTCTTTTCAAGCCCTGGTCATCGGCCCCAGTTTGCAATCAGGTACAACAACCCGATCAGCCCGCCGACAAGAACCCAGGCACCAGCGAAACCGATAATGTCGAACGCCGACATACGGGGAATTTCGAAGCCCAGCGGTTGCAGCGATTTGATGACCGAGGCGTTCGCCTTGTTGTAGTCGAGAACGATACCATCGTTCATCCCCAAAGTCGCCGATTCGGGGAGCGGGCCGCTTCTATCTTCGAGCAGAACTTCATTCTCGCGGCCAATCGGTGTGAGCAGCCTTGCAAAGAACGCGTCGAGCAGCTTTTTGTGCTGACTGGGTGTCACGAGGCCGACGAGTATCAATATGCCGAATTGAGAAACGAGAGAAATCAGAATCTGCCAGGGCTTTGTGAGATGTGAGAGTGTGATGGCATCGACAGTTGCTTCGAGCGATGTCTCTCGGACCTGGCTGGCAACAAGTTCGATCGGCCAGGCCGTGAGAGACCAGATCAAGACCCCCACGAGAAAACTGAGCCACACGCCAAGCGGATTCGTTCGTCTCCAGCAGATTCCGAGCCAGATCGCCGGTCCCAACAGCGCAATGATCTGGATCGATGTGACGTACAATTGCGTGATGCTCTCGGCGGAAAACGCCAGCACGATGCCACTGAACAGAATCACGACCGAGGCAATGCGACCGGTCCACAACATTTGATTGGAATTCTGCCCTGGAAAGAGAGGAGCGTAACAGTTGCGAGAGAACAACCCTGCACCGACAACCATTAAAGCTTCGGCGCTGGTCACCCCGGCGATGATGCACGCGATCATCAGCCCTCGCCAACCGTCTCCGAGAAGATGTTGCACGGCACGCCCGAAGAGTGTCTCAGTCTGATGGATGTATTCAGCACTTCCCGGCGTCAGATCGGAAAAATCATTGATGAAAACGACAAAGGCAATCATGCCTGTCATCGTCCAGGCGATGGTGAGGAAGCGTTTGATGAAATTGCCGTAACACATGCCGATCTGTGCTTCGCGTTCGGTCTTCCCGGCTCCGTTGGCGGTAACGACATGCGGTTGTGAAATGATACCGACGAGTCCAAGCAACGAGACGGCGAGCACAAAGACCGGATCACCTTCAGCGGCACCCGCCGGTGCGGTGATCGAGAACATGTCAGCAGGGAGAGCGGCACGCATCCCTTCCATACCGCCGATTTGTGAAAGCCCCACTGGCACCAACAGACACGAAAAAATAATAATCATGAAACCTTGCAGGGCATCGGTGTACGCCGCCGCCATGAGTCCGCCGGTCATGATGTAGCTGGCAAAGAGCAGTGACAGAACGATAATCGACGTTTGGGTAGGGACTTCGCCTCCGGTCGCTCCACTGATGGTCGCACCAGCCCCGCGCAAGAGTGTTGCAATCGAGAATACCAGAAACGCCGTGCCGATGATGCCATAGAGAATTTCGAGACTTTTTCCATATCTCATGCGAAAAAAGTCCCCTGTCGTCATCACGCGGAGCCGGCGGACGATGGGTGCAAGCAACCAATAGAAAGGCGTCGAAAAGAGCCACATCCACTGATACCAGATCCCACCCATGCCAACGCGGGCGGCTGCCCCGGCGACCTGCACGGCCTGTTCACTGTGTGTGCCGGTGCAGAGCCAGTGCATCGTGAGCAACCCTTTCCCAAACTTACGGCCGCCGACAAAATAGTCTTCGTCGGTATGCACCTGATGCGATGCGCGAAAGCCGATCCACATCACGACGGCAAAATACGCCACGATAACGGCGAGATCGATGATCTTCAGACCCCAGAAGGTATCCATGCAACTTGCCTCGGTAGTCGGTTATTGAAATTACAAATCCGCTCGAATGATAAAGGATTGGAAATGCTTTCATAACCTGATTGGGTACGGAATATCAACTTGCATGAGCTTTTTCTGCAAGATGGGCAATACGAACAATGTGTTGTTCTATTCTCATTCAATTCATGACGACCTAAGATAACCCGACGAGATCGGATTTTCTGCATAAAATAGAGACCTCATCATGCGCGTACTGTTGTCGACCGACGAAATCGATGTTGGCGTGTCGGATCTGGCAGGGAGGATTCAGGCCGATTACACCGGGCAATCACTCACAGTGCTAGGGGTTCTCACTGGGAGTCTCGTCTTTCTCGCCGACCTGATTCGCAAGCTCGACCTGCCGTTGCGTGTCGGCGTGTTGCAGGCATCGAGCTATCGCGGCGAGACAAAAACCGCGGGCCAACTCATCTTGCAGACGGCAATGCTTCCCGATATCGTCGATCGTGATGTTCTTTTGGTCGATGATATTTTCGATACCGGACGGACTTTGGCCACGATCTTCGAACAGATGCAATCGCACCGTCCCCGCTCGCTTCGCTCCGCCGTGCTGCTGTGGAAGGAAGAACGTACCATCGTCGAATACCGACCCGATTATCATGTCTTTCGTATTCCTGACAAGTTCGTCGTCGGCTACGGGCTCGATTACGACGATCAATACCGCCACCTCCCCCATATCGCCGCATATGATGAAATGTGAAGAGAACTTACTCTGCCGGTAAGTCGTTCGGTTAATGGCAACCATTTTCTGCGGTTCATGTGAAGTCGTATCGATTCACGGATTCACAGACACGAGGTATTGCCATGAAAATCATCATTCCTGGCGGTTCGGGGCAGGTCGGTCGCATGTTGGCTCGCACCTTTCATCGCGATGGACATTATGTTGTCATTCTCAGCCGTGCCCCGCAGCGGTCCCCGTGGAAGGTCGTGGCGTGGGATCCATACGGAGCAAATCTGACGTCGAAAACCGAATGGGTCAGGGAAATTGACGGGGCGGACGTCATCGTCAATCTGGCCGGTAAGTCTGTCAATTGCCGGTACCACCGCCGAAATCGCGTCGAAATCATGAAGTCACGTATCGCTTCAGTGCATGCTGTGGAGAGGGCGATTCAACTCGTGCAACGGCCTCCTCAGGTCTGGCTACAGGCGGGGACGGCGACAATATATGCGCACACTTTCGATCAGCTGCAAGATGAATTTACAGGCGTGATTGGCGGCTACGAATCGAATGTTCCCGACACCTGGAAATTCAGTATCGATGTCGCAACGACGTGGGAAAAGACGTTCGAGACGGCCGATATCCCCGGTATGAGAAAGGTCGTACTCCGCTCGGCTATGACGATGAGCCCCGACCCCGGCGGCGTGTTCAATACCCTGTTGAAACTCACTCAGTTTGGTCTGGGGGGAAAAATTGGCGACGGCAGGCAATTCATGTCGTGGATTCATGAATTCGATTTCGTCCGCGCAATTTACTGGTTGATTGAGCATCAACAATTCACCGGCGCGGTCAATCTTTCATCGCCATGCCCTCTGACTCAAGGTGACTTTATGCGGGAATTACGACAAGCTTGGGGAATTCGCGTTGGTCTACCTGCCACCAGGTGGATGCTGGAAATCGGCTGCCTGTTGATGCGGACGGAATCGGAATTGATCCTCAAGAGTCGCCGAGTGGTTCCATCACGGTTGCTACAGGAGGGTTTCACCTTTGAATACCCTCACTGGCGTAACGCGGCCGCGGAACTGTGTTGTCGTTGGCGAACAAACCGGTGAAAAGCCACTTGAGACGAGATTGAATCTCAGGCACTGCCCGGAAAACTCGTGACCATTGAGAGTCGATGCTTTTTGCAGGACACCATATTTCTGCGAAAATTGCAGATTCCTCAAGTTGTTTCCTTGAAAAAACCGGACAACGCTGATATTTTTATGATATTGAGACTCGGTATCAATATTTATCCTTCCCCACCTTGAGATTTCATTCAAACCTCCAATTCCAGCCAGCCCCACAATTGCATCGGCACTTTCAGCATGCAGGAGTCATTTATGAGCCTTTTATCGCAAGCCCCGGTATCGACTTATCGTTTAAAGCCACGAACCGGTTTTACCCTCATTGAACTTCTCGTTGTGATTGCCATCATCGCGATTCTGATCGCGTTGCTCCTCCCCGCCGTCCAGCAGGCACGCGAAGCGGCTCGTCGCACACAGTGCAAAAACAACCTCAAACAGCTTGGGTTGGCGATGCACAACTATCACGATGCCTTTACGGTCTTTCCTCCAGGCGGTACGTATGGCCCCTCAGCCGGTGCCGGCTGGTCCGTTCAGGCCAGGTTGTTGCCGTTTGTCGATCAGGCCAACTTGCAGAACCTGATCAATTTTAGTCTCAGTTACAACGTTCAGCCGACGGTCACGCAAGTCGCTGTGCAGGTGCTCCTCTGTCCGAGTGAGGTGAACAACAGACCTTACCCCGATGGTGCCATCACTCATTATCCAGTGAATTACGGTGTCAATTACGGTGACTGGTTCGTGTGGAATCCGGCCACGGGTGCAGGCAGCACCGGAGCCTTTTATCCAAACAGCCGTACCAGTATTCGAGACTTTACCGACGGCAGCAGCAACACGCTGGCTATGGCCGAGGTCAAAGCTGGCACCTTCTATCTGCGTGACGTTGGCGCACTGGTTTCGCCGCCAATACCGTCAACTCCCGAAGCGCTCACGGCATTAGGAGGGACACTGAAGGACTCGGGACATAAAGAGTGGGTTGATTCCCGAAGTAATCAGACCGGGTTCACCACGACATTTTCACCCAACACACTCTGCCCCCATAACGATGGCGGCGTGATTCGCGACGTCGATTTCATCAACATTCGCGAGGGTGCCAGCGCAACCGACGCCACCTACGCCGCCATGACTGCCCGGAGTTGGCACGAAGGAATCGTCAACTGTCTGCTGATGGATGGTTCGGTCCGCTCGGCAGGCGAGAACATTGACCTGATCCTCTGGCGCAAACTGGGAGCGAGATCGGACGGCAGCGTGATTAGCGAATGGTAGGCCGAAAAGCCAATCCTGTCGATCACTAAAACAAGAGGAATCAGAAGCGGTCAACGACCCGTCTCCGATTCCTCTTGTCGTTTTTCACGCCGCGTTCCGTGAGCAGTTATTTGCTCACCGGCTTCTTTGCCTCGACAGCATCGTCTGACGCAGGGGAATCCAGATTCAATTGCAGAACCTGTATGCGGTAGTTTCGACCGTCGCCAAACAATTGACCTTCTGCCAGAGCGAGTTGGGCTGGAGTCCCCTCCACTCTCCCAAAGACCTGCGCCCCAACGAGCCGCCGCCGTGAATTCTTTATTTTCGAGAGATTCTCAGGGTCGGCTAGAACAGCGGGATCAGAAAGTATTTGACTAACGATCACGCGATCGCGAGTTTTGCGATCTCCCGCAGGTCGATTGCTTTCGCGGCGGTCGCGATCTTGTTCCCGTTCTTGCCGCTCTCGATCACCGCGGTCCCCCTCACGTTCTCGTTCGTCATCACCTTCGCGGTCATCGTCGTCGTCATCGTCTTCTTCGATGGCTTCACGGAGTTCGTGTAATTCCTTGCGTAACGCGCGGACTTCGTGTCGTAAATCGGTAATGATCTCTTTCAGCTCTGCGATCAGATCGTCGGCACGTTCGTGGTGCGCTCGAGCTTTCTGGTGTTCAAACATTTCGGCCTGACGACGTTGCAACTCGTGCATGCGGGCAACGAGTTGTTCCCGCTGTTTGCGGACCTCGGCTTCCATGTGCTCTGCCTTCTCGCGGAGTTTCTGGGCCAGTTCCTTGTCGCCGGCCTGTTCGAGGTTTTCCGCCGCTTGCCGGAGATGTTGCAACCGCTTCATTTGCTGGTGGAGATGTTCCTCCCCACCGCGGACTATGGCATGTTCGCCTCCTTCCACGATGCGGATTTGCGGTTGCCCCTTGAGTTCGAATTTGAAGACCTGCGGTTGTTTTGGCTGTTCCTTTTTCGGTTCGGTTATCTTTTCTTCGCCTTCGGCGCTGAAGATAACCACGCCCTGCGCCTGGGCCGGTAGTGGTTGGGCATCGCCATTCTCGCCGGCAGCCACGGCGGAAACTTGTCCGTCGCCCGACAGAAAGATCGTAAGCCTGCGAGCATTCACCTGCGTTGCACCGGGAATTGGCTCATTGGAAATTTGTAAGATCTCCGGACCCTTCACATTTCTAAAGAGCCGTTGGCTATTGTTCTCGGTAATTGGTACGCCTACGTTCGACCTCGACCGGTTGATGTAAAGATGATGGCCTTTCGCCGTATGGTTCGTTTGAAGATTTGGACGCTTTTCGAGAATCGGTGTGGTGAGTTCACCTGCCGCACCTTCTGTTGCTAGAGCAACTCCAGTCCTCTTAAAGAACCGTGAAAAGTAAGGGAGCTTCTTAATGACCGCCAAGTCATCCATCGGCTCGGCCTCCTTCTCTTTCGCCAAGTTCTTTAACCGGTCCAAGACGTGCGATCGACGTTTCAGCAGATCGCTATGCACCCGTTGCGAATGCCGTAAATCGAGCATGCAGATGTTGTGCTGGACTTCGTCATCGATTGAGACTTCCAGTTCGGTCTGTCCTTCTTCGGGCGTGTGCATCTTTTGGGAGATTTTGCGAGCGCGGGCTGCCTTATCTTTGATGTCCTGCTTTGTCTCTTCGATTGCCTGTTCAAGTTGTGCAAGCGATTTTCTCAATTGTGCTTCGAATACATCTGCATCAACACGACCATGAGTTTTGAACTGCGGCTGATCGCGATTCACCCGCAGGATATCCACATTGGGTTTTCCTTCAACGGTTAGGAATTTTTCTAACGTCGCCAGTGTCTTCACATCTTGGCATTCGGCGGTGCATGGGGCGATCAACAACGACTTTTGTAAGAAATCAGGATAAAACTGCACCAGGTGTGGCAAACTCTTGTGCATCCGACTTAATTGAGAGTGTTGTTGTTTCAACTCCATCCGCCGACGGTCGATGGTCTGCAATCTGTTGACCAATTTCTTGCGTTCGCGAATCGTGGCGGCGATCGGTGTCCCTGGGGATTTGGTCAACAATTCCCTGATCTTGCCCCGCTCTTCGTTGAGTGACTCGATCTGGCGTTCCGTTGCCTGAAGTCGGACGACGAGTTCATTGATCGCAGCTTCCTGTTCGTCAGTGTTCTGTTCCGCAAATACACCTGCGACTTTCGATGCCGATTCCTCGGCTGCACAGTTCAAACTCCCTCCGGCACATTCTTCGAAGACGACTTCCGAGGGTGTTTCGGGCAATGGGGGAGGGGCGATATACGTTGCCGAAGGTTCCTGGTCTTCCGCCAGAAGCGAATGAACAAGCGAGATCGACAAACCAGCGACCAGCGATAACAGCGCAGGGATAAGCAGCCGTTTAGACATCAGAATTCTCCTTGGAACAGGCCATGCGGGGGGTGGGAGCATCCGTTCTCTACGATGAATCGCGTTTTAGGTCAAGATGAATCCGCCAAATCTGCGGATACCCACTGCGCGATTCAAACTCTGACTGCCGGTTTTTGCGACTTGCTTGCAACGATCACAGCGACCGCTCAGAATGACGGGTGTTCATGGGCTTGCACGTAATTCCCTTTCACTTCAAGAGGAACTCGATATGAAACTCTCGGCACGCATTTCGCTGGCATTGTTGATGGTCTTGTCGTTCGCGTTCGCCTCGCGATTTCTATCCGCCGAAGAGAAGGCAAAGAATGACCCACAATGGTCGGCGATTACCGAAAAGGACGCCGGAGCCGATTTCGCGACTCAAGGCGAGTATCTTCTCAATATCAAAACCGACGACGGTGAAGTCAAATTCGGCGTGCAGGTGATCTCCCTCGGTGAAGGAAAATTTCATCTCGTCGGATACCCAGGTGGACTTCCCGGCGATGGCTGGAACGGCAACCGCGACGAACTTGTCGAACTCGACAGCGAAACCGTCGACGGGGTTGTGACCTTCAAGTCGGATAAAGCAACGGTGCAGATTAGAAACGGCGAGTTCGTTGTTACGACACTTGACGGCATCGAAGTCGGTAAATTCCCGAAAGTGATGCGTACGAGTCCGACGCTCAATCACAGACCTCCCGAAGGTGCGATTGTGCTGTTCGACGGCACCACCTCCGATAACTTCCGCGGCGGTAAAATCACCGACGAAAAATGGCTCGAACAGGGGATCACCAGCTTTCAGAAGTTCGGCGACTGCTCGCTGCACATGGAATTCATGCTCTCGTTTATGCCGAACGGTCGAGGCCAGGCGCGCAGCAACAGTGGCATGTACGTGCAAGGACGATACGAAGTTCAGATTCTCGATTCGTTCGGTCTCAAGGGGCATAACAATGAATGCGGCGGGCTGTACGAGATCAAAGATCCCGATGTCAACATGTGCTTTCCTCCGTTAAGCTGGCAGACATACGACGTCGACTATACCGCCGCACGATACGACAACAATGGCGATAAGGTGAACGACGCCCGCATTACGGTCAAGCACAACGGAGTGACGATTCACAACGATGTGGCGCTGCCGATGGCTACGCGCGGGAATCCGTACTCCGAGGGGCCGGATCTCGGTCCGATTTACATTCAGGATCACGGTGACCCGTTGCGATTTCGTAACGTTTGGGTGGTGGCGAAGAATAAAGAGGAAGTCGACGACGATCGCGATTACATTTCTCTATTCGACGGAGAGACACTGAACGGCTGGCACAAGAATCCAGAGAAAATCGGTCATGGGACTGGCGGGCATTGGCAGGTCGAAGAGGGGGCGATCACCGGAGAACAGGATCCGCCAGGAAGCGGCAACGGCGGCATCTTGCTGACCGATGAGAAGTTCGGCGACTGCGAAATCGTGCTCGACATCAATCCCGATTGGGGCGTCTGCAGCGGGTTCTTCGTTCGGAGCACCGACAAAGGACAATGCCTGCAAATGATGGTCGACTATCATGACCGCGGCAATGTCGGCCACATCTACGGCGAAGGAACCGGCGGATTCAACACGCGACCGTTCGACATCTTCGGCATTTACGACGAAAACGACCCGAATAAATTGATCGGCTACAAAACCGAGCCGGTGCCGACGGCTCCCCCCGAGGCGTACAGCATCACCGGCGAGGGATGGGTGAAAATCTGGAAGCTCAACGACTGGAACACGGTGAGAGTCCGCGTCGTCGGCAACCCCGCCCACGTAACGACCTGGATCAACGGCCACAAAATCAACGAATTCAACGGCGAGACCTTCGACCAGCCGCAGTACAACAAAGAGATGGTGAGCGAGCTGCTCGGGAAAGAAGGCCACATCGCCGTGCAAGTCCACGGCGGCCAGGGTTGGCCGGAGGGAGCGAAGTGCCGTTGGAGGAACATTCGGGTGAAGCGGTTGTGAGACGATGTTAATCAACTTCAAGCTAAAGCCACTACACGAAATTCAACCGTGGGACACGGAGGGTACTCTTAGCCTTCACTGGTTTGGACTCACGGACGGCGAATACTGGATTGAGGTCGGAGATTCGACATTATTTGAATATAACAAACACGTACTATTGCACGGTAAGCCGAGGTACTGTGACTATCCAGTCGTTCGTCTCTATGAAGACTTGATGGAAATAGTGCCATATATCCTTGAACCGATTCCTTCATCACTCGTTCGTTACATTTCGCTGGAAACAGCCGGGGAATGGCAAGAGATATACGACCGCTGGTATGAAGATAAAGTCGATGATCTCGAGTCTGACGAATTCTGGCGCATTGTAAGCGATGCAACAGCGTGGGTCGGAAAAAGGAGCCTCGACAGTGGTTATCTCACCCCATCGGCACGGATCATTATTTGGTCTGATGCTGCAAATGTTCGAGTGGAATGGGATAATCGCGACAAATTCTATCGAGATCAGATGGCGTGGTCGGCGACTCAGGGGCAATATTTGATTTCTCGCTGCGAGTTCATTGCGGAGGTCCACTCGTTTCATGTGCAACTAATGAAGCAAATGACGCAGCGTGTAAACGACGTACTCGCCGGTGCATTATCGGAGGAGATCAACATCAACAAAGATTGGCTGCGAATTGAGCATGAGCAACGTTGCAGTAAATGGGATGATGCCTTGAGGCGAATTGTAGAAACCGACTGGCATGCCGTGGAGCGAGCAATAAACGATGTCGTTACTCAATCCAGGTAGCACCGATTGTTCGTCAACGGGTGTCGTGCAACGTCAGGAAACATTACTTTATCTCGACCGAAGCAGAATCTTGTAAGCGATAAGGAAAAAATACATCCGGCCTCGCAGAGGCCAGCTACAATCTTGTCATTTCGCATTCAATGCGGTTTGCCTTTGTGGCTGGCCTCTGTGAGGCCGGACCAGCCAAGTATCACGATCACTGCGTTTCCCTCAAAGTTGCGAATTCTCGATCGATCCCCCCCTTCCACCGGGACCGTCATATGGAAAAGAAGAAACATCTCGCTCGTCTCGAACAGGTCTGGCTCGATCATCCCATCGTGTTTGTGACAACATGCACCGCCGATCGCCGACAGATATTGGCAAATCAGAACATGCACGATATCTGCCGGGAAGTTTGGGAGAATTGTAAAGAGCGCTATCGCTGGATGGTCGGCCGTTACGTGATCATGCCCGATCACGTCCATTTCTTCTGTGCACCGCAGGCCGACAAACATAAGTTGCCCGCGTATGTGGGTAAGTGGAAAGAATGGACAGCGAAATATGCCTCTCGTCGATTGGGTTTTATGATGCCTTTATGGCAGACGGAGTTTTTCGATCACATGTTGCGATCGCCAGACAGCTACGAGAAAAAATGGGAGTACGTTCGCGAAAACCCAGAGCGAGCCGGGTTGGTCGCTGATGCTCGCACATGGGCGTATCAGGGAGAAATTCATGCATTGCGATATTAAGCGAGGTCTAAGTTCTCAGTCCGGCCTCGCAGAGGCCAGCTACAAAGGCAGATGCGACTGGCAGCAAATGCTTTCGGACGGTTGTTGCATTGTGATAAGAGTCGGTAGAGTACATTGGATGTAGCGAACATTGGGAATGAATCGCAATAAACAGTTTCAAGCTGGGAGGAAATCATGCTTATCATTCTATGCTGCCTGTTGGGGTTTTTCGTGTTAGCTGCGATCTATTGTACCGTTTTGACGCTCATGAATAACCTGTCACTGCCGGATTGGAAATCCTTTGATGAACGATTTCCACCGCTGACGGATGAAGAATTCCTAGCGAAGTGTCAGCCCGGGACCGATCCCGAAATTGCATTTAAAGTCCGCGACATTATTGCCGATTGCTTGAGTATCAACCCGAAACAGGTCTATCCCGAGGCCCGGTTGATCGGAGACCTCGGAGCAGAATAAGTCCCGCATGACCAAAGCCTTCCTCTTCGACATCGACGGCGTCTTGATCAAACCGATGCAGTTTGCGACGGTGCTCGAACGCGACTTTGGATTGACGGCGGAGATCACCGATTCGTTTTTCACCGGGCCGTTCGAGCGGTGTCTGCTCGGGCAGGCCGATTTGCGGGAGGAACTGCCGCCATTTCTCGAAAAATGGCGGTGGCCGCTTTCGCTTGATGCGTTCGTCGACCGCTGGTTTTCTATCGACTCGATACTTAACGCCGAGATGCTCGCGTTCTCTGCGTCCATGCGTTATATGGGAATCCCTTGTTACCTGGCCAGCACACAAGAGAAACACCGCGCGGCTTATCTCGAATCGACGCTGGAATTCGACCGGCTGTTCGACGGCTGCTTCTTCTCGTGTCGACTGGGATGCAAAAAACCGGAGTTGGAATTCTTCCAGCAAGTCACATCACAACTCGACATTGACCCGACCGAGATTCAATTCTTCGACGATCGGCGCGAGAATGTCGAAGCCGCCCGGCTTGTCGGTTGGGAGGCCGATCAGTATTTCTGGGGAGTGACTCCGTATGTGGAGTTGGGAGAATGAATCGGACATCGCACATCGCACATCGAACAACGGGAACGGGAAAATTCATTTTTATGATACATCGATTTCTCATCGCGATTGTCGTCTTGATCGGTTGTGCTGAAACGGAGGTGCCTCCTTCAGCAGTCGTCGTCCCTTCCCTCACCTCCGAGCAACGTCAAGCCGTCGTCGCACTCGTCGACCTGACCGTTCAACGCCTTCAGCTCATGCCCGGCGTTGCTTTGTACAAGTGGAATCACAAACTGCCGATCGAGAACATTGAACGCGAAAACGAGTTGCTGCATAATCTGGTCGAGCAGGGGGCCGATGCCGGAGTGCCTGACGAAATCATCACGCCATTTTTCGAGCGGCAGTTTATGGCGGCGAAAGAATTGCAACGACATTCTTTTGAAGTGTGGGAGAAAAATGAGTCGACCGTCGTCGGAAAGGCTCTCGATCTGGCAACTGAAATTCGGCCTGAGATCGATCGCATCAGCGGCGAAATGATTGCTCGACTTGTGATTCTGCAATCGGTGTGGGGCGAGGAGGCAACACAACGAGTGATAGATGCGTCGATAGAAACCTTCGAATCAGAACGATCGATGGACGACGACGCGGTAGACAAAGAACTTGTCGATGCCGTGCGGAGGGCGTTGGGTACGCACCACTGAAGCCGTCGACACTCACTCTTCTGCCATCACCGCTGGCGTGCTGAGTTCGCTCTCATTGACTATGGCAGCGGCCCGTTCGGTCACCAGCAACGAATAATCGCGGTTGCCAAGCAGTTTACCGTTGGCGAAAACCAGATCGCTGGTCCCGGCAGCGACGAGTCCGGCGCGGCCGTTCTCTTGCGAGACGACGTTGACCAATTCGACATTGCGACAGCCGTCGTGGGCGTTGATACCGTCGATGCGGAAGTGCTGCACGACGAGGTTTTCGATTCTCACATTACGCACGCGGTGCAGCGAGATCCCCATGTCTTCGCGCGACAGACCGAATGATTCGGTCTGTACATCTTCTTGCGGATTGGCACGATAATAGACGGCCCCTTTCCACGCGCACCAATGGCCGGGGGGGATCTCGGGGAGTTCGCCGACACCTGCAGGAACGCGAATCTCGGGAACGGCTTTATCGTTGTGCACGAGCTGATACCATCCTTTTTTGGCTGGGGTGACCTTCCATAAATCATATCCGACCGGAAACCACGCGTTCGACGGTAAGCTCGAAAAGCCGCTGATTGTGGCACCGTTACCCTGAATTATTAACGGAGCGGTTGCCAACCCGTTATGCCGCACCCCGTTGAGAATGACCGGTTCGTAATACGGCGTGTTGTTATTTTTGAGAATGATGACGTCGCCGGCCCTGGCAAGGATCAGCGCCCGGCGGATTGATTTGACAGGACCGCCGACGAAATCGTTGAAATCATTCGAGATCCCTGTCAAGCGATCGTTGCCGCTCAGATTGTCTACAAAAATATCGCGAGCAAGGACGGTGGTGGCATCAACGACTAATGTGGTACAAACCAGAACAACGATGACAGATGCAATTTTCATGAATTCACCCAGCAAGTTAGTAACGGCGCGCGGAGCCGCCGTCATGGTGCAAACGACGACATACCGGCGACGAGTTGTCGATTCTCAAATGTCACATCGACGAATTCGCTTTCGACCGATGACCACCAGTGGCATTTTTGGGCAAGACTCCTGGCGAATCGCCGATCGACCGACGCAGATTCCGTGTAACCGCTTCGGCGACGAGCTGGTATCTTACGAAAGGTTTATCGGATTACCCGATACGGTAAATCCGAACCAGACACTCCAGCCCGCAGATTTTCGATGGTCATTTCCATCATCCGCCGACGGGTGCGGTCGGTCGCACTTCCGAGGTGCGGAGCGATGACCACGTTCGACAATTCAAGCAGAGGATGATTTCGCGGCAACGGTTCGGGATCGGTGACATCGAGCCCCGCCCCGGCGATACGCTTGTTCGCCAGTGCTTCGTAGAGTGCGGCGGTATCGACCACCGGTCCACGAGCCATGTTGATCAGCATCGCGTCGGGTTTCATCAGCGCGAGTTCGCTGGTCGAGATCATTCCGGTCGTTTCAGAGGTCAGCGGACAATTAAGTGAAATAAAATCACTGGTCGAAAGTAACTCTTCGAACGAAAGATAACGAACACCCAGCGATTTCTCGGCGTCGAGGTCGCGATGGCGATTATGATAAAGAACGGTCATATCGAAACTGAGCGCCCGCTTTGCAACCTGTCGACCGATGCGGCCGAGACCGACGATCCCAAGCGTGCTCCCCGAGACTTCTTTGCCGATGAGTATCGCCGGGTCGTAATGAGTAAAATCGGGGCCGCGTGCATGACGATCGCCGATCACGATGTTGCGGGCGACGGCCAGTAACAGGGTCATCGTCATGTCGGCAGTCGCCTGATCGAGACAGCCCGGAGTGTTGCCGACGGGAATACCACGATCTGAAGCGGCAGCGACATCGATGTGATCGACTCCGACACCATGATTACTGACGACCTTAAGCCGTGGAAACCGGTCGAGCAGCGGACCGTCGACGCAGGGATGTCCGTAGGTGACGAGTGCTTCGATCTGTTCGCACTCCGTCACTGATGGTTGTGCGTTCCATTCGAGAATGTGGAAGTCGCGTTCGAGCAGTTCGACGAACCCGGGGGGAAGCCCGTCGGCCATGATGGGAGTAACCGTCATTCTCGACCTCCACGTCGGCTTAGCGCTTCGTCATCGGCACATACGAACGCTGCTGGTGACCTATGTAATTCGCACTGGGGCGAATGATTTTGTTGTCGGTCAGCTGTTCGAGAATGTGGGCGCACCAGCCAGAGATTCGGCTTGCGGCGAAAATGCACGTAAACATGTCACCCGGAATGCCCATGTAATGCTGCAGACTCGCCGAGTAGAAATCGACGTTACAATTCTTGCCGATGGCATCGATGATCAATCGTTCCATCTCGATCGACATGTCGTACCATTTCGTCTCTCCTTTTTCGCGACCGAGTCGACCGGAGAGTTCTTTGAGATGTTTGGCGCGAGGATCTTCCGTCTGATAGACGGCATGGCCGAAGCCCATAAACTTTCCTTTGGCGGCCCTTTTCGCATCGACCCAGGGAGCGACATTCTCCAAAGAGCCGATTTCCTGCAGTGTCTTGAGGACTTCGGTATTCGCTCCGCCGTGCAGTTTGCCTTTCAGGGCTCCGATGGCACCGGTGATGGACGAATAAATGTCGGTCAGCGTCGCCATAATGACACGGGCAGCGAATGTGCTGGCATTCAAACCATGTTCGGCGTGCAGGATGAGGATCAGGTCCATCGCACGGGTTTCGTCGGGCGAGGGAATTCGACCGTTCATCATGCACATGAAATCGCCGGCAAGCGACAGTTCGGGCTTACTTTTAATCGGCTCCTGACCGGTGCGCAATCGCTGTATGGCGGCAACGACGGTCGGAATCAGCGCAATTAAACGAATCGCCGTCGGGTAGGCCCCCTCGGGAGTGTTATCTTCAGCGTGGGGGTCGTAGAGTCCGGCGACGGAGATCGCCGAACGCAGAATCGACATCGGCGGCGCCGACGCGGGAACGGTTTTGAGAAATTCGAGCACCTGGGGTGGAAGTTCGCGGCTTTTTATGAGTTCCTGCTTAAAATCCTGTAATGCCTGTTTCTGCGGCAATTCGCCGTTAAGTAGGAGGTATGCCACCTCTTCGTACGTGCTGTGATTGGCCAGGTCATCGATGTGATATCCACAATAGAGCAGTTTGCCGACGACGCCATCCACCTCGCAGATGGAACTGTCCGCCGCCATCACCCCTTTGAGACCTTTAACTGTAGCCGCTGCTGATTTCTGGACTTCCGTACTCATGTGTGCCGTATCCACAATCCCCATGAAGTGTTTTTCTTCGTACCATTTCGTCATAACATCTGATTGATTTCAGGATTCCAGTATATCAATCCGACAGGCGAGTTCAACGAACGACGAGAGAATCGGCGGAGAAACTCGAATAATGTAAGTGACAGACCGGGTATAGACCATCAAAAACGGCTCATGTGTTGTTTTGTGCCTTGTTTTAGAGTTTCTGACCGGGGCACAACGTAGAAACGGGGGGACGAAATCGGCGAGACGCGGCGTTTCATGACAGTTCGGACATGAACGCAAAATGACGAATTGAGATGGAACGACGGAGATTTCGAAGATGAATTTTCAGAATATTTTCCGGGAACGATTTTTTTACCGTGGACGCGGAGCGCAGTTCTGGTAGGATGTTCGCACCAGGCACGATGCTTGATGCCTGCTTTGATCGTCGGTTCTCCCGGAGAGTAGGATGCTATCAACGAGAACCCGCTTGACGCGTTCTGATGGTCGACCCGGGTGGCGAAGTGAATTTATCGCGGCGCCTCACCTGCAGGGGAGCCTTCTCAATCCACGTCGGTCTCTGGCTGGTTCAAGTTCTGCGCTCGTTCTGGTGTGGACCGGCCAGGTGGCGACAAATGAAATTCGATGGGACGAAATCGAACGCGTTCGGAATGTGCCTCAGCGTCCGTTGACGGCATCAGGACGATCGTTCTCGTGCCATGATTAATTCGGGAAGTGAGAACTCCCAATTTTGATAATTCGGCCTCGATTGTTGTTGTTTAAATTTCTTAAAAGTGACAATTCCTGAAATAACCATGTGTGTGAACGGGTGAACTCTTGCTTTCACCCTCGGAAAACGATTTGTTGATAGTATGAAAATGAAAGCAGAAAAGAGATACGACAACGCCCCCCGTTGTCCATTGCATCATGATGAAACATCAGTCAGACAGTTCGTGCACGGACGTGCGATCCACAGGATTTGAAGGAAAGGGAGTCCCCGTGAACCCAGCCGAGTTGGATATCGAGTCATTTGTAGGTCAAGCCAAAGACAATGGGTTTTTGACCTTCCAGGAGATTCACATTTTTCTTCCGGACGAAGGTGGAGCCCCGGAAGATATCGATGAGCTTGTTCGCCGCGTGGACGAACTCAACCTCGATCTCGTTAACGATCTTGTCGCCGATGCGGAAATCGACAAGGACGCCGACAAAACTCCCCCACCGGATATTCCTCCAATTCCACCCGAGGTCACCAAAGCATTGCTGGAACCCGAGGTGGGACTCTCGTCACGCGATCCCATCCGCATGTACCTGAGCCAGATGGGTAACATCCCTCTTCTCTCGCGCAGCCGGGAAATTTTTCTCGCCAAGCAGATCGAAATCACCCGTAAATGGTTTCGCAGAGCGATTCTCGAGTCGGATTTTGCCCTTAAAGTCGCCGTCGACATCGTCGAGAAAGTCCAGCGCGGGGAACTCCCTTTCGAGCGCACCCTGCGTACGTCCGACACCGAGAATGTTCGTAAAGAGCAGATTCTCGGCCGGATGCATCACAACCTGCAGACGCTCAAAGTTCTGCTCGAACAGAACCGCCTCGATTTCGACGATGTTCGTCATGGCGGACATACCACGTCTCAAAAAAACGCCATTAAACAGAGAATGCTCCGCCGCCGTCGCAAGATGGCTACGCTCTGTGAAGAACTCAGCGTTCGTACGCAGCGTCTGCAACCGATTATGAAGCGAATGCAGCAGATCGCACATCGTCTTGACGACATCGATCGCCATCTGGCACAGCCTCATCGGCAGTTCAATCGCCAGGGACGCCCCATCGATCTCGAACTGCTCAAGCGCGAACGGCAGGAACTGGTCGAGATGACGCTCGAACAGGTCGACGATTTCCGCGCCCGTATTCGCACTATCGCCAAGCGGTTTGACGCCTGGACCGACGCCAAGCAGAAACTTTCCGGCGGCAACCTGCGTCTCGTCGTCTCCATTGCCAAGAAGTATCGTAACCGTGGACTGAGCTTTCTCGACCTCATTCAGGAAGGGAACGCCGGCTTGATGCGCGGCGTCGAAAAGTACGAATATCGCCGAGGTTACAAATTCTCGACTTACGCGACGTGGTGGATTCGTCAGGCGATCACACGCGCCGTGGCCGATCATGCTCGTACGATTCGAATTCCCGTCCATATGTTCCAGAGCATTTCGACGCTCAAAGCCAAGAGCGAACAGATTCGTCAGGAAACGGGACGCGACCCGTCGATGGAAGAACTCGCCGAAGCGGTGGGACTCTCGATCGACGAAACCGAACGGATTATGAAGACGTGGAAGCACCCGATCAGCCTCGATACGCCGATCGGTGAAAGCGAAGACAGCAACTTCGGCGATTTTCTCGAAGATTCACACGAAGTCTCGCCCGCCGAGTCTGCGATGCAGGAAATGCTCCGCGACAAGATCGACCACGTGCTCAAGAGCCTGACGTATCGCGAGCGGGAAATCATCCGCCTGCGTTACGGCCTGGGTGATGGCTACAGTTACACGCTCGAAGAAACAGGCCGCATTTTCAAGGTGACCCGCGAGCGTATCCGTCAGATCGAATCGAAGGCGTTACGCAAGCTGCAACACCACACCCGCAGCAAGCAGCTTAAAGGTTTCGTCGAAGCGATGTTCCCCAACGGTGTTTCCGGCGAAATGATGGGCGAAATCGACCTGGAAGAATCGCTGGCGGCGCTGACGACTTCGTAATTCGCGTCCGCTGAGTTCAATTGCTTATCGACGACCCCACGACGCTTCTCAGAACGTCGTGGGGTCGTTCTTTTTCGAGTCGAACCTGATGGTCGCGTACTTTGTCCTGATGAAGTCAGGAGATTTGTCATGAAAGCCAGTGTGCGCAAGCGACTTGAGAATGTGGTTCCCCATCCGCGGTACGGAAAGTGGATTCGTACGTCTGATAGTAAGGTCGACGTCGATGCCATCAATCGCACAAGACGTTTCGAGCGTGGTGAAGTCTTTATGGAAACGGCGATTCCTGCGGACGTCACCCGGCAAAAACCAAGTGTTTTTCAACGAGTGGTATATTTTGATGTCCTCAAAATCTGCCGGACGTGCGGGCGCGATTTCATCTTCTACGCCGAAGAGCAACGATTCTGGTATGAAGAATTAATGTTCTACCTCTGGTCGTCCGCGGTTGATTGCTGCGAGTGCCGTCAAGATGCACAGCAACTTCGCAAACGGAACGAACGATTTACGCAGTTCTCGAATGCCATGGCCAGCGAATTGCTCGACGATGACTCACTCGTTCAATTCGTGGAAGATGCCATCTTTTTTTGGCAAGAACGAATTCTTATCAAGCGACAAAAACTGAATCGCATTAAGAATCTCTCGCATCGTCGTTTGCCGGATCACCCTGTGACGTTGAAGATCGAACAGTTCACGAGAGTGCTAGATCAGCATTGTAATGCGAAAAACGCTTAGCCCATCGTTATCTGCGTGCCTACCAACCATGATAATGCCGATGACGGCGGTGATATCCGGGGGCGTAGACGACGCCGACCGAGGGGCGCGGGACGACAACTACCTCAGTTACCGGGGCGGGACGGACAATTGTCGTCGGGGCCATCGGCGGGCTCCATTTCTGCACAGCGAGGATGACGCTGTCGCTTACGCCGCTTTGCTTCATGTAAATCAACGAATCGGGATCGAGGCGAAATCGTCCGCCGCGAGTTTCGATCGACGTGATAATGACGTCATCGCTCATTCCGCTTTGTGACATGCGAATGAGGTCGGCATTGGTCAATCCACGCTCGACCGCTTGCGAGTACCGTGCCTGGGCAATCGCGGCATCGCGTTCTTCCTCTGCGTCGGCGACGTCGCCGACCATGTTTCCGGCAATGGCTCCTGCGGTCGCACCCAGAATGGCACCGCCAACACCGTGACCACTCTGATGTCCCACGATGGCGCCGGCAATGGTGCCTAACCCTGTTCCGATCGCCGTCCCTTTGGTCGCGTGGTAACCCGTCCCCTGACATCCCGCGAAAATACCAGCCAACAGCAGTGAACTCGAACCGAGGATGAACTTGGCGTATCGAGTGGGCATTTTTCTCTCCAGAATCCTACCTAAGGCGTTCTTAGGTAGGATCTTACGGTCAGTTGTTTTGTTTCACCCGGCATCGCGGTGTACCGCGCACTAGGCGGATTCTCCGCGCCCCCGTCAATCTATGACGATTTATCGAATTTTCCGGATTATGACAATCACAGTATTTGCAGGATTCAGTCGTTTCAACAGTGATTAACACTATTGAGACGACTTTCTTCCTGAACATCCGACGGCAGAAAATCACTCGTGCGATAGTCGATTCGCAGCCGTCGGCGGTCTAGAATAACACGAAGATGCACAAGCCTGCTCAGCTGTCCTCAATGAGAAGGAGTTCCATTATGGATTCGGTTAATCCGAAACTCGTCGAAGTCTATCGGGCTCGCACTTCGCTTCTCGCCCACTCACTGCGCGTCGCGTTGGAAGCGGAAGGAATACCATCATATGTCGATGGCGATTATCTTCAGAGTGCCGTCGGAGAACTCCCCTATGGAGCGATCGCGCCGCGCATCATGGTCATGGAAGCAGACGAGTCGCGTGCTCGTGCGATACTCGCGGAAAGTGAACATGCCTTATCTGACGACAACGACGACCAAGCATCGAACGCCACGGAATCCGAATTGACCGAACACGTCGAGTGCCTCGTCTGCGGTGCGTCGATGGATGACCAGGAAACCTGCCCGGAGTGCGGTTGGTCTTATCGACCGGATGAAGGTCATGATAGCGAATGATTCGATTACGCCCTGGTGACGCATGGTGTTGCTGAGTGGCGTGATAGTAAACAGTTTCTGAGATGTTGCTATGACAGTCGGGTGGGTGCGGTGTGCGATTTTTTCATTGATACCGGCGACCATTATGTCCGCGATCGTGCTGATGGCCGGGGAATCATCACAGAATGAGCAACCGCATCGCGCGATCGAAAAAGGTCTTGAGTTTCTGATTGCGGACGCAGCGAAGTGGCGAAAGGATCGCGAATGTGCGACATGTCATCATGGCACAGTGACGGTTTTTGCTCTCAGCGAGGCGAAACATTTAGGCTTCGACGTCGCATCCAATGCGCTGGCAGAGAATGCGAAGTGGACGAAAGACCGTTGGATGGAACGGTTCAACGCCGTACGGTCTACTGATTCGAATCCGGGTCGCCGAATGTTGAATTCTCCCGCGATTTATCTGGCATTGCTTCCGTTGGCGAATCCCGATCAAACGGTTCTCTCGGACGATGAGTTGAAACGTATCATCGACCATTTATTGGGACATCAAGAAGAGGATGGTTCATGGTCGTGGTCGATGGCCCCTGCCAAGAACCGTCCCCCGCCGTTCTTCGAATCTGACGAAGTCGCTACGTTGTTGACGTATATTGCTTTGGGTGAGAACCATTCAGATGACGCCGATCGCAATTCGGCTATGGCTGTCGGCCGCGAAAAAGCCGCCGCATGGCTCAACCATACCGAACCGACGAACACGACGCAGTCGTCGGCACTGCGACTGCTGCGTAATGTACAAGACGGAATGTCGAGCGAAACCATGCACCCGCAGATCGATTCTTTTATTGCCCGGCAAAACGAAGACGGTGGTTGGGGACAACTCGACGAACTCCCCAGCGATGCGTATGGCACGGGTCAGGCATTATATGCACTTCGGCTTGCCGGTATTCCCTGCGACAACCCTGCCATTGAGCGGGGAGTCGCATTTCTCGTCGCAACTCAGCAGGATGACGGCTCGTGGCCGATGACACGGCGGGGACACC
The DNA here is from genome assembly GCA_027618475.1 of Planctomycetota bacterium. GTDB lineage: Bacteria > Planctomycetota > Planctomycetia > Planctomycetales > Planctomycetaceae > JAQCEJ01. Next base: position 56,355 of record JAQCEJ010000014.1, on the reverse strand, counting down.
CCGGTGTCACTCCCGGCGAGTTTAAACTCCCTATCATCTATTTCGGCAGCGTATGGGGAACGATGGGTTTGATGCGATCGGTAAACGGCTCGTGCGATCCGTCATCGAATGGAGGGTGACGTTTTTTCACGTGCTCAGCTGTTCGTGTTTGATATTACTGGAATTCTAGTATCGCTTCCCCGCCGTGCGACGATTTCAGGTCGAGAATGCGATCGACTCTGGTCATCGATGACGTTCATTGTAACGATCGAACGGCCTTATACGAAGCGGACTCCTTTGAAATCCCGGACCGGTTCCGTTACGATTTGAGGCGTTCCTTCGATTACCGACCCGATCCCGATACGAATTATCGGCCCTTCACCAGGGGATAAAAGCCTACGACAACGTGATGAACCCAGAAAGCGAGAATAACATGTTGAGTTTCTCACACAGCACTCTTATCAAGTCCGCGTGCTTCGCCGGTATCTGCCTCGCAAGCCTCGTGCTGGCTGCCACCGCCGATGCTGAAGATCTCAAATACAAGGTTCGCGTGACCAATCTCGAAAACCCCAGCGGCGTCGGCGTCCACGCCGGCACTGGCGACGTGTTCGTCGCCTCGCGTTACGGCGTCTATCGTTACAATCCCGCCGCTAAAAAGGTGCATCTCGAAATTGCCGGGTATCCCGAACCGATCGACGTCTACGGGAAAGGACCGATGTATAACATCGGTCCCCTCGGCATCGGGTTTATGGGAGCCGAACACCTCGTCGTCGGTGACGGCAGTCGCATCGATGGCGAAGAGCTCGTCCGTATCTATAAGATCAATCCCGAATACAGTGATGACGCTGAACCAATTAAAGAGGACGCCGCCGAGTTCACTCTCGGCCCGATCGTTGCCGGCGAAGCCTCGGCGAAGGGTGAAGGCAACTTCTACGGAGTCGCCTCGACTGACGCCGCCATTTACATCACCTGCAACGGCGACGATACGAAAGGTTGGGTCGCAAAGTTTGACATCGCCGAAGGCAAACCGGGTGAATTGACGCCGTTTATAGCCACCAAAGTGGCGACTGAGGTCGATGCTCCAATCGCCATTACGATGAATCCCGATGGCAGCCAGATCGTGGTTGGTCAGGGAGGAGAAGTCAACATGGCCGGTGACAGCCTGCTGACGATGTACAATCCTGCCGACGGCACGCTGACAAAGAAATTGGCGACCGGCCTGAACGACATCTGCGGTCTTGCTTACAGCCCGAAAACCGGAAAACTGTACGCCGTCGATTTCGCCTGGGTCGATCCGACGCAAGGAGGATTATTTGAACTGGTGATTGACGGCGAGACCGTTACGGCGAACAAGTTACTTGGCCTCGACAAACCAACCGCCCTCGCCTTTGATGCGAATGGCAAATTGTATCTCACGATCTTCGGCACGCAGGAGGAAGGGAGCGAAAAATCGCCCGGGCAGTTGATTGCCATCGACCCGGGACTGTGACCGTACCGTTTTACTGTTGCTAAGGTCTATGACCTTCAGGCGGCCTCCCAGAGGCCAGCCACAACAAAACAAATTCAAACACATATTCAACAGACGGAGAATGACGTAGCCATGCCAGTGAAAGTTGGTCAACCCGCCCCGGAATTTTCGGTTCAAGCGTACGATCGCGCCAAAGATGGAACCGATGCCCAGTTTCGCACCATCAAATTGTCCGACTTCAAAGGGAAATGGGTCTGCCTGTTTTTCTATCCCCTCGATTTCACGTTTGTCTGTCCGACTGAGATTGTCTCATTCAATAAGGCTCTCGGCGATTTTAACGATCGCAGTTGTGCCGTACTCACCGCCAGCACCGACAGCGTTTATTCGCACAAAGGGTGGTGCGATGCGCACGACGATCTGAAGGGTCTTAAATATCCAATGCTCGCCGATACGTCGCATGTTCTTTCACAGTCATACGACGTGCTCGACCCGAACAAGGGTATCGCGTACCGCGGCGTCTATCTGATCGATCCCCAGGGAGTGCTTCGCTGGATGGCGGTGCACGATCTGTCGGTCGGCCGTAATGTCGATGAAGTGCTTCGCGTGCTCGATGCCTTGCAGACCGACAAGCTCTGCCCCTGCAATTGGCAAAAGGGCGAGAGCACATTGAACTAGATCGGACTGCCGGTCGTTCACGCGAAAACAACAGTGCACTCGGCAGTCCGGTCCCCTCGGGCTGTCGAGTTTTTTATCGTGTAATCCCTTTTTCTTCGGGAGAAGGAGAAAGAAGATTCCCCATGCTCCATGTCACACCCATCGCCAACCCCGAATCTCACGAAGCGGTTGCGAATACGTTCAGCCGCATCAAAGAAATGTTCGGCGACCAACCGGTTCCGCATCCCTTTTATCTTTATGCCCATGTCCCGTCGTTCCTGCAGGACTTTTATATGAACTTCAAAAAGTTCATCTATCAACCTGGCAAACTCGACCTGCCTACGAAAAACATGATCGCACTTGCCGTTTCGCTGCACGGCAAATGCAGTCCATGGGTCGATTACTTTCGCTCGCGGCTGATCGATCTCGGCGGTACCGCCGAGCAAGCTCTTGAAATCGCCGCGATTGTCGCGACGAGCACCACGTACAACACGTTCTTCAAATTCCGCTTTCTCAGCGGTACCAGTATTTTCGATGGCATGCCGGTGGCGCTGCGGGCGCATACATTTCAGGGGACGTCCTTTGACGAAAAGTTCGTTGAACTCCTCAATGTTGTCATCAGTAATTTGAATATCTGCCAACCGTGCACGTCAGCCCATGTGAAAAAAGTGCAATCGCTCGGTTATTCTGATGAAGCGATTCTCGAAGCCATCCAAGTCGCCGCAACGGTTGTTTCGGGTATCAGTTTTCTCAATTCCCTCACCGAGACCGATACAACGAAAACGTTATGACTGCACACCGCGCTCGTGTCGTGCACAGGGAGAATAACGTGATCGATCAGGCCCAGCTCACTGCCGAAAAGTTTGCCGAACGACGCCCCGAATTGCCCGACGGAGGCCAATGGGTCGAACTCGTAGCGGGACGAATCAGCATTCTCGGTCAGCCTGACGATGCGCATGGTGTGATTGTGCTCAACCTCTCGAAAGAAATCGGCGAATTCTTGCAAGCGGGGGGAGAAGGTTACGCCTGTTTCGACCTCGGACTCGTCGTCGCCCGCGAACCCGACACCGTTCGCTGGTCGGCGATGGCATTTTTCACTGAAGGCGAACGCTTCGCCGAGTCGGACAAGTTAATCACCGACACTCGCCCGGCGTTAGTCGTCGAAGTCGCTTCCAGCAACGCCCGCCGCCGCGACATGCGCGAGCGGGTTCTCGAATACCTTCGCTGGGGGGTCAATCGTGTGTGGGTCATCGATCCTGATGACCGGCAGGTGCATATCTTCGGTAACGATCTCGTCACGATTCATCTGGGCGAACACGAAACGATCGTCGGCCATCCCGTGTTATCCGGCTTGAACGTAAAAGTGAAAGCACTTTTCGCAGAACCGAAATGGTGGACGGGTTGAGTCGAGAGCCTCAAATTATATAGCACTTTGGTTTGACCGGCTTCACGAATTCCGCACGCTCGACCTCGACGGCCTGTCATGCGATAATCGCCAAAAAATCACACCAACCGGGAGAACCTCCATGTCCCTACCGATTATCACGTTGCTTTGCCTGTTCGCCGCCGATCCGACTGAAGATATGAACTGCATTCCCGAGGCCGACCGATCCGGCGCGGTGTTCTACGATCATCTTCGCCAAGATGCCTATAAGGCTCTTGATAAACGGCGTGAGAAATTCGAACTGCTCGAAACCCCCGAGCAGATTCGCTCCTATCAAAGCGAGCTTCGCGAATTCTTTATTGCACAACTCGGCGGGTTTCCCGAAAAGACACCTCTGAACGCCGAGACGGTGGGTGTGATCGAAGCCGATGGTTATCGCATCGAAAAAGTGATCTACGAAAGTCAGCCGGGACATCATGTGACGGCGAATTTGTATCTTCCCGACGGTGACGGCCCGTTCCCTGGCGTGCTCGTTTCGAGCGGACACAGCCGCACCGCCAAAACCGCCGATTACAATCAACGGTTCGCCATCGCGATGGCGACACACGGCATGGCTGCTCTTGCGTTCGATCCCATCGGTCAGGGAGAACGTTCGCAGATCGTCGACGAGAACGGACAGCCGAAATATTCCGGCACAACAACCGAACACTTTTTTATCGGCACCGGTTCGATTCTTGTAGGACGTAACACCGCGCGGTATCGCGTATGGGATGCCATTCGCTCGGTCGATTACCTTGTATCACGTCCCGAAATCGACCCCGATCGCATCGGCATGACCGGTTGCTCGGGGGGCGGCACGCTCACCAGCTACACGATGGCTCTCGACGACCGCATCGTTTGTGCCGCACCAGCCTGTTATCTCACGACCTTCCGGGCGTTGATTCAAACCATCGGTCCCCAAGATGCCGAGCAGAATATCTTCGGTCAAGTGGCCTTCGGTCTCGATCAACCCGATTACGTGCTGCTCCGCGCGCCAAAACCGACGATCATCAGTTCGACGACAAAAGATTTCTTTGATATCGAAGGTTCGTGGGATAACTATCGTCAGTCGAAGCGAATTTATGGAAAACTCGGCTTCCCCGAAAAGATCAGCCTCGTCGAAGGTGGGGGAGGGCACGGTGTTCCCCTGGAAAATCTTGCTGCCATCACGCAATGGATGCAGCGCTGGCTGCTGGATAAAGACGAACCGGTCGACGCCGTTGATTATCCGGCACTCGCCGAAACCGATCTGCTTTGCACCGATTCGGGCCAGATCTTGACACTTCCCGGCGAACGCTCGGTCGCCGATATCAACGCCGAGTATGCAGCGGAACTGGCCTCGCGACGAAATGAATTGTGGGAAACGGCATCGAACGAAGACATCTCCGATCGTATTCGTCAGAAACTTGTCGTGCGACCAAATGACGTTTTGAATGCTCCTGAATGGACCGACGCGGGCACAATCAAACGGGAGGGCTATCACATCGACAAACTCGTAATGGCCGGCCCGAATGGACCGATCCCCGCGCTGACGTTTCATCCTCCGAAACCGAACCCCGGTGCGTATCTCTATCTGCACGACGGCGGTAAACTCGGCAACGGTGCGATTGGTGGAGAAATCGAAAATCTGGTCAACGACGGTTACGTCGTCGTTGCCATCGACCTCGGCGGGCAAGGCGAAACCTCGCACGGTCCTGCCGACAAACTGCACGGCGACTGGAAGACGTTCTACATGGCGTATCTGCTCGGCAAGTCTCTCGTTGGATTACAGACAGAAGAGACCATTGCCGCGGGCAACTTCGTGGCCCATTACAAAACCAAAGAACCGCGTGACGTGCATCTCGTCGCCGTCGGTCAAACCGGTATTGTTGCGCTGCACGCCGCAGCGCTCAATCCGACGTTATTCGCATCGGTCACTCTTAAAGGAACCCCACGAGATTGGACAACCATCGTCGCCCAACCCGCCGCCGAAGGGCAGTTGGCGAGTACCGTGCACGGCGCGCTGGAATTGTATGATCTGCCGAACCTGGTGAAGTTGATCGGTGAAGACAAAGTGACGTGGGAGGAGTGACTTCGTTAACGATAACTCTCGGTTACTGAAGATTGTCGTTGTCCAGTTCGTCCGGATTGATCCCCATGTCACGCAGCTTATCGATGATCTCCGCATCGAGTTCGTCGCTAACGGTCGATTTCAATTTCCGATAGGCTGACAAAAGAGATTTGTGTTGATGCACCAGGATGAAAGCTACCGCCGCATCTTCGATAGCCTGATGTTCGGGTGACGCCGAATCGAACTGCTGAGCAATCGATTCGAGAATTGAGCACGTATGATAAATTTCACGATCGTTGCTGGTGATGAAATTATCTGACTCATGCCTCATCTTTCATCCTTTGATTTAATTCTTCTGGTGATCCATCCCCAACAATTTGTCGCCGTCGAACGTAAGCAGTAGGCGATTGCGATTCTTTGGGAAGACGAAGTAGACCCACGTCTCATAGCGGACATTGGCTTTTTCGTAACGTCCCCACGCAGAAAGCTCGCTGCCAGCGGCGATGATCTTATCGGGTTTGCCGACCGACTGCGTCACCTTGTTGCGAGAATTGTCTTCGGTCAACAGCATTTTGAATCGCCGGACCTGACTGTTGACCAAAGCATCGATCGCCACCCACGAGAGCAGGACGAAGACAATCCCGGCAACGATGATCGTTTTTTTCGTCAATGCCGTCTTTCATATCCTTGAGTGATTAACCGTAAGTCAGGAATCAATCGAATAGAACAATTTCAGCCAAATAACGCCTCTACCGCGCGTCCCTTCCCATCCACCGTCACATAAAACGGCCGTTGCTCGACCGTCACCTGATAATCTGGCGGGATGCCTAATGCCGCGTAGATCGTGCTGTGCAGGTCGGTGACGGTTACCGGTTTTTCAATCGTCGTGCAAGGACGTTCGTCGGCGGTTTTGCCGTAAAGGAAGCCTTGCTTTGTTCCGCCACCGAACATCAGCACGCTCGATGCGGCGGTGAAGTGGCGGTGCATGCCGTAGTGTTTCAGTTCGGTGATCACGTCGGGTTGGGCGACCTGACCTTTGACCGGTTTGTCGGCCTTTCCTTCGACCATCATATCGCGGCTGAATTCGCTCGCGAGCACAATCAGTGTGCGATTGAGCAGACCGCGTGATTCTAAATCAAGCACGAGTTGTGCGATCGGTCGGTCGATTTCCTGCTTGAGCTTCGCCAACCGCGTGTGGCCGTTATCGTGCGTGTCCCACTGTAAGAACGGACCGTATTCGGTGGTGACTTCGATGTACCGGGCACCGACTTCGGTCAGCCGTCGGGCGAGCAGACAACCGAGACCGAACTTGCAGGTATTGTAACGCTCGTATGAATCTTTCGGTTCGAGTGATAGATCGAACGCAACAGCTGCGGGAGAACTCATCAGTTTGTAGGCATTGTCGAGCGATCGTAAAAGCGATTGCTGCTGTTCGCTCGCGGCGAGATTATCAACCGGGCTCGTTGAGATCAACTGACGATAGGCGCGGTTGCGATTCTGGAATCGTGACAGCGACATTCCCCCCGGCGGACGAACCGTTGCCACCGCTTGGGCAGGATCGGGGATGCGAAACGGACCATACTCGGCACCGAGACAACCTCCGGTCTGAAACGCCTTTAATTCCTCGGCTTCGCCATTCCCTTCGTAGCTTTGGCCGATGTCGATGAACGGTGGAACGGCATCGTTGCGCGGGCCGAGTGCATGGGCGATCCAAGCCCCGAGATGCGGGGCGGCGACGGTTTGCGGCGGCTCGTAGCCGGTATGCCAGTGATACTGATGCCGCGAGTGCAGGATATGTCCGAGGTCGCCGAGTACGTGTGTGCGAATAAGCGTGGCTCGGTCCATCACGCTCGCGACATGATCGAGGTGCTGCGAAATTTTGATGTTGTCGACAGCGGTATCAATCGCCGGAAACGTGCTGAGGACTTTCTCGGATGGGAGATTCGGTTCGAACGGTGTGTAGCGTTTCGGGTCGAAGGTTTCGGTATGGGCCATACCTCCGGCCATCCAGAGGACAATAACAGTATCGGCGGTTGCCTTGCGAGGAGGCGGCTTTTGATCGAATGCCCAAGTCGGCTTTAGCGACGTGCAGAGTCCCAGTCCAGTCAAGGCGGCCGTTGATTGCAAAAACTGGCGACGGGAAAGATCGTACATCATTCATTTTCCTCCACGGTCATTCTAGCAAAAGCAGTGAGGTTATCTATGGATATTGATTTATGAAATGCAATCCTTTCCCGGCGAAATACCCCTCGTTTGCGCTTGCGAACGGTCCATCTCCGGCATACACTGTATTCGAAATGTTGATGATAATCGGGATATCACATCGATATTTCTGATAATTGCGCGGTTCTCACATCTCAAGGTTTTTCGTCATGGATTTACGGAGTGCGGGGATTTTCTGCGATGTCGTGGCCTGCCGCAGCTTTTCGAAGGGAGCGGAGATGCACGAGGTATCGCAGTCGTCTGCCAGCCAGGTCGTCCATCAGCTGGAAAAGCAATTAGGGACAAAGCTGATCGATCGATCGAAGCGACCGTTCGAACTTACCGCCGCAGGTGAAGTCTATTATGAAGGATGCCGCGAGTTGCTCGCCGATTACCGAAAAATTGAAGACCGGCTGCAGCGAGTACACAATCGTGTGGCAGGGCACGTACGCATTGCAGCGATTTATTCGGTCGGACTGTTGCAGATGAACGATTACGTCCGGCGGTATCAAAAGTTGTATCCCGACGTCGAGCTGCAATTGGAATACCTGCATCCCGATGAAGTATATTCTCGGATCATTCACGACGAAACCGATTTGGGTCTGGTGTCTTTCCCGCGTGACGGTGGTGAGCTGAGCAGCATAGCCTGGCAGGAACAACCGATGGTGCTGGTCGTTCCCCCTGAGCATCGACTCGCGGGCGGCGGCAGCGTTGCTGTCGAGGAGATCGATGGCGAGCAGTTCGTCGGCTTCACCGATGATCTGACGATTCAAAAGCGTATGGACCGCTGGCTCAAGCAGGCACATGTGACGGTGGATATGGTTCATCAATTTGACAATATCGAAAATATCAAGCGGGCGGTTGAAATCGGGTCGGGAATTTCGTTGTTGCCTTTGCCGACGGTGCGGCGTGAAACCGAGCTCGGTTCGCTTTGTGCGATCGAACTCGAGACGGTATCATGGTATCGTCCGCTAGGGATTGTGCACCGGAGGCACAAAACATTTCGCACAGCCGTTGCCAAGTTTGTCGAACTTCTTCAAGACGACTCCGCTCGCGAGTCGACTTCGTCGGAAACTCAGTCCGCCGCGCATAGGCGTGAGACCGTTCATAATTCATCTCGGGTTCTCGAACCCGTTTCCTCCGTTAAACGCAAAAAGAAAAAAGTCAGGCCGGCAACCAGCGGAAGTTCATCAAACAACCGCTGAACTCGCCGCGCACGAGGTCGAATCATCTTGCAAGATGGTATCGCATCCGACGCTGGGCGAACGTTTCGCACGTTGGAGTTGTCGATTGTATAAGTCGAATGCAAAGTCTGTGAATGAGTGAGTACGATTATGGGTCAGAATCAACAATTTTCGCCGCAGTTTCCGTTTCGTCACGGCTTGCCCGCCCCGTACGGTTTGTACGACCCGGCAAACGAGCACGACAGTTGCGGCGTCGGTTTTGTCGCCCATATCAAAGGGATGCAGTCGCATCAGATTATCGCCGATGCCGACCAGATTCTGCAGCATATGGTGCATCGCGGTGCGTGCGGCTGCGAGTCCAACACGGGCGACGGCGCGGGGATGCTGACGGCCCTGCCGCACGAGTTTTACGCTCGCATCGCGCGCGATGAAATGAATGTAACGCTCCCTGAACCCGGAAAATACGGGACCGGCATCGTCTTTCTCCCGCAGGACGACAAACAACGTGAAGCCTGCAAACAGATTGTTGCGAAGATCGTGTCGGAACAGAATCAACAGTTGCTCGGCTGGCGCAAAGTCCCCACGCAGGCGGACTTTGCCGATATCGGACCGACCGCAAAAGCCGCCGAGCCGGTTATCGAACAGCTTTTCATCGGCGGCAAAGAGAACATCACATCGGATGAACTCGAACGTCAGATATATCTGATTCGCAAAAGGGCCAGTCACACCATTCGTGAAGGGGAAATGCCACAGGCGCTGATGTTCTATATCTGCTCTCTGTCGACGAGGGTGATCGTATACAAAGGTATGCTCACGCCCGAGCAGCTCAGCCGGTATTTTCCCGATTTGCGCGATCCCGATTACAAAAGTCATCTCGCGATGGTGCACTCGCGGTTCTCGACGAACACGTTTCCCAGTTGGGACCGGGCTCAACCACAACGATGGATGGCCCACAACGGGGAAATCAACACCCTCCGCGGTAATGCCAATTGGCTGTTCGCCCGGCAAGGGGTGATGAAAAGCGAACTCTTCGGCGACGAACTCGAAAAACTCTTTCCAATCGTCGAGCCGCACTGTTCCGATTCCGGCAACTTCGACAATGCTCTTGAACTTTTGATGATGACCGGGCGCAATCTCCCCGAAGCGGTGATGATGATGATCCCCGAAGCGTGGCAGAATCATCACTCGATGTCGGAAGACAAACTCGCCTTTTACGAATATCACAGCGCGCTGCAGGAACCGTGGGACGGCCCGGCATCGATTTCGTTCACCGATGGACATTACATCGGAGCGGTTCTCGATCGCAACGGGTTGCGACCCAGCCGTTATTACGTCACTAATGACGACCGTGTGATTATGGCGAGCGAAGTGGGCGTACTCGACATCGAACCCGAGAACGTCCGCGTCAAAGGGCGCTTGCAGCCGGGGAAGATGTTTCTCGTCGATTTTGAACAGGGACGGTTGGTTCCCGATGAAGAAGTCAAACATAGCGTGGCCAACCAACGAACGTATCGCAACTGGATCGACAACCAGCGGCTGGAACTCGGTCGGTTGCCGAAGGCCGAACCGCCGCCGAGATTGCCTCCCGCCGAACTACTCCGTCGCATGCAGGCCTTCGGTTACACGACCGAAACGATGCAGTTCATGCTGATACCGATGATCAACGTCAAGAAAGACCCGATCGGGTCGATGGGAGACGACACGGCACTGGCCTGCCTCAGTGAAAAACCCCGCATGTTATACGATTACTTCAAGCAGCTCTTCGCGCAGGTCACGAATCCAGCGATCGATTCGATTCGCGAAGAAGTCATCATGTCACTCGAATGTTATATCGGACCTGAGGGGAATCTTCTCGAAACGACAGAAGCACAATGTCATCGGCTGCTCGTGCCGCATCCGATTCTCACAAACGAGGAACTTGCGGCACTCAAGCATCTCGATCACCGTGGCTGGAAAACGCAGACGATCGACATCACGTATCCCGTCACGGAAGGTACAGAAGGACTAAAAAAAGCCGTGTCGCGCATCTGTGACGAAGCACGACAGGCGATCGCCGACGGATACAGTGTCATTATTCTCTCGGACCGCAACATCGGACCAGGCCGGGTCGCTGTCAGTAGTTTACTCGCCTGCGGCGCAGTGCATCATCACCTGGTACGGCATGAAGAACGAACCCGGTTGGGAATCGTGCTCGAATCAGGCGAAGCGCGGGAAGTGCATCATCACTGCCTCTTGATCGGCTACGGTGCTGATGCCATCAATCCGTATATTGCTTTTGCCTCGCTACGAAACGCCAACGACAACGGTGAAGTCGAAGGGGAATGGACCGACGAGCAGATTATCTCCGCTTACCGCAAAGGGGTCGCCAACGGTTTGCTCAAGGTGATGGCTAAGATGGGGATCTCGACGCTGCAAAGTTACAAAGGGGCTCAAATCTTCGAGGCGGTCGGCATCAGCGACGAAGTGATCGATCTTTGTTTTAACAGTACCGCCAGTCGTATCAAGGGGATCGGCTTTGACGTACTTGCCACAGAATCACTCATACGGCATCAACAGGGATACCCTCAGAATGGCAATCCGCATTTCGCGATGTTGCCGAATCAGGGTCTGTTTCATTGGCGCGCCGGCGGCGAACAGCACGCCTGGAATCCGCTCAACATCGCCAACATTCAGCAGGCAGCCCGCGAAGGAGACCGCAACGCTTATCGACAGTTTGCCAAGTTGGTTAACGAACAGACGGTGCGCGATTGCCATTTGCGTGGACTGATGACATTCAAATCTGCCGAACCTGTTCCCGTCGATGAAGTCGAACCCGCCAGCGAAATCGTCAAACGCTTCTGCACCGGGGCCATGAGTTACGGATCGATTTCGGCCGAAGCTCACGAAACACTTGCCCTCGCCATGAATCGTATCGGCGGCAAGAGCAACACCGGCGAAGGGGGTGAAGATTATCGCCGTTTTGAACTGCTCGATAACGGAGACTCCAAACGGTCCGCTATCAAGCAGGTCGCTTCGGGACGCTTTGGTGTGACGAGCTGGTATCTTACTAACGCCGACGAACTGCAAATTAAGATTTCTCAGGGTGCCAAGCCGGGCGAAGGGGGAGAGCTCCCTGGACATAAGGTCGACAAAATCATCGCGTCGACGAGGCATTCGACTCCGGGCGTGGGGCTGATCAGCCCTCCGCCGCACCACGATATTTATTCGATCGAAGACCTTGCACAACTCATCTTCGATCTGAAGAATTCGAATCCTCGTTCGCGGATCAGCGTTAAGCTCGTCTCCGAAGTCGGTGTCGGTACGGTTGCCGCCGGTGTGGCAAAAGGTCACGCCGATAACATACTCATTTCGGGCGATTCCGGAGGAACCGGTGCATCGCCTCTCACGAGCATCAAGCATGCCGGGTTGCCGTGGGAACTCGGCATCGCCGAAACGCACCAGACGCTGGTGATGAACGACCTCCGCAGCCGTGTTCGACTTCAGACCGACGGTCAGCTCAAAACAGGTCGCGACGTGGTCATTGCTTGTCTTCTTGGTGCCGAGGAATTCGGCTTCGCGACCGCGCCGTTGATTGCGATGGGGTGCATCATGATGCGAAAGTGTCATCTCAATACGTGCCCCGTTGGCATTGCAACGCAGGATCCCGAGCTTCGCAAGAAGTTCGCCGGTAAACCCGAGCACGTTATCAATTATCTGTTTCTCGTCGCCGAAGAAGTGCGAGAGATCATGGCATCACTAGGATTTCGCACGATCAACGAAATGGTCGGGCGCAGCGATTGCCTGCAACTCAATCCCAAGCTCGACCATTGGAAGGCGAAGTCACTCGATCTCTCTCCGCTTCTGACACCCGCTCCGAAACCGCATGACGACGTCGTGACATACTGTGATCGCACACAAGATCACGGTCTCGACATCGTGCTCGATCAGATTCTCATCGAACAATGTCAACAGGCGATCCAACATCGTCAACCGGTGCACGTCGACATTAAGGTGCGGAATACCGATCGGGCTTTGGGAACAATGCTCAGTCACGAAGTCTCGAAAGCTCAAGGTGCGATGGGACTCTCGGAAGAGACGATTCACATTAACTGCTACGGCTCGGCAGGCCAAAGCTTTGGTGCCTGGTTGACGCACGGCATCACTCTCGAACTCTCCGGTGATGCGAACGATTACGTTGGAAAAGGACTCTCCGGCGGACGAATCATCATCGCGCCTCCCGAAAAATCATCGTTCGTCCCCGAAGAAAATATTATCGTGGGGAACGTCGTTCTCTACGGTGCGATTGCCGGTGATGCGTACTTCCGCGGTCGCGCTGCCGAGCGATTTTGCGTTCGAAATTCGGGTGCTCGTGCTGTCATCGAAGGAGTCGGCGACCATGGCTGCGAATACATGACCGGTGGTCGTGTCGTCGTTCTCGGTCCGACCGGTCGTAACTTCGCTGCGGGGATGTCGGGAGGAGTCGCTTATGTTTACGATCCCGAAGAAGAGTTTCTCGCCAACTGCAACCTCGAAATGGTCGACCTTGAACATGTAGTCGAAGAGGCCGATGTCGCCGAATTGCAGGAGTTGATCGCGAATCACCGCAAGTTCACCGGCTCCGACATCGCCGACCGCATTCTCAGCGACTGGGAAGCCACGCTGCCAATGTTCCGCAAGGTGATGCCGACCGATTACAAACGAGCACTGGCGGAGATGGCGGAAGAAGAAGTGGGAGCGAAGTAACATTTGATTGTATCACCGAAAAACTCGCCAAAGGTGTCGATATTTTCGCCGATGATACACCCACGAATTTGAAAATGGTTACATTTCAGGATCATCGCTTACTTTACGACTTCGCGGTGTCTGTCATGATTTCCACCTGAATTCTTCCGTGACTTATGCTAATCTGTAAAAATTGCGGACAACATTTTTTTCACGAGTCACGATGTTTCGGGAGTCTGTTATGCCTTCTCAGATTTCACGTTATCTCGCAATCGTCGTAGTCGCGTTCCTGTGCAGATTCGCTGGCGCGAACGATCAACCCGACGAAATCTCCCTCTGGCAGCCTCAAGCCTATCGCGACGAGATCAAGCCCGAGTTTTACATCGAGAAGGGCACCGGGCGCAACGGCGGCGATTCGCTCGTCATTCAGACCGACGAACGGCCCAAATTACAGGGCTTCTATGTTCGCTCGTTTCCGGTCGACGGCGGGAAACATTATCGCTTCGAAATGTTCCGCCGCGTGACCAACGTCGCCGTGCCGCGGCAAGCCGTGTTTGTTCGCGTGTTATGGCATGACGATAACGGCAAGCCGGTGTATCGCGACAAACCGGTTATCGGGCCGTATCACGCGAAAGACGCCCCCGAACTGACGACCGGCGAATATCTCCCCGATCGCGAAACCGACGCCGAAGGGTGGACGCGGCTTTCCGCCGTGTATCGTGCTCCGTCCGACGCAAAAAATGCCGTCGTCGAATTGCACTCGCAATGGATTTCGTCGGCGAAAGTCGAATGGAGCGGGTGCAGCGTCACCGAGACCGACGAACCCGAGGGACGCAAAGTTCGACTGGCGGCAGTGCATTACATTCCGACCGGCAAGACACCAATGGAGAACTGCAAACAATTCGCCCCGCTGATCGCCGACGCCGCGAAGCAGAAAGCCGATCTGGTTGTGCTCCCCGAAACTCTGACCCACACAAACACGGGTCTGACCTACGCCGACGTCGCCGAATCGATTCCCGGACCATCGACCGAATACTTCGGCACACTCGCGAAGAAACACAACTTGCATCTCGTGGTGGGACTCGACGAGAAGGCCGATCACCTGGTCTATAACGTCGCCGTCCTCATCGGACCTGACGGTAAAATCATCGGCAAATACCGCAAAGTCTGCCTGCCGCGCGGCGAGGTCGAGGCGGGAGTCGCCCCCGGTGATGAATACCCGGTCTTCGACACGCAATTCGGCAAAGTCGGGATGATGGTCTGCTACGACGGATTTTTCCCCGAGGTCGCCCGCGAGCTCAGCAACAACGGAGCCGAGGTGATTGCTTTCCCCGTCGCCGGTTGCAATCCGATGCTCGCCGCCGCGCGGGCCTGCGAGAACCACGTCTACGTCGTCAGCAGTACGTATTGCGATGTCTCACTCAACTGGATGATCACCGGTATCTACGGCCACGCGGGAGAAATTCTCGCACAAGCGACCACATGGGGCACCGTGACGGTGACAGAAGTCGACCTCGATCAGCCCACGATCTGGGCCAACATCGGCGACTTCAAAGCCCAGCTCCTCAGACATCGTCCACTTTCCGCTCCCGAGCAGGTCAGACAAGCCACGACGAAGTGACTTGAGCCTGGATTTGATCTCTCCTCTTTTCCGCGAGAGTGGATCATTCTCGACCGGTTGATTTACAATACTCATCGATCGATCCTCTCGACGAATTTTTATCACGAGGTCATCCGATGTCAATTCTGCGGACTCTCTCCGTTGCGTCGATTCTGTTCGCGCTCGCTCACTTGGTCCATGCCGAACAGAACGAACCGGCCTCGCATCCGAAGGTGCTCGATGAGCGGCTGAAGATCGAACTCTTCGTCGAGCATCCCGATCTCGCCACGCCAACGGGGATTGATGTCGATCATCAAGGCCGGGTGTGGGTCATCGAATCGAATACGCACTTTCCACCGGAGGGTTACGATCGGCATCCCAGCGATCGTATTCTGGTAATGCACGACCAGAACAACGACGGCAAAGCGAGCGTTGACGAGATCACGACGTTCGCCGACGGCCTGAATTTTACGATGAGCATCGTCGTGCGTCCTCTCTGGCTCGACATCTCGCCTTCGGAGGTTAGCCGCGACGCAACGCGGAGCGCTAGCCCCGACCCACGACTCGCCGTTTTCGTAGCCACCCGCAACGAACTCTTGCTCCTCACCGACGTCGATGGCGATCTGAAATGCGACGAGCGCACGCGCCTCGTCCATCTCGAAACGAAAGGGAACTACCCGCACAACGGGCTCGCCGGGATCGCCTTCGATGCGCTGGGCTGGATGTACTTCGGGTTCGGCGAAAATCTCGGCGAAGATTACCAGATCATCGGGTCCGACGGCGTGACCCTCTCCGGCGGCGGCGAGGGAGGCAACATCTATCGCTGCAAGCCCGACGGGTCGGAACTCAAGCAGTGGGCGACGGGGTTCTGGAATCCTCACGCGAGCTGCGTCGACGCCTTCGGCCGGCTTTTCACCGTCGATAACGACGCCGACAGTCGGCCACCGTGTCGATTGCTGCACATCGTTCCCGACGGCGATTACGGCTACCGCTTTCGTCTCGGTCGAAAAGGGCTGCATCCCTTCACAAGCTGGAACGGCGAAATCCCCGGCACGCTCCCAATGGTCGCCGGCACCGGCGAAGCCCCGTCGGGCATTCTGGCGTACGAATCCGACGGCCTGCCCGAGGACTACATCGGCAACCTGATCGTCACCAGTTGGGGCGACCACCGCATCGACCGGTTTCGGTTGAAGCCGAAGGGAGCGTCGTTCGAATCCATCGCCGAGCCGATCGTGCAGGGGGACGAAAATTTTCGCCCGGTGGGAATCGCGTGTGCTCCGGATGGGAGTTTGTACTTCAGCGATTGGGTGCTGCGGGATTACAAGCTTCACGGGAAGGGACGCGTGTGGCGGGTGAGTGGGAAGGAGGAGCCGAAGTATGATTATGCGACAACAATTGAAAAGTTGACCGCCATGTCGACGGCGGAGTTGCTGAAACTGGTTGACAATCCACATCTTTCCATCAGACGTATGGCGGCGCGAGAACTCATCGAGGACGAAGTGAAATGAGGTGAACTCTATGCCATAAGCCACGACGGGAATCTTTTCGAAAAAAATCTCCCTCCTCGATTTAAGAAAATGTCGATGCGCGGACGTGCCGAGTTGTTGCAGGCGGGATTTGACATTAGAGGTGAACTTGAAGGTTATTACCTAGTCAGACATTCGCTCGGATATGTGAGTTTTTCCGATAGCGTTGATGCACTTTATCTGCGCATGATTGAGCCGAAGTACGGATATCGGACATCGGAGTCTGACGAGGTATTTTTGAGATGGGAGTCTCAGTTTGAGGATCACTTAACGCCGGAGGAAACAGCAAACGCAAACATTTGGCTTGAGCTCGCGAGGTTCGACAGCAATCTACTACAGTCCATATTCTGTTACGACTGTCAGTTTGGTACGGATTATCTAATAGATAAAATTCCGAGCGTAATGAACGACCTCGACCCCTTCGTTCAAAGCGTCCTTTTGGACCGCGTATCAAGCGAGTCCACGTTCGTGTTTCGCTGTACGACAGCACGGTGGAACGAGGACTGGGTAACCCCCGGTCTACGTCTGTTCGTTTTGCTCTCGGCGAGAAAACACCAAGTACCGCTCCAGGAGTTCATAACTCTTGGAATAGACGACCCCTCCCCTCTCGTCCGTCGGACCGCCGTCCAGTGGGTCGCTGAAGAACATCTCGTCGGCTTCCGCCCGCAGGTCGAAGCCCTCCTCCACGACCCCACGATCACCGCCGACCTCTTCCTCGCCACGCTCGCGGCTCTCGAAATGCTCGATGGCATCCCGCCGCAGGAGTTTGACAGCACGCCTCCCGGAAAATACGTTCTGCCGATCGTGCAGGATGACACTCGACCCGCCGCCGTGCGGGCGCTGGCACTCAAGCTCGTCCCGCCAAACGACCCGACTTTGGATGGCGAACTGCTTGCGAACCTGCTGACAACCGACGACCCGGCTCTCAAGCGGGAGACGATCCGCACGCTCAATGCTTCGCCGATTCCTCAAGCGGCAAAATTGTTGCTGGCGATCGTCAAGGACGATCAGCAACCTCTCTCTCATCGCATCGACGCCACCGTGGGACTCGCCTCCTCAGCGACGGCGCTTGATCAAAAGACGCTCGAAACGCTTGAAGACTTGACGTATGGTTCCCCTGCTCAATACGGCACCGATCTCTACATCGAAGCCCTGCGGTCGCTCCGCGGCGTGGCGGCGAATGATGCCACGCTCGATTTGATGCTCTCGCGGCTCGCACCGCTGAACGTCCCTCAAACCAGCAAAGAACTCGATCTCGCTGAGCAGTTGCAGTTTTCGCTGACCGGAAGCATGTACGGCATGGAACCGACCGTCACGCAAGCGATCGCCGCGCGGCGACCGCAGGACGAGAATGAATGGCTGGCGGAAATCGCTAAGGGAGGCGATGCCGAGCGCGGCCGGCGGGTCTTCTTTCACGCCCACTCCGCCGGGTGTTACAAGTGTCACACATACGACGGTCGCGGTGGCAAGGTTGGTCCCGACCTGACGAACTTCGGCCGCAATGTTTCTCCCGAGAAAATTGTGGCGTCGATCTTGAAGCCGAGCCAGGAAATCGCCCCGCAGTTCACGACGTGGACGATGATCGATACAGAAGGCCGGGTGCACACCGGCATGATCGTCCACGAGAATGAAGGGAAGACAATTTTAGGCGATGCCGAGGGAAAGTTGATCGAACTCGACACAATCGACATCGTCGAGCGTACGCCACAGCAGATGTCAGTGATGCCGGAGAAGTTGATCGAGAAGCTGACGGTGCAGGAGCTTCGTGACATCGTCGCGTTTCTGCGTCAATAATTGGTTCGCTGCAAAGCAGGGTGCCGGTTATTCACTTTGCGCAACGAGATGCGCTTTCACGAAGTCTTCGTTGAGTGTCACGCCGAGGCCGGGGCCGTCGGGGACGGTGAGCCAGCCGTCGACCGCTTCCATCGGTTCGAGGGTCAGCTCGTGACGAATCGGCGAATCGTCGACGCAGTTCTCGAAAATGAAGGCGTCACGGCAGGTGCTCAGCCAGTGCAGACTCGCGGCGACGGTGATCGGGCTCGTGTAAGCATGATTGCACAACCGCGCGCCGATCTCTTCGACCCGGCTGCGGATGTACGCCGACTCTGTGAAACCGTTTCTGGCGAGGTCGACCTGATAGATATCGAGGGCCCGACGATCGATCCAAGGTCGGAACGATTCGCGGCCGCATTCTTCTTCGCCCGAGGCGATGGGAATCGGCGAGCGATCTTTGAGCCAGATGTAGCCTTCGAGATCATCGGGACGAAGCGGTTCTTCGAGCCAGCTGACGTTGTACTCGGCAAACATCTGCGCCCGCTTCAATGCTGTGCGGGCATCCCACACGCAACCGGCGTCGACGAGCAAGGTATTTTCGTCACCGATGCCGGCGCGACCTCCGGCGACGAGTTCGCGGTCGAGGGCTTCGGATTGTCCCATCGGTTCCCAGCCGAATTTGACAGCTTTGTAACCCGCTTCGCGCCAGCGTTCGCCGATCTCTTTGGTCTCGGCTCCATTTTTGCCAAAGAGAATCGACGCATATCCCAAAATTTTGTCGTGCTGTTTGCCGCCGAGCAGACGATGGATCGGCTGTCCGAACGCTTTCCCTTTGAGATCCCACAGCGCCATGTCGACGGCGGCCATCGCTGTGATGGTGACCGACGTGCGGCCGAAGTACATCGTACGGCGGAACATTTTCTGCCAGAGCCGTTCGGTTTCGAGCGGATTTTCGCCGACGATGATCTTCCGCAAACCGCAGGCGATATTATGGCTGAAGGGGGCATCGATAATCGACTTAATGACTTCGGGACTGGCATCGGCCTCACCGATCCCTTCGAGGCCTTCATCGGTGCGAACGCGAACCAGAATCGCATCCTGACACCCGGCGGTTTTGGCTTCGACTTTTTCGAGACGGATGATCTGGCAGATGACTTCAGTGATTTTCATGAGACGTCTTTCAATTGTTACCCCCGCTGTCTTAACAAGCGAATCGAAGTAGACGGCGGGGGTAAACCCCGCCGCTCTTTGGGTTCGACAGATCAAATCTTCGCTAACTCGTACCCTGCGCGATACTCGCGGCCCAGGTACTGATTCGCTTCGTCATCGTGCGGGAACGTCTCGGTCTTCGGGTCGAAAACCAACCGTCGGCCGGTGCGGTATGAGATGTTTCCCAGGTGACAGAGCATCGACGAATAGTGCCCTTCCTCGATCTCGGCAACCAGTTTGTCGGCATCGCGCGACTTCACGCAGTCGATGAAGTTCTGGTAATGGGCCGGCGTGTCGGTCCATGCCTGATCGAACGACGGTCCCTTTTCGTTCTTGTGAAACACGCGGTAACCGTTGCGATCGATCATCATGTAACCGGTGTCACCGTAGATGATGTTGTCGTTATCCATACGATGCCCCTGCATGCGATAAGGCGTGAAGTCGCGCTGTTCAAAGACGTACAGCAAGTCGTTATATTCCCACGTCACGACAAGTGTGTCGGGGGTCTCCTGAGCGTCCCCTTTCGAGCCGAGTTTCGCTCCACTGCATGACACCGCGTTGGGGGCTTTCAGACCGAGCGCCCATCGGCCGAGATCAATCTGGTGCACGCCGTCGTTACCGAGGTCGCCGGTGCCGAAATCCCACATCCAATGCCAACTGCCGTGAAAGCGGTTGTAATTGAACGGTCGCTTGGGAGCGGGCCCGAGCCAGAGATCGTAATCAACCCCTTTGGGAACCGGCTCGTCGTTACGGGCTTCAAGCCGCCCACGACGTTGGTTGTTGATTGCCTTGACCATCATTACTTTGCCGATAACGCCGTCTCGAAGCAGTTTCCATGCTTCCTGATAATGCGGAGCCGAACGCAAATTCGTGCCGTGCTGCACGATTCGCTTGTACTTGCGTGCGGCCTCGACGGCAGTACGCCCTTCGATAATATTGTGCGAACAGGGTTTCTCGACGTAGACGTCTTTTCCGGCAATGCAGGCTTGAATGGTCACCGGGGCATGCCAATGATCGGGCGTGGCGACGGCAAGAGCGTCAACGTCTTTTCGATCGAGCAACATGCGGAAATCGACGACGTGTTCCGGCCGCTTCCCGGTGATGCCCTCAATCTTGTCGCATAACTTCGCCGCGCGGTTTTCATCGACATCGCAGACGGCGACGAGTTGGCTGTCGGGAAGAGTCGCAAAGCGTTCGGCGAGATGAGCGCCGCGCCCACAACCGAGCACCGCAACGTTCACCTTCTCGTTGGCGGCGGCGTGTGCGGAGTTTAACGCGAATGTCGATGCCGCCGCGGCAGCCGTCGTTTCCATGAATTTCCTGCGGGTTAACGGATTCATGATTGCTCCTTTTTTCAGGCGACGTCACCAAAATCTGAATATCAACGGACAATGAGTGAACCTCTGGTTCGATTTATGGTGTGGTTCATACTAATCGTCACTGGAGCAATGTTCAAGGCGTTGCTTGCATCGACACGAACACGACACTACGATCAGAACCATCTCTGGAAACCGATCGATTGGCGATCAGATTCGATCTGACATCGTCAATTTACATCGGCACACGTCAATCGATGAATCGAAAAAAGGAGAGCCCGATGTCTCGACTCGCATTTTTCAGCAGTCTGTTAGCACTCTGTACACTCACCGAAATGTCGTTGTCTAACACGCAGGCTGACGATAAAGAGGGTGAGAAGGTAGAGTCCAAGGTACAGAAGTTTGTCCGCTTTCTACACGGCAACGAAGTCGCGTACGGATTGTATAAGGACGACCGAGTGCACGAAATTGAAGGAGACATTTTCGAACAATGGGAACTCACTGATCATAGCTTCCCGCTAAGCGATATCACGCTTTTGTCGCCGACCGATCCCTTTCATGTGTTCGCAATGGCAGGAAATTACAAGAGCCATCTGAAAGACGAAGAAATTCCCGAAAAGTTTAAGATTCCGCAGCCGTTTTTCAAAAGTCCGTCGTCACTCGCACCTCACGGGGGGGCGATTATTTACCCCAAGGGAGCCGAAGACCTGCACTTTGAAGCTGAACTCGTCCTCGTCATCGGCAAAGAGTGCAGCAACGTCGCAGAGGAAGATGCCCTCGACTATCTGTTCGGCGTAACATGCGGCAATGATGTGAGTGAACGGATCTGGCAGAAGAGCGACGTACAATGGTGGCGGGCAAAGGGGGCCGACACGTTCGGTCCGTGTGGTCCGTTTCTTGTAACCGGCCTGGATCCCGATCATCTGCAAATGCGGCTTAAGCTGAATGGCAAAGTGCTGCAGGAAGAAAACACCGATCACCTGATTCATAACACGGCGAAGATGATCAGCTTCATCAGTCAGCACGTTACGATGTACCCCGGTGACTTGATTTTCACCGGCACGCCCGGCAAGACGTCCGCAATGAAACCAGGCGACATCGTCGAAGTCGAAATCGAAGGCATCGGCACACTGCGGAATGAAGTCGTGAAAGAAGAATAAGTAACCAAGAATCATTGCCGCAGAATCAAAACGTAAACAAGTTCGGGTGGTCTACCGTTTGTCACAGATGTGATGAAGACCATGATGGAATTGTTTTTCTAATTATCTTTTCATCTATGTCTGTCTACGATAATCTGAGGATAAAGACTGCTTGTGTGTAGAACTGGTTTCATAACCCGGTTGGCGACTGAAGAATCGTCCAAATTGTCCGGAATTATCCGCCGTCCAGAGGGTTATGAAACTGCTTGTAGTTAACATGAAATGAGTTGAGGTTCACTTGCTTGCCAAGCGTATTATTCCCTGTCTCGATGTCCATGCGGGCCGTGTTGTCAAAGGGGTCAATTTTCTGAATCTGCAGGACGCCGGCGACCCCGTCGAAGTGGCACAGCGTTACGAAGAGCAGGGGGCCGATGAACTCGTTTTTCTGGACATTACGGCCAGTCATGAAGAACGCGACATCATTATCGACGTGGTAATGCGAACCTCGGAAGTCATTTTCATGCCGTTGACGGTCGGCGGCGGGATTCGCACACTCGACGACATCCGTCGGTTGTTGAACGCCGGTTGCGACAAAGTGTCTATCAATTCAACGGCGGTCAAGAATCCGCAGTTTGTGTACGAAGCGGCTCAGAAATTTGGTAGTCAGTGTATTGTCGTCAATATCGATCCGAAACGCATTGTGAAGGATGGCAAGACGGTCTGGGAAGTTCATATTAACGGTGGCCGGGTGCCGACTGGTCTCGAAGCCGTTGCATGGGCAAGAGAAGTTGAACGCCTTGGTGCAGGTGAAATCGTGCTGACGTCGATGGACGCAGACGGTACCAAAGACGGTTATGACGAAGAGATGACACGGGCAGTGGCCGATGCGGTAGCCGTCCCCGTCGTTGCCAGTGGCGGGGCGGGTTCGCCCGAGCATCTCTACCGAATTCTCACCGCCGGCCATGCGAGCGCGGCTCTGGCAGCCAGCATCTTCCACTACGGCCAGTATACGATTGAACAAACCAAGCGGTATCTCGCCGAACGAAATGTGGCGACGCGATTGTAGGCCGAACCGGTTTTTCACTTGATTAATGGCACATGCCATGTCCGCACGAACGAACATGGCATGTGAATCGAGATAAAGGTGTCTGCAATGTCGCGATTTATTTATCGCAGGTCACACAGCAACATCTTGTGCCGCGGCGGTTACAGACACAGCAGCAGCATTCTACCTTCTTGTCGTAGTCGACAATCCAGACGTTGCGGAATACAACCGGATTTCCGTGATCTTGCAACTGGATCGGCAAAGCATTGGGGCCTTCTTCGGCACCACCACCCGACTTGCGGGTGACTTCGATATTGTCGTGAATCACGACGCCGTTGTGTCGAACGGTCAGGCGTGCCGACGACATTTTCTCTCCGGCGGCGTTGAACTTTGGTGCCGTCATTTCGATATCGTAGGTCTGCCAGGCGAGCGGTTCGAAACACATGTTGATGTCGGGCTTCTTGTAGCGATACACCGCCCCCGCTTCATTGTCGGCACCTTCGAGTCCGAACGAATCGAGGATCTGTACTTCATAGCGACCGTTGAGATAGACACCGCTATTACTGCGGCCTTGTCCTCGTGCATAGGGCATATACGGAAGCTTGAACTCGACATGCAGACGGAAATTCTGATATCCCTTTACGGTTTCGGTGCCGACCATCAAAAGTCCATCAGGCGTCATGCGACCGTTCTTGAATTGATCGGTATTCGTGCCGTCGAAGAGGACATCGGCTCCCTCGGGAGCGGCGAGATTGTATGTCGAACTGGTACGATGAACGCGGCGGAGGACTCCAGCCGGAGTACCGCCGATAAATGCAACATGGGCTTCGCTATTTTCGAGCGTGATTTCGAGGGGGTAGCCATCCAACCGGACGGCACTTCCGTTGCGAGAGCCGGCAAGTTGAACGCGCCCATGACCCACCCAACCGGCAGCCGGTAATCCACCGGGGTATTCGACCGCTTGAAACTGCCCGTCACCTAGGGCGACGACTTGCAATCCGATCGTGACGTTGCCGCGCTGACCGACGGTTACTTCTCCCACATATTCGCCTTGGAACGCAAAGTCTTCATCGACCTGCGACAGGTCGGTCATTGCCGTTTTGCTCTTATCATCCTGAGCGGATGCCAAACCGGTCGAAACCGAGACAACCACCGTAAATACGAATGTCAACCAACGACGTGTCATCATGGAAACTGCTCCTCGAAACCGGATTACTATGCCAGATAGAATCTTTTACCCCAGAGCATCCATATTGCCTATTTGGGGGCGGCTTGACAAGAGTGACCTTTCAAAAATGGGTGAGAATACCGAAAAATATCGGCACTCGACGGTACAGAAAAGTGACTGCGGGATCGAGAAAGATCGCCGGTAAGCCATTTGTTTGCCCATAAGTGGAGAACCTCCCAAAAGTTTTCTTCGGGAAGGTCGCCTCAGTGTGGTTTTCAGCTGTGGGAACGCATATGATAATCTTCATATGCTCCCACTGAATGAGGGAGAGTAAACAGGCTGTCTCATGAGATGTTCATGACGATGGCTTGTCTCAACTGGAGAGATGTTTCCATCGTCGGCAAGATGGCACAAGACGGAAGTCGCTGTCGGCGATTCACAGGTAAACCCCACGCGAAATGACCGTCAATCTCCGATGCCCGTCGGGTTCCGAAAGAATTTCGCACCAACTTTCTTCTTAAGGATTGCAAATGTATCGCTTCATCCTGGCAGGCTGTCTGGCGGCAGGTTTCGGGTTGTGTTTCTCGTTCGGTCCTGTTCTGGGACAGGATGAGCCGGAAAAAAATGCGGAGGCCGCCGACGAAGAGGCTCCTGAAATTTCGTCGAACCTCGATAAAGTCAGCTATGGCATCGGCCAGAACTTCGGCAAGAACCTGTCCCGTGACGAACTTGATCTCAACGTGGATTTGCTGATTCTTGGTATTCGTGATGCGTTAGCCAAGAAGAAATCGCGACTTTCAGAAGAAGATATCAATGCGGCCATGCAGGAATTTCTGGCGGACTTCGAATCGAAGCAGGCCGAACGTCAGAAAGCTAAAGAAGAAGCAAACAAGAAGGAGGGGGAGGAATTCCTTGGCAAGAATGGAAAGAAGAAGGGAGTCAAGACGCTTAAGAGCGGTTTGCAATACGAAGTGCTCGCAGCGGGTGACGGTCCCTCACCAAAAAAAACGGACACGGTGAAGACGCATTATCACGGAACGTTAATCGATGGAACCGTGTTCGATAGTTCGGTCGATCGAGGCGAACCGGCCACCTTCGGCGTCAATCAAGTTATTAAGGGTTGGACGGAGGCGCTGCAAATGATGAAGGTTGGCGACAAATGGCGCATTTTCGTACCGGCCGAACTGGCCTATGGATCTCGAGGAGCCGGTCAAGCTATCGGCCCGAATGCGGCGCTGATTTTTGAAATCGAATTACTCGGAATCGAGAAGAGCGAATAACCGACAATATTTGGTTGATACCGCCAGGGGCGTGGTTCCATTCAGGGGACCACGCCCCTGTGTGTTGAACGACATGTATCAGATTCGGCCTGGTCTTGGTTTCTCGTACCGATCAGCAATCACGAATCGCCGCAGGTAAATGATGGGGATATTTATGAAATCAATCATCGGTCGGATGAACTCAGCCCATGATACTTATAAAGTTTCAATCGTATGACTGCAGATAATGGTTCAACGTAATACGCGGCGTGAACGAATACAGCTTTGAATTCTTCAGGTGAAACCTCAATCGAATCGGTCTCCCTTGCAGCAAATGACAATCGGCGTCGCCGTTCCAGCGGACAACGTGACGAACATGGTCGGACGATATCGGATCGGCTTGCTGTTTGCCGAATCCTTCAATAGAATTTCCGTCCTCATCAAGCGCTTCGACGAGGAGTGAACCCCCTTCGGCGTTGGTATTCACTTCCAGCGTGTCTCCCAGGAAAATCAGCGGCTTCGTCGTAAGCGTTCCTTCAGTATCGCCCGCGTCGATCGAGACGAAACCGTCAAGTCGCAGCTTGGCAAGGCCGACACCGAGATCGGGTTCTTTGGCATCGGGATCGAACTTGGGGGGATCGCCAGTGTAGGTCCACCAGTTTCGTCCATTCTGGGCCATGTAATACATCCAGATTTCGTCATTGACGATAATCGGTTGCGGCGTGAAGTAAGGAGAGACGGTTCCCCAATCCCAGTCTTTGTCCTTCTCTCCGTAGGGAAGAAAGATGGCATCCTGAGCAATCGGCAGCCAGTCTTTGTCGTCGTTCAGTTCGCGCGTGGGAATCGTGCCGTTTTTTCCCACGCGCGACCATGTCACTCCGTTTCGACTATATGCGAGTTGCAGATTCTTGCGATCGGTCCAGGGGGAATCGGTTGTCGGCTGTTTGAGTGTTTCGTTGTGATAGGCGGCGATCAGTCCAAAATAGTAATTCCCATAGGGAAACGGCGCCATCTGATAGAATTGAGTCGCCATCGGATCGTCCATTTTCGTTTTACGCAAGACGGTCACCTTCGGCGACCAGTGCAAAAAATCTTCACTTTCGATGCGGGAAATAATTCTGGTGTTCGGAGGACCGAACCGCAGAAAGGCGACGTACCGCTGCTGCCTCTGATCCCAGAACGGACAGAGTTGAGTATCGCTGAACGGGATCACCGCCGGGTCGTCGGACGCCTGCCACGTGAGGCCGTCCGGCGAAAAGGCAATGCTCGACATCCACGTCTTGGATGTACCGTCGGGGGCACAACTGAAAAGCATTTTATAACGGCGATTCGGATTCGATTCACGCAGATCCTTGAAAATGCCGGGACATTGAAAACCGTCGAGGTCCGGTTGTTGTACAAGATTCGTATTGTGACCGTCATCGATAATCGGCTTCGTCCATTCGATGCCGTCGGATGAAACAGCGTAACAGAGATACGCTGTCGAAGGTTCTTTCCCTTGCTTCCAAACCGAATACCACATTTTGAATAGGTTTTCGTCGACGTCGAAATGGACGGTCCCATAACCGGGGCCCGAATCTTCCCACGGTTTGTCGCGAACGAGAATCGGATTACCCTCGTATTTGATGGGCTGATGGAGCGATTTCTCGACGCCCGACATTTCTTCGATTATCACATCGTCGACGAACAACTGAGCCCCTCGTACGATGGCGGCACCTCCGGCAATTTCATCATCAAGATCTTTGAACATCCCTGGAGGGGCCTGCCGGCTTTGGGCATACGCTGATGAAGAAAACAGAACGGCAGTCGTGATTAATCTTAGTGCTGTCATGCGCATTATGCCTGTGTCTCCTCGGTGCCGATGTATAATACAAGACGATAACGGAACGACACAGAAAAATAATTGATGCGCCGTTAAGACTTCGCTGTCCTCGAGCGTGAAGGGAACGAGGTTAACACCATCGGTCGGTGTCATACCTCTCACTCAATCTACATACATGAATTCGTTCGAGCATTGCAGCATGTGCACGAAATTCTCGAATGCTCGTTGTGTGGCAGACGGTGGAATACTTGATTCCGACGCCGCCTCGGGGGTGTCCGCATAGAGCTTTTCCAGTTGATCGAGGAAGGCGATGCCGTCGGACGTTTCGGTGTCGCTCGGAGATCGAGAAAATGCCAGCCAATAAGCGGTGTCGATCTTCTCTGCATTTGTAGCGGTTTCGCCCACGAGTTTTTCGACGCGGGTGGCAAACTGTATGGCACTGCCGGCCAGAAATTCGCTGTTAATCATCGTCAGCGACTGAAGTGGCGTTGCCGACGTCGATCGTTGAGTGCAATTGACGTCGATCACCGGGTAATCGAAGACTCGCAAAAACGTCACGGGATTCGATCGCCGCGCGACGAGGTAGATGCTGCGCCGTGAAGCAGCTGACGTCCCGTCGCCGGGAACTGATTGAAGTCCTGTCGGAGACGTTGTCACCGCGACTGGGGGGCCCCCCATCTTATAGTCGGCAGTTCCACTAATGGCGATTACGGAATCGCGAATTGATTCTGCATCCAGCCGTTGTAAATTCATCCGCCATAACAACCGATTCTGCGGATCGATCGACTCGGCACTGTCGGCGACGATTTCGTCTCCATCGATCGGACGTGTTGATGACTGACGATATACCGTCGAGAGCATGATCATTTTATGGAGAGGTTTAGCATGCCAACCTTGCTGCATGAATTCGACGGCCAGCCAGTCGAGCAATTCGGGATGTGTCGGACGCGCTCCCGTTTCTCCGAAATTTCCTGGCGTGGCGACGATTCCCGTTCCGAAATGATGCTGCCACATACGGTTGACGATGACCCGCGCGGTGAGCGGATGCTCCGGGCGAGTCAACCACTCGGCAAACGCCAGTCGAAGTCCGGTTGTTTCACCCACCGCTTGCGGTGAAGGAAGTGCGTCTGCTTGACCGGAGGGGCTGAGTATCGACAGAAATCCAGGTGAAACCTTTGGACCGGCGAACTCCACGTCGCCACGATGCAGCAGTCGAATCGTCGGTGCCTTGCCAACGTCCCATAACGCCTGCACCTGATGGAATTGCAACGATGCCAATCGTCGTTCGTTCGCCGCGATTCCTTCTTGCAATTCGGCCAGTTGCTTACGGTCGGCATCGCCAAGGGAAGCGTCGACATCGTTATCACTGACGGTCAAGTGAGTGGTGAATTTTTCGGCAAGGTACTTTTGAATTTCCGTCCGCGACTTTTCATCAGCGGCAACAGCCGTCTTTGTGTCGGCTCGAATGGCTTCCGGAAGCTGCAACAGCTTCCGGTCAATCAACTGCTGTCGGAACGGTTCTCTGAGTGCTGCGACTTGCTTCTTCAACTCATTTTGTTGTGCCGTCACTTCGGTTCGCTGTCGATCGATTTCATTCTGTTCGACCTTCGAAACATCAAACAGATGCCGACGACTCGGCGGGAGCCAGTCGGAAGGATTATACGCTGCTGTGAAGAGCGACAAGAATCGATAATAATCGGTTTGAGGGATGGGATCAAATTTATGACTGTGACAACGGGCACAAGCCATCGTCATCCCCATCGTGCTGGTTGAAACTCGCTCTATCAGCTTGAACAACGCTTCGTAACGATCGAAGGGGAGGTCCGAAATATCTTCGTCGGTGGCATCGAGTACGTTTCGGAGGAAGCCCGTCGCCGTCAGCAATTCCAGAATCTCGGGTGTATACTCCGTCGCGTTACGCCAGTCCACCAGCTCGTCGCCGGCAATTTGTTCGACCAAAAATCGATTCCACGGCTTATCGTCATTCGTCGACGCAATCACATAATCGCGGAACCGCCAATAC
Organism: Planctomycetota bacterium; assembly: GCA_027618475.1. Taxonomy (GTDB): domain Bacteria; phylum Planctomycetota; class Planctomycetia; order Planctomycetales; family Planctomycetaceae; genus JAQCEJ01. Next base: position 26,814 of record JAQCEJ010000014.1, on the reverse strand, counting down.
CCCTCCAGCAGGTTCGCGCTGTTGGGGTCGAAGTCCTTGTCTTTGGTGTCGACATATCCGACGACGTCAAGCCAATGTCGTCCCCATCTCTCGCCGTATCTCGGCGATGCGAGCAGTTCGTCGATCAGCCGTTCGTAGGCATTGGGCTGATCGTCGGCGAGAAATCGCTGAGCCTGTTCAGGAGTGGGGGGCAATCCCGTCAGATCAAAATAGGCTCTACGGAGCAACGTCTGGTTGTCGGCATCCGGCGAAAACGTCAGCCCCGCGGCCTCGAGTTTGGCCAATACGAAGCGATCGATTGGCGTACGCGCGCGATCAACCGCAACAACGTTGGGAGGGGAATTCGCGATCGGTTTTTGATACGCCCAGAATTGTCGATCCTCTTCCGTGATTTCGTCAGCGGTCGTTACCAGCTCGTCATCGGAATCGATGTCGACGAAATCCGCAAATCGGCCCTGGTCGATCCAGCTCGTTATCCGGCCGATTTCGTCGGGCGACAAAGGTTCGCCGGCCTCGGGCGGGGGCATCGCTTTGCTGGAGAGTTTGCGAATGAGCACACTCTTGTCGGAAAACCCTTCGACGATCACGGGGCCTTTCTTGCTTCCTCGTAAGAGCGACGACAGGTTGCGCAAATCGAGACCCGCTTCGGGGGCCGTTTCTCCGTGACATTCCACGCAGCGATCATTCAGAATCGGTTGAATTTCATTCTCGAATCGGTCGAACTGCACTTGCACGTCGGCAGGCAATTCCATTGTTTCGTCGGACGGTGCTCCGGCGAGAATCCACTGCCGCACCGTCTCGATTTCTGCGTCCTCAAGTTTCAAGTTGAAAAGAGCCGGAGGCATCTCGCGCTTCGAAACCTTTTCCCAAAGCAAGCTTTTCTCTAGCGATCCTTTGACAATGACCGCTCCGTTTTGACTCCCCCGAAATATCTGACGAGCGGTTCGCAATTCAAGACCGACTTGGGGAGAACTTTTGCCGTGGCAGTTAAAACAATACCGCGTGAAGATTGGCAGGACATCCTCTTCGAAGACCGGGGCATCGTCGGCGCGTGAGGCGATTGGCAATAGAAGTCCCACCGAAGCGAGGATCAGCAGCAATCGCAGCGAATTAAAATGCAAATGCATAATTGGACCGGTTGTCTTAGAATCGAAAATATCAGTTCTACTCATAGCCTGAACTTCATGTGCGCACGTCACTCGTCAGCAGATCGCCTACCACTTTCGCGCCGGTGACGGTGACGTCGGTTGGAGTTTCCAAACGTCCCTCAAGCGGGAATTGTACCTGTTGATGGTCGAGTCCCAATTGATGACAGACCGTGGCAATCATATCGGGAACGCTGACGCGATTGACAATGCTCTTGTAACCGAATTCGTCGGTCTCACCATAAATCAAACCCGGCTTGAAGCCCCCCCCCGCAAACCACATGGTAAATGCATTGCGGTTGTGGTCGCGTCCCTTGCCGTTTTGTGTTGTCGGTAGCCGTCCGAATTCGCCTGCCCACATCACGATGGTGCTTTCGAGCAACCCCCGTTCCTTCAGATCTTTGATAAGTGCCGTGGCCCCCTGGTCGGTCGCGGTGGCGATGTCGTCCATCCCCTTTTTGATGTCGTTGTGATGGTCCCAGGGTTGGCCAGGGCTGGTAGTCACCTGCACGAATCGCACGCCCGATTCTACCAATCGGCGTGCCATCAAGCATCGCGTGCCATACTTGGCCGTCGCGGGATTGTCGAGCCCGTAACTTTTTCTGGTCGCTTCGGTTTCACCCGATAAATCCAGAACCGAAGGAGCTTCGAGCTGCATGCGTGCGGCCAATTCGAAATTCTCGATTCGCGCATCGAGTTCCGATTCGCCCGGACGCTTCGACAAATGGGCGGAATTCAGTTTCTTCAAAAAATCGAGATTGGCACGCTGCACCCCAACCGGCAACGGCGTCGCCGGATCCAAATGATGAATCGGTGCCCCCCGCGTGCTGAACTCAACCCCCTGATACAACGCGGGCAAATAGGCATTCGCCCAAAGTTGCTTACTGCCGACGGTGTAACCATCGGGATCGCGGAGTACGACATACGCCGGGAGGTTCTGATTCTCGGTTCCCAGTGCATAACTGATCCACGCCCCCATCACGGGTCGGCCCGGAAAAATCTTGCACGTCAACAGCATGTTTAAACCTTCAAGGTGGTTATTGTGCTCGGTGTGCATCGAACGCACGAAACACAGGTCATCCACGATCGAACTGCAATGCGGCAACGCCTCTGAAACATCCATACCGCATTCGCCGAACTTGCTGAACTTGAGAGGCGAAGGGAGCAGGGCATTCGTATTATTCGGTTGATGGATTTCGACGCCGTCGGGATGCGGTTGACCGGCCATCTTCGTCAGCAGTGGCTTGGGATCGAAGAGATCCATCTGGCTCGGCCCACCGTTTTGAATGAGCTGAATCACCGATGTCGCCGGGGGAGGAAAATGGGTAGGACGCGGTTTCAAATTGCTGTAAATAGGGACAAGACTTGTCGCCTGCCTCTCGGTTGCAATCGCGCGAGACGCCCCAAGGAGCTGAGCCAACGCGATCTGCCCAAGACCAAACCCGGAAAGCCCCAGCATGTTTCGGCGGTTGATTTGCAGCATTGTAAAATCGCCCGGAATTATTACAGCATATGGACTTATGGAATTTTACTTCTACGTAGATTCTTGGCACGATGAGGGAGCGTTGTCAAGCACGAGAAGGGATTATTAGGGGTGAGCGGCGTTTTCAACTGACGGTGCTTCCTACGTTCCTCTCGGCATCGTTCTGGGACTGCTCGCCGCCGGAGGCGCATTTGCCAGTATGCATTCGGGAGAAGCCACCTTTCTGTTCTGCGACGGTGCCGTTCGCTTTATTTCAGAGAATGTCAGTTCGCGCGTCTTTGGCTTCATTAGAACTCGCGATGCCAACGAAGCAGCGTATTCGTTGGAACAATGGACAATTGAAAGGGGAGAAGAGACAATTGTCGAACTGATAACGTCATGACCCTTGAATGCCCAGAACGTGAGCGTCGGACCGCCATCTTCCATTCCTGAAATCGTGTTATGTCAAACCTGATGCTTTCGTTCACTGTTCTGCTGACCCTCTGCACCGTCGCACAATCCGGCGAGCCCGAGTACTCGTGGGAACAAATCACCTTGAACGCCCCGTTCAAACCGCGCGACGGGGGAGGGGCGATCGTCTTCGACGGCAAAATGTGGCTGCTCGGCGGTTGGAACCCCCGCGATAAAGAGTTCTTCCCGCGCATCTGCAATAACGAAGTCTGGTCGTCGACCGACGGCCTCGATTGGAGACTCGTCAAACCGAACACCTTCAAAGACGATTCGTTCGACTCAACGACCGACTGGGAAGGCCGACATTACGCCGGGTATGTCGTCCATCGCGACAAAATGTGGATCGTCGGCGGCGACGTCAATCAGGGACATTATCACTTCGACGTCTGGAACTCGACCAACGGCAAGACGTGGTCGCACGTCAACAAAGACCGGCCGATTCCCTGGAAGCCGCGAGCCTTCGGGTACACCGCCGCATTCGACGATCGTATCTGGGTGTTGGGAGGCCAGACGATTCCGCAAATCGCCCCTGCCGAGCCGCTGTTTCACCGCGATATCTGGACCACGACAGACGGCATCGAGTGGAAAGAAATCAAACCTCAAGAACCCTGCTGGGAGGCCCGTGCTCTCATAGGCGGGCAGGCGGTCTTCAAAGATCGCCTCTGGCTGATCGGCGGCGGCCTGTACGACACGCCGGGAACCGAACGGACATTTCACAACGACGTCTGGAGCACCGCCGACGGCGTGCATTGGAAAAAGCACCTCGCCGAAGCCCCGTGGTCAAAGCGGCAGATGCATGAACTTGCGGTGTGGGACGATAAGCTGTGGGTCTTGGAAGGATGGAACGAAACCAACCGCAATGACGTCTGGTACTCAACCGACGGCGTCGAGTGGACCGAACTCAAAAACACCCCCTGGAAGCCGCGTCACGCGGCGAGCGTCTACGTGCACGACGGTTCGCTCTGGATGGTCGCCGGGAACAACATGGAGCCGGATGTGTGGCGGTTGAGAAAGAGCGAATGACCTCCCGCCAGGCTTTCGTTCTGGGAAAAACGTCGTATCAAAAAGTCCCACATGCCTTCCTCGTTTCTTTTCGAATGTCTCCATCCCCAATCCCTAACCCCCAATCCCCAACCCCTCGCTCTCCAATCCTTCCTGCCACGGTTGCGCCCCGGCGTGAATGTGGGAAAACCAAGCCGTTTTTCACCCCCACCGTCGCACCGTAAATCGTGTTTGAAGTTGCAAAATGGGCACGAAATCCGCGCAAAATGAGGTCTCGCGCGCGTTTCGTGCTCATTCGGAGCCAAAAATCCGCATTTTTGCGCGTTTTTGCGCAAATTTTACACATTCATAAACAATGATGTGAACTCGGCCTCCTGTTTGATTCATTCTCCTTCGCGCAACCAGAGACCGAAAGAGGTGCTGATCTTTCGCGCCCCGTCCGATTGCTGTTTGGGAATGGAAGGGGGGCAGGGATGCTGTATCAGCAAGAGAAAAAAACCGCCCTCAATTTCGCAAGACATGAGGAAAGAAAATTGAAGACCACGCCCCCAGTCGATAACATGTGAGGAGGGCCAACAGACTGGGCCATGAACTCGTTTCGAAGCATGGCCGATGATCGCGAACTCATCGCGTCAAACACGATCACGTCGGGTGGCACCTATAGGAAGTTTTCTGTCAAGGCAGACTTTGGGCGAAACCACGGATGCTCCTCAAAAAACTTGTAGAAAAAGGGGCATTCGGGGTGCGATGATGATTACGGTCTCTGAGCCAGTCGGTTTTCTCTTCTCTTCGTTCTCGTCGGCCGTTTGATTTGGGGAGTTTTTGTTTCGTTCCTTCCTCGTCGTGCGGCGATTGTCATTTGTCAAAAACATCGCTCAGGCACCTATGTGAGACTCTCTGTCGAGGTCTATGAGGATCAAAGAGCGTACGTGATTCAAAGCGGCGGGTTCATTCACTGGCTGGGACTCTAGGTCTAGTGCCACCCTGGGAACTCCGCCGTGTTGGCTCCTGTCGAATTTAACTCTTCAAAAAACCGGCGATTTACCGCACTTGCGCGGGATCGTAACGGCTGTTGTGTTTCCACAGACTCCACAACGTCGTCGCCAGGCAGCGGGCGACGTTGCGGCGGGCCGTGGCGGGATGCAAGCCTGCCTCCTGTGTCCAATGGTCGTACTTCTCGGCGAAAGGGTTGTCACCGGAGCAGATCGCCGATTTCGCCGCTCCCATGAACACATTCTTCAAGGCCCGATGATAGCAGTTCTTGACCAGAGAGACGCGCGGCCGGCCTTTGCCGCTGGTGTGCCGTTCCAGTCCGATCCCGCTGTATTTCCATAAGGCTTGTTTGCTGCGGAAGCGAAACGGCGTGTCGAGGTACACGTAGGCGGTGAGCGCGCGGATCCAGCCGAAACCGGGAAGTTCTTCCCCGGGGTGCCCCAGACAATTTCCTATGCCTATTCTTGGTTTTGGGTGGCCCAGACGCCCCGTCGTCTGGATCGCGGAGCGATAAGACGCTGCTATCAATCGTTCAATGATACCAAAAACGCCCTTGTCGATTCATTCAATCCATTCGATCAACACGCTGACGGTTCGTCATTTATTCATGATGCGATTGCACGTTGGAACGTCATTTATTTATTGTTGCCACAGGAGATGCTTCTTGTGCTAAAGGCACCCAGACGCTGGGGCGTCTGGGCCACCCCGCGTGGTCGATTGTCGCGAACTCGTCGTGTCAATAATTCTCTCTCGCCAATGTGCGCCCCAGACACCCATTGCCATTCGGCTAAAATGTGAAACATGATCGACTGGTATGCTCCCCTCACACGAACTTGGCAATCGTCTCTTCAAACCGCTTCGCCAACTGTTCGGCTTGGTGATCGTAGGCGGCTTTGTCGCTCCATGTTGCGCGGGGGTCGAGAATCGTTTCGGGGATGCCGGGGCATTTTGTTAAGCGGCTGAGATGGAATCGCTCGACCGGGATCGTGTCTGCGTCGTCGAGTTCTCCCTTCAACACGGCGGCGACCATCGCTCTCGTCAACGGCAATGCCATGCGCTCGCCCGTGCCGTACGAACCGCCGGTCAGGCCTGTGTTGACGAGCCAGCAGTTGACGCCGTGGTGGTTGATCTTTTGCTTGAGCATGCGGGCGTAAACCGTCGGATGCATCGGCATGAACGGGGCTCCGAAGCATGCGCTGAACGTTGCCTGCGGTTCTTTGATCCCCGCTTCGGTGCCGGCGACTTTCGACGTGTAGCCGCAGAGAAAATGAAATTCGGCCTGCTCGGCGGTCAGTCGCGAAATCGGCGGGAGCACGCCGAAGGCATCGTAGGTGAGGAAGAGAATATTCTTCGGGTGTCCGGCGGTCCCGGTGATATCGGCGTGCGGAATGTGCGTGATCGGATACGTCGCCCGCGTGTTCTCGGTGATCGAACCGTCGTCGAGATCGACATGTCGTGCGACCGGATCGATGACGACGTTTTCCAGAATCGTGCCGAACTTGCGCGTCGAATCGTAAATCTCGGGTTCGGTCTGCGGATTCAGACGAATTACTTTTGCGTAACAGCCCCCTTCGAAGTTGAACACGCCGTTGTCGCTCCAGCCATGTTCGTCATCGCCGATGAGCATGCGATCGGCGGATGTCGAGAGCGTTGTCTTGCCGGTTCCTGAGAGTCCGAAGAAGACGGCGACGTCGTCTTTGTTCTTTCCGTAGTTGACCGATGAGTGCATCGGCAACACGTTCTGGTGCGGCAACAGATAATTCATCAGTGTGAAGACCGACTTCTTGATTTCGCCGGCGTAATGCGTGCCGCCGATGATCACCAGTCGGCGTGACAGATTGAGGATGATAAACGCTTCGGAACGGGTGCCGTCGATGGCGGGGACCGCTTCGAAACGAGGGGTATGCACGATCGTGAATTGCGGCACGAACTCGGCGATTTTTTTCGCATCGAATTCGCGAATGAGCATGTTGCGCGAAAAGAGATTATGCCAAGCGGTCTCGGTGATGACGCGAACGGGGAGTTGATACTGCGGATCGGCTCCGGCGTAACAGTCTTCGACGAAGAGGTCTTTATCCTGCAGGTACGCCAATTGTCGGGCGAACAATCGGTCGAAGGTTTCGGGGTCGACCGGTCGGTTGATCTCTCCCCACCAGATTTCCTGCTGCGTTTTCGCTTCGGAAACGATGAACTTGTCGCCGGCGGCTCGTCCCGTGTATTTGCCCGTATGGACGACAATCGCACCGAGATGGGCCATCAAGCCTTCCTGCCTTTGGATAATCTGCTCGACGACCGTTGGGGTGGGAAGATTCCAATACAGTGTGCCGGTGTGATTGATTCCGAGTTGATCGAGGCCGACCCGATGATTCGTCGAAGCAACCATGCTTTGTGCATCCTGATGAAGGGGAGAACAAGAAACGAACGGATTCCGGCCGATCTCAGGGACCAAATGGGGATCGAATGACTTCGGAGCGGAGGACATGGGAAGGATATCCTTTGGGACGGATTTATGATTGCGATTGGAAGATGAAAGTCGAGGAAAGAGTCATTTTGTTGGCACACGAACCATTTCCGGGCCGTGTGCGATGCGATTTATAAGACAATTTTTCGGTTTTCAACAGGCGAATCTGGCCGAGGTCGCATTGTCGGGTGTATATTCGTCGAATGCCGATTGAATCGTCTCCCGGTATCCCATAAAATAACGGTGATCGATTTTAAGCCTCGTGCAGCAAGATGGTTGCGCAAAAAATGGTTGTCGGGGAGCAACGTCATGGCGTCGATTGTGACGTGCTTCGCTGAAAAATTTCTCCTCGGGAGATCGATGTGAATTGTTCGCGAGTTGTGACGACGTTGATCCTCCTTACGGCCGTGTTGCTGCTGGGGGAGGGGGTGCGTGCCGACGAAACGCCATTGTCGGTTCGCATCGATGGACTGATTTCCGCCCGATTTGGAGATGCCCAGCCGGCGGCATCTGCCACCGATGCGGAATTCCTGCGTCGCATCTGGCTCGATCTGGCGGGGACGATTCCCACTGCCGACGAGACACGAACCTTTCTTGCCGATACGGCTGCCGACAAGCGCGAGCGGATGATCGATCGTCTGCTCGCCGCCCCGACGTATGCCACGCGCATGCAGGAACTCTTTCATGTGATGCTGATGGAGCGTCGGGGGGACAACGAACAATGGGATGCATTTCTGCGGACATCGTTCGAACAGAACAAACATTGGGACCAGTTCGTCCGTGAGATTCTGTATCCCGATGCTCAGGACGAGTCGCGGAAGGGGGCCGGGTTTTTCTATACGAAGCGGCTCGAAAAATATGGTGAGAATCCGGTCGATTATCCGGGACTGACGCGCGATGTCGCCCGGCTGCTGCTGGGACTCGATCTGCAATGCGCCCAATGCCACAACCACTTGTTTATCGACGATTACAAGCAACTCGACTTTCAGGGGTTGTACACCGTTTATCTGAATGTGGCGATTCAGGGGGGCGTTGATTTTCCTGCGGTGACGGAAAAGAAGCTGGAAAAAGAACTCGAATTCGTTTCGGTCTTCGACCCGACTCAACGTCAGACGGGCCCGCGCATTCCATTCTGGAAAGAAATTCCGATTCCCGAGCAACCGGCGGAGGGGCCCCCCGTCAGCGTGTTGGCATTACTTGCCGAGGAATTTCCCAAGCCGGAGAATTCCTCGTTTTCGAAAAACATCGCCAATCGATTGTGGTTCATCATGATGGGTCGCGGGCTGGTGCATCCCCTCGATCTGCATCACTCCGGTAATCCGCCGTCGCATCCTGAACTGCTCGATTTGCTGGCGGCGGAGTTCATCGCGCACGACTACGACATCAAATGGATGCTGCGAGAACTGGCGCTCACGCAGACGTATCAACGCAGCAGCCGATATGCCGATGATATTCAGGAGCTTCCTCTGCCGGAGACATATCTTGTCTTCAACGAAAAACGGCTTTCCGCCGAACAGCTGTTGAACGCAACTCTTACCGCGACCGGAAACCGCGAGCGGGTGACTGCTCCGGTTGAAGAGGGAAAGCCGAACCCGCAGTTCGTCGACCTGAAAACGAAGTTTCTGACGGCGTTTGCCAACGAACCGCGCGAGGCCGAGGATGATTTCAACGCCACTGTTAAAGGGGCATTGTTTACACTCAACGACGACATTGTACTCAAACTGACGACCCGGGAACCGGGGAATTTAATCGATCGGCTGCTTGCGGTCACCGACGGTGATGTGCTCGCCGAGGAGTTGTACTTGAGCGTTTTCAGCCGTTCTCCTTTTGAAGACGAGCGAACGGAGCTCAAAGACTTTCTCGCCGCACACGCCGAACGACGAGAGGCCGCACTCTCACTGTGGACATGGTCGATGGTGACGTCGATGGAGTTCGTGGTGAATCATTGAGCGACAGATGATCGACTTACGACTCGTAGTCGTCGTCGTCTTCCGACTCGGTCTGTTCGTCGTTCAACGCCAATTCGTCGGGATCGAGCGGTTCGACGATCGCATATTTTCCGACCGACCAGCGATACAGATCCACATCGCGGCAGCGCACGCTGCAAAAGGGGAAGGTTGCCAGGCTCGCGGCGGAATTGACGGGAAGTACCTTTTTACAGATCGGGCAAGATTGAGATCGGATCATGTCCTGTCTCCTCTCGTGATCATCGGGGGTCACTTCGCCGATGACGTGTCGGTCGACTTTTCGCCACTCGACTTTTCGCTCGTCGAACTTTTGTCGGTCGAACTCTTGCTCGACGATGCATCGCTGCTGCTGGACGATTCGGATTTCTGGTCGGCCTGTTGAGCATCCTTATACGAGGCGCTGCGGTAATCGGTCTGATAGAAACCGGAACCTTTGAAGATGATTCCGGCACCGGTACCGATCAGGCGTTTTGCCCTGTTGGCACCGCACGAAGGACATTTTTTAATCGGATTGGCGGTGATCGACTGGAAGAGTTCCCAGGTGTGATCGCATTTGGCACATTTGTAATCGTATGTGGGCATAATGGGTTCTCAAAACAACGTGATGTTGAAATGACAGAGACTGAAATCAGGCATCCGGAGGCGGGCTGGCAACAACCACCCGACTCGGGCGAACGACTCGTTCGTGCATCTGGTAACCTCGTTCCAATTCCTGAATGATCGTCCACGGCTCGTGATCGGGCGAGGGAATCTGCTGCAGCGCTTCGTGCAAATTCGGATCGAAATGTTCTCCCAGTGCAACAATCGGCGTCACGCCGAATTTTTCCAGCACCGATTGAAACTCCTTCAGCACCAGCTCGACCCCTTGAATCATCGGTGAAGCATCGCCGGAACTCTCCGCGGCGGCAATCGCCCGTTCGAGGTTATCGAGACCCGGCAGCAGCGACCGCACGAATTGCAGCGTGGCGTAAAGTCGTTCCTGTTCGGCTTCCTTTTGCTGGCGCTTGCGGTAGTTCTCGAACTCAGCCTGCGACCTCATGCAGCGATCGTAAAGTTCGTTGCGTTCGGTCTGAAGCGTCTGCACTGTCTGAATCAGCGACTTGATATCGTCGATGCTGATTTCTTCGATCGCCGGTTCTCTCTCTTCACCGCTGATTTCCTCGATGGGATCGGCTGCGGGTGAGTTCGAGGGATCGATTGGCTGCTTATCTTTTGACATGGAATCGTGATCTATGAAAATAGTTAGAGATTCAATGAGCCGGATTTCGTTTTCAAGGGTACCGTTAACATGTGTGACGAAATGGCATCACGTGTCGGACTCATCCGGATCGTCTACAAAATAGTCTTTGATTTTCTCGAAAAACGATTTGCGATGGGCGGACACATTCGCGTGTTCGAGTTCGGCGAGCTCTCGCAACGCTTTTTCGTGTTTCGCGTTCAACTTTTTCGGAACTTCCAGTTGAATGGTCACGAGCAAGTCTCCCTTGCGGTGACCGCGCGGGTCGCTCATACCGGCGCCGCGAATGCGAATGACCTCACCCGGTTGGGTTCCTTTGGGAATGATCAACTGGTGCCGCCCTTTGATCAGTGGGATTTCGATTTCGGTCCCTAACGCGGCTTGCGTGTACGTGACCGGAATCTGGCAGAGCAGATTGACGCCGTCGCGTTTGAAGAAGGGATGTTCGGGAATGTTGAGGTCGACATACAAGTCACCTCGCGGACCTCCTTGAGAGCCGGCTTCCCCTTCGCCCCGCAGGCAGAGTTGCATGCCGTTATCGACACCGGCGGGGACGTTGACCTCCAGTCGCACGGTTTTGGCAATCTTGCCGGCACCAGAACAACCTTCACATTTCTCGCGAACGATGGCCCCTTCACCACGGCACGCGGGACAGGTCGTCTGCACTCGAAAGAAACCGCGCGACTGCACAACCTGGCCGTGTCCGCCGCAGTAATCGCACTTCTGGGGTGTCGTCCCGGCTTTGGCTCCTGATCCTTCGCAGGTCGTACAGGTTTCGTGTCGTTGCAGTTCGATTTCTCGAGTACAGCCCGCCGCCGCCTCTTCAAGTTTTATGGTCAGCGATGTTTGCAGGCTGGCCCCGCGACTGGCGCGTCCACCGCGCGTTGACCGATTTCCTGAAAACCCAAACCCGAAACCTTCAAACAGATCGCCGAACGCCTCGAAAATATCACCGACGTCGTGGAAACCGGCACCGCGGCCGTTTCCACCAGAAACACCGGCGTGACCAAAGCGATCGTAACGCGAACGTTTGTTTTCATCGCCGAGAACTTCAAATGCCTCGGCCGCCTCTTTGAAACGACCGATGGCTTCGGGATCATCGGGATTGCGATCCGGGTGGTTCGAGAGGGCCATTTTTTTATAGGCCTTCTTAATCTCCTCGGCGGATGCGCTTTTGGAGACTCCCAGGATTTCGTAGTAATCGCGTGTAGAAGTCATGGGCAAAACTGAAAGCTCGATATTATCTGAAGTCAATTATAGCTGGTAGGAACAGGTACAGGGCTGAATTGTATGCAAAACCGAACGGGACGCGAGATGGATTTTCAGAGGTCATGAGAATTTCGCAAAATCACCTGGTAGAGTAAAAAACGGGTCACCCCATCAGGTGACCCGTCAATTGTTAATCACGATTCGAGTCAAAACTGACATCGATTGAGTTCACGTTTCACCAGACGGGAGAAACTTCGCTTCCTGGACTCCTGCAGGTTCATAACCCTCTGGACGACAGATATTTTAAGGCAAATTGAACGTTTATTCTGTCGCCAACCGGGTTATGAAACCAGTTCTAGCGGACGGCTCCTTCAACCTGAGGTCGCTTGCCCCCTTCGATTTCGTCGCCACGAGTGACGAGAACCTGGGTCGTCAACATCAGCCCGGCGATCGAGCCGGCGTTCTGCAATGCACTCTTTACGACTTTCGCAGGATCGATAATGCCGCGAGAGAACATGTCGACGTATTCGCCGGTGTTGGCATCGAATCCGATGTTTTTCCCCTTTTGGCGGACTTCGTCGGCGACGACCGAGCCATCCATACCGCAGTTTTCAGCGATTCGGCGAATCGGGCCTTCCAGTGCCTTTTCGACGATATGTACGCCGATCTTTTCATCACCTTTGGCATTGACATTTTTGACGGCTTCAATGGCACGGATGAGTGCGACACCGCCACCGGGAAGAATGCCTTCTTCGACCGCCGCTCGCGTGGCGTGCAATGCATCTTCCATACGGGCCTTGGTCTGCTTCATTTCAGTTTCGGTTGCAGCACCGACCGAGATGATTGCGACGCCGCCGGTCAGTTTGGCGAGTCGTTCCTGGAACTTTTCGCGATCGTATTCGCTCTCTGTTCCTTCGATCTGCGTGCGGACCTGCTTAACGCGGGCCTGGATTTCGCTCTGTTCTCCCTGCCCTTCGATCAGCGTGCAGCTGTCTTTCGAGACTTCGACTTTCTTCACGCGACCCAGCTGAGCGATTTCAACGGTTTCGAGTTTGATTCCCAAATCTTCCGAAATCATCGTGCCACCGGTCAGCGTGGCAATATCGCCGAGCATCGCTTTGCGACGGTCGCCGAATCCCGGAGCCTTGACGGCACAAATCTGCAAGATGCCGCGAAGGCGGTTGACGACCAGCGCGGTGAGCGCTTCGCTGTCGACATCTTCGGCAATCACGAGCAGCGGCTTACCGGTCTGGGCAACCTTTTCGAGCAACGGCACAAATTCGCGAAGACTCGAAATCTTTTTCTCGTGAATCAGCACGAGGCAGTCTTCGAGAATGCACTTCATTTCGGCCGGGTTCGTGACGAAGTACGGCGAGATGAAACCTTTGTCGAACTGCATCCCTTCGGCGAGTTTCAGCGTGGTTTCGTTTCCTTTGCCCTCTTCGACAGTGATCACGCCGTCGCGGCCGACTTTTTCCATCGCATCGGCGATGAGGTCGCCGACGACCTTGTCGTTGTTCGCCGAGATCGAACCGACCTGTGCGATTTCCGACTTTTCGGTGACCGGCTTGGCAGCGGCATTGAGCGCCTCGACGGCGGCTTCGATCGCTTTTTCGATACCGCGACGTACGATCATCGGATTGGCACCGAGCGTGATGCTCCGCAGCCCTTCTTCGTAGATCGAACGGGCCAGAACCGTCGCGGTAGTCGTTCCGTCGCCGGCGATGTCGCTCGTTTTCGAGGCGACTTCGTTGACGAGCTTCGCTCCCATATTTTCATACGGGTCGTCGAGTTCGATTTCTTTGCTGACGGTCACGCCGTCTTTGGTGACCAAAGGGTTCCCAAAGTTTTTGTCGATGATGACGTTTCGCCCCGTGGGCCCGAGAGTCACCGCGACGGCATCAGCCAACGTGCGAACTCCCTTTTGTAACTTCAGACGAGCTCGATCATCAAATAGTAGTTGCTTAGCCACGCCTCTGCACTCCTCGTTGAGTCAATGCGAATAGTAGGTCGTATTCGAATTGGCAAACAGGTTTGCCAATGTTGTCAAAATTCCAATGGGTTATTTAGCCGATTTTCGCCAGGATGTCGCTTTCGCGAAGAATCTTGACTTCCGTTCCTTCAACTTCGATATCGGTCCCGCCGTACTTCCCGAACAGAACCTCGTCACCGATTTCGACTTCGACGGCACAACGGTCGCCCGTTTCGAGCAAACGGCCCGGTCCTACAGCGATGACTTTGCCTCGCTGAGGTTTTTCTTTCGCGGAATCGGGCAGAACAATACCACCAGCGGTTCGTTCTTCGGCATCCAGGGGGCGGACGACAATGCGATCATCGAGAGGCTTCAGCTTCATCATTTGAACTCCTGTCTCTATCGTTTCAATATCTGGATATAAGGGAATCGGCCATCAAGCCGTGTGAGTTATTTAGGTCAAACGTGGGAAGAGGTATCAGGAACGACGGCCTAGAAGTCCATGCCGCCCATGCCACCCATTCCTCCTGGCATGCCACCCATGCCGCCCATGCCTGGCATGCCACCCATTCCTCCCATGCCACCCATGTCGTGCGAGTGGTCGTGGTGATGGTCTTTGTCTTCGTCCTTCTTCGGCTCTTCAACAATGATCGATTCGGTCGTCATCAGCAAGCTGGCAACGCTGGCTGCGTTTTGCAAAGCGGAACGAACCACCTTGGTGGGATCGACGACGCCGAAGCTGAACATGTCACCATATTTGTCATTCAGGGCATCATAGCCATGATTGCGATCTTTGAGTTTCTTGACATTGTTGGCCACCACCGCACCGTCGAGGCCGGCGTTTTCAGCAATCTTACGCAAGGGCATTTCGAGAACGCGTTCGACGAGCTGGGCCCCGTGAGCTTCATCACCTTCGAGCTTGAGTTTCGCACAGACACCCTGACAACGAAGCAACGCCACACCTCCACCAGGTACAACGCCTTCGGCGATCGCGGCACGAGTCGCAGCCAACGCATCGTCGATGAGATCTTTGCGTTCTTTCATGGCGGTTTCGGTGGCGGCACCCACATTGATCTGGGCCACACCCCCTGCAAGTTTGGCAAGACGCTCTTGCAGTTTTTCGCGGTCGTATTCGCTGTCGGTCACTTCGATTTCGCGGCGAATCTGTTCGGCACGCCCGGCAATATCAGCTTTGGTACCGGCACCTTGAACGACAGTCGTGTTTTCGGCGTCGATACGAATCTTCTTGGCTGTTCCGAGATCGGACAGTTGAATGTTTTCGAGTTGAATGCCGAGATCCTTGAAGATCGCGCGGCCACCGGTGAGCACGGCAATATCTTCGAGCATCGCCTTACGACGGTCACCGTATCCGGGAGCCTTGACGGCACAGACTTTGAGAATGCCGCGAAGCTTGTTGACCACGAGCGTCGCGAGGGCTTCGCCTTCCAGGTCTTCGGCAATAATCAAGAGGGGCACGTTGGCCTTTGAGATGGTTTCGAGCAAAGGCACCAGCATCTTGGCGGAGGTGATCTTTTCTTCGAAAATCAAAACGCGGCAGTTTTCGAGTTCGCACAACTGGGCGTCCTGATCGGTGACGAAGTGCGGCGAGAGATAGCCTCGCTCGAACTGCATTCCTTCGACCAGATCAACCTGGGTGTGAACCTGCCGGCCTTCTTCGACCGTGATGACGCCATCCTGTCCGACCTTCATCAGGGCGTCGGCAAGAGTCTGACCGATTTCTTTATCGTTGTTACCGGCGATGGTGGCGACCGTTTCGATGGCCTTGCGGTCTTTGGCGTTGACCGGTTTGGCGAGCGAACGCAGCTCTTCGACGACGGCGGAAACCGCCTTCTGCATTCCTCGACTGAGAGACATCGGGTCGGCACCAGCGGCAATGAACCGCAGGCTTTCGCGAAACAATGCTTCGGCGAGCACTGTCGCGGTCGTCGTGCCGTCACCGGCAACGTCGCTGGTTTTCGAGGCGACTTCTTTTACAAGTTGCGCCCCCATGTTTTCGAATTTGTCTTCGAGTTCGATATCCTCGGCGACGGTCACGCCGTCTTTGGTGATCTTGGGTGAGCCCCAACCTTTGTCGAGGACAGCATTTCGGCCGCGAGGGCCTAATGTGCAGGCCACGGCGCGGGCGAGCTTAGAAACACCTTCCAATAACGACTTCCGCACATCTTCGTCAAAACTAAGCAATTTAGCCACAGCTTCTCCTCAAACCTTACTGGTCCAGTGATACCCTGCCCGAAAACATAGGCTTCGCGGCCATCTGTCCCCATTGCACCGCCACATCAGGGCTGGTTGGCGTGATCCAGGTTTCCAGACATTCTCTGAGACTGTCCAGGGAATTACGATAATGTCCGGCATGGATGCAATTCGCGCGCCAAGGAAGATCCATGTGTTGTAAGTCACAATATTAAAAGGAATTACAACATGCCATCTGAAATGGGAAAGGATGTCATCCTGCCAACTTGGCAGATTCGGCTGGGCGAACGTCTCGGAGGTTGCCAATTCTGTCATGAGGCGAGAAATGGCGGGCGCGGTCCTTGAATTGCAAATGGACAGGATCGTGTCGAGGGATCGCGTTCAGGCCATGATTCGTTCGCAAGCGATGTCGATCCACGTGTGAAGTTCGGCACCGGGGGCCAGCGTGCGCCAGCCTGTGGCGGATTCCCCTCCCTCGAGATTGATGGCATTCATCACGCAGGTGTAGGGTTCGAGGCAGACGGCAGATCGACCCGGTGGCGTGTAAACGACGATCTCACGGAAGAGGGAATCGCATCGCTGAACAAGCCTTAGCCCCGCCGGCTCGTCCCAGATCGCCATTGTCTGCTCGGGGACGTTCTGCGGCAGCCCCGTCAAGACGTCGTCGAATTTCGCCAGGCCGAAATATTCACCTTCTCTCAGATCCGTTTTTTCATCGACGGGGAGTCGGCGACCGGTTGGAAGACAATCGATCAATTCCCACGACTCGGCGCAGGGAACTTCGACCAGACACTGTTCTGCTCGACTATCGAGGGAGAGGGGCAACTGAAAATAGGGGTGCGTACCGAATCCCCAGGGGAGCGGTTCGTCCGATGGATTGGCGATTCTGATATCGGCTCGCAACGACGATTGTTTCACGGTGTAACGAATCTCGAGGATGAAATCGGCCGGCCAAAGGTCGCGGCGATCGGGAGCATCAACGCTGAGCTGGAATTGCCCCGTTACATGCGATGGTCCCTCGTCGACCACCCGCCAGGCGCGATCGAGACAGAACCCGTGAATAGCGTTTCCATTAGGATCGTGTCCGGCTCGCTCGGGGGGAATCTGGTACGACTTGCCATTCCATTGATATTGCCCATTGGCAATTCGGTTGGGAAACGGAAAGAGAATTGGAATTCCCCGCCCGCTCGGGCGATACGCTCCGCCGGGAAAATCATCGGCGGCTTCGAGGACGTCGACTCCCAGATCGTTCGAGATCATCGAGTGAAACGCGTAACAGTTGAACCCGAGATCGACAGCTATTTTCGCTGACGAACCCGACTGCGGATCGCTGATGGTGATCACATTCATAGCCGCCTCGGATGTTGCTGGACTGGTTTTCTCTCTTTGGATATCGACGATGGACGATCGACTCTCCGAGAGTTCGCCGACCTCACGAAGAGGGCGAAACGAACTGTCTCGGTCTGATTCGCCTGTCTCGATCTGATTAGAGAGAGATAAAAACGGGAACGGGGCATTCGGTCAACACGCGTTTTGTGACCGTGCCGAAGAAAAATTCTCGCCAGGTCATTTTCCCATAGGCCCCCATCACGAGCATCGAGACGCTACGCTGATTGAGGAAATCGATCAAAACGTCTTGCGGCCGAGCGGTTGAGCGGATGGCATGGGGCTGGGCATTGATATGGTGAAAATGAAGAAAGTCGATGATGCGGTCGGCCCATTTTGTCGCTACTTTTTTGTCGGGATCGATCGAAACGACATGGACCGTCTTGTCCCGATAAAGTTCGAGCGACTGAAACGCCTGCACGGCACGGGCCGCCTGCATACTGCCATCGTAGGCGATGACAATTTCTTCACCTGGAGTCACGGTATGCGGTACGACAACGACCGGTCGCGGTGATCGCAGAATGACCTCCTTCAGTGTCGAGTCGGGCCCTTGTTGCGTTTCGAAACTGAAGTGCGACTCCTGGCCGAGTACGATCAGATCGTAACGCTGACCGATCGTCGTAATGCACTCTGACGGTGTCCCTTCTTCTTCGAGTTCTTTACAGGCGACGTGGGCTTGTGCACAGCGCTGAGCGAAGCTGTCGAGTACGATGCGAATCTGACGGTGTGCATCTTTCAGGCGGGCTTCGTTCCGATCTTTGACGAATGATCCTCCTCCGAGCGGAATCGCTTCCGAACTCCCGATCCCGTCCTTATCGATAACGCCGAGGCCCACCAACAGCGCGTCAAACTGCGACGCTGTCTGAATACCCCATTCGATGGCGGACTGCGAAAACGCCGAATTGTCTAAACCAATCATCAAGGTGCGTAACATGGCGTAGCTCCTGACCGGGAGAAAGAGAGACGGCAACATCGTCCTAAAATCGGCAACACAACTTCTCTTCAATCTTAGCAGCCGGTTTTCGATTCGTCATTGTTACATGGCGGCAATTTGTATTCTTCGCCACGATTTGCGGTCTATTTTGATTCGGCGAACCGCCTCAATCTGGCGACTTCGCCGGCGATGCGTGAAACCGCAACGTCAATTTCTTCGGAGGTATTTTGAATTCCGACCGAAAAACGAATCGACGACAGGCAAACGTCGGGGGGACATCCCATCGCCAACAAAGCCGGCGCCGGTTCTACCGAGCCGCTGGCGCAGGCACTTCCCAGCGAACAGGAGACCCCCGCCAGGTCGAGGGCGACGAGCAGCGCTTCGCCCTCCAGTCCGGGAAACGCAATACTGCTGGTATTCGGTAAGCGAACCGCTCGTTCGCTATGAACCACGACCGGGGGACAATGTTCCCGCAGACCCGCTTCCAGGCGGTCGCGCAACTGTTGCAAATGCCGCTGCCGCGATGCGGCTTCTTGCGACCAGATCTCCAGCGCCTTCGCCATCCCGCCGATGAGGGGGACCGCTTCGGTTCCTGCCCGGCGATCGCGTTCCTGATGTCCGCCGACGAGTTGTGGCAACATTCTCGTGCCGCGACGAACCAGCAATGCACCGATGCCGCGCGGTCCGCCGAATTTGTGGGCTCCCAGACTCAGGGAGGTGGCCCCCAAGGCATGAAAGTCGACAGGAATTTTTCCGACAGCCTGTACGGCGTCGAGATGCCAGGGAACAGAATGTTCGTCACACAATGCTCGCAACAGTTCGGTCTTCTGAATAACCCCCGTTTCGTTATGTGCAAGAATCACCGAAACAAGTTTCAACTCCTTCCAGGGAAGTTGCCGCAGTTGTTCTGCGACGATGTCGCCGTGAGCATCGACTTCGATGATCTTTGTGGTCCACCCGCGGTCGGCGAGTTGACGGCACGTTTCGCGAGTCGCCGGATGTTCTCCGGCGGTGCAGGCAATCGGGCCGGGCAATCCCTGTGCGAGTCCGCAGAGAGCGAGATGGGTCGATTCGGTTCCACCACTGGTGAAAATGACCTCCTCGGGATCAGCCCCCAGAATCGAAGCGATCTGTTCGCGAGACGTCTCAAGGAGCTGACGGGCGCGACGACCTTCCGCATGGCGACTGCCGGGGTTCGCATACACTTCGCGCCAGCATTGCGTCATCGCCTCGAGCACGCGCGAATCGATCGGCGTGGTGGCGTTGTTGTCGAGGTAAATGCGCTGCATGATGCCGTGCTTCCGCTAGAGAACCGGCGTTGACCCGACTCCGACGGCCATGCGGCTAAGCTCTTATCAGCAATAGATTTTCATCATTCCTGCGGTAAGGCGATTCAAAGCGGAGAGAGAGGGATTCGAACCCTCGGTACGAGTAAACCCCGTACACCGGATTAGCAATCCGGCGCTTTCGGCCACTCAGCCATCTCTCCGAGCCCGAGTGCGGACGTATGAAAAGAATACCGTGTCGAAAGGGTTGCTGACAAGTCAGACTCAGGTGACTTTCTTCGACGATTTCGACCGCAGGCGGCAAAATCCGCCGATCCGTCGCGAAAAGAGATTGACCGAATTTTCAATAAGGCCTATATTCCGCCCCCCTCAGTCGAAAAATGAGACGTTGACACCACCCGCATGAAGCGGTGTCAGATCGATCTCAATCAGGTATGGACACCTCAAATTCAGCGGAGAACGATGGTCATGGGTGAAGGGAATCACACCACGAGCACGAGAATGGAATCACCAAAAAAGCCCAACCGTTGGGCACTCTTTTTCGGAGGAACCGCGTTCGTCGTCCTCATCGCCGCCGTGATGATGCAAGTCATGCGCGACAAACCGAACCCGGCTTTGGCCGATACGACCAGCGAAGAGAATGACCGTTCGGAACGATCGGCCAGAGGACGCGTCGCTCCCGACCGGGCCGTTGCCAAAGTCGGCGACGTGGTGATCAATTATGAAGATCTGGCTCAAGAATGCGTGCAGGTAACCGGACGTAAAATTCTTGACGACATGATCAACCGGTTGATTATTCAACAGGCCTGCGACAAACGGCAGATCGAAGTCACTCCGGCTGAAGTTGACGCTGAAGTGTTGAAAATCTCGAAGCAGTTCAATCTCCCCGTCGAATCGTGGTATCAGATGCTCGAAAGCGAACAGGGATTGACCAAAGGCCAATATCGACGCGATGTGATCTGGCCGATTCTGGCACTTCGTAAACTCGCCGGCGAACAGACGGAAATCAGCGAAGACGAAATCAAGCGTTCGTTCATTCGCGATTACGGGCCCCGCGTCAAAGCCCGCATCATCGTGCTCGACAACCAGCGCCGTGCTCAGGCGGTCTGGGAAGAAGCGAACCGCGGTACCCCCGACGATTTCGAACGACTCGCCGCCGCCCACTCGATCGAGCCGACCAGCCGTTCGTTGCGTGGAGCGATTCCGCCGATTCGCCGCTATGTCGGCAATGACGAACTTGAAAAAGTCGCCTTCAAGTTGAAGGCAGGTGAAATTTCGGGAATCATTCAGATTGCCGCCAGTCGTTATGCGATTCTGCTGTGCGAAGGACAGACCGAACCGGTTGTCAGCGGTATCGATGAAGTCCGGGAAATCATTATCGGCAATCTCGTTGAAGAAAAAGCAGGCGACGCCGTCAATCAGGTCTTCGCCAAACTGAAAGAAGAAACGCTCGTCGACAACTATCTGACGAACACACGCACGGGAGGTGCGCAATCGTCAGATTTCGATACCGCCGGCACGGCGAAAATTCGTCCCACTTCGGCGGTTCAGAAACCGTCGAGCGGTAAGGCGTCGACACGAACCAGAAAACCGGCGACGAACTGACTGTTACCGGAAAAAAGGCGACGATTCTCCTCTCGCGATCTCTCTCACCCCTCCCGTTCTGCCGGAGGGGTTTTTTGTTTATCGATGCCGCACTTGTCCGATCGGCTCTTGCCAATAGCATAGGCGAAACCCCACAATGAACGCCCCGGTGCCGGAGCACCGGTCGGTATAAGTTCCTCTTCATCCTCATGACTTGAGCACGATTCGATCGTACTGAATTCGAGTTTCTGATGTTCGAACCAAAAATTAAAATCGGAAAAGATCTCTACGCCACGTTGAAAAAGGCGGCGGATGTGGCGGGATACAGTTCCGTCGACGAATTCATTCTGCATATTCTCGAAACCGCCGCCGCAGAAGTCGAGCAGGCGCAATCGGAAGAAGAAGTCCGCAAGCGATTGCAGGGACTGGGGTACATTGAGTAATGGATAGTTGATAATGGATAATTGACAATGGTTGAAACGCTGCTACTGATAGCGGCGTTGTCGATGTTATGGGGAACTGGTCTTTGATTTTGTCTTGTTTGATGATCACGCTATGTACGTTGTGAATCGATTGATGAATTTCTTGGGAGATGTCTTCTTCCATCGATGGAGTTCGGCATCTCCCTGGCCGGCGCTCATCGCCGGTAGTGTGGTAGTGGCGGCGTTGCTGGTCGCATTGTTTCATTTTTCGTCGAATCAATTCGCACTCAGGCGTTCGCGAAATCGATTTATTGCCCGCACGCTTGAATTACTGCTCTTCCGACACGACGCTCGTGTGAGTCTGTCGGCGTGCTGGCGGATTGTGGTCGGCAATTTCGCCTATCTGGCATCGTTTGCCCGACCGATGGTCGTTGCGCTCGTCCCGATGATTTTCATCTTTTCACAGTTTGCCGCCTGGTTCGAGTATCGTCCCGTTCGCGTCGCTGAATCGGTGATCGTCGAGGTCAAACTCGACAAGAGTTATTCCATACTCGATACGCCGGTGAGTCTGGAACTCTCCGATTCTATCGAACAAGAGGGAATCGGCGTCCGTATTCCAGAGACCAACGAAATCTGCTGGCGCATTCGAGCCAAGAAACTCGGCGATACCTGGATCGACGTCCGTAGCGGTGACGTGACGGCCCGCAAGAGTCTGCAAATCGGCGGCACGTTTGCCAAGATCTCTCCTCGCCGGATCAAACACAATCTCTGGCAGGAACTGCTTTATCCGGTTGAATCTCCCTTGCCGGCCGACAGTCTCATCGACCGCATCGACATTCGTTATCCGTCGCAGGAATTGCTCATCGGCGATAGTGAAGTCCATTGGCTCGTCGCTTCCCTGATATTGATGATGGGCGGCGGCCTCGCCTTCGGTAAACTTTTCGGCGTGAATATTGCATAATATATCATTCCTTCAGTCTTTCGACTTTGATCTCTGGACGTTCGATTTATGATCACCATCGTTTCCGGTTTACCCCGTTCGGGGACGTCGTTGATGATGCAGATGCTGCAGGCGGGGGGGATGACCGTACTCTGCGACGAAAAGCGTCCCGCCGACGAACACAACCCACGTGGTTATCTCGAACTGCAAAAAGTTCGCTCGCTTGAAAAAGACAACTCGTGGATGCCCGACGCCGAAGGGAAAGTCGTTAAGGTCGTGTCGCTGTTGCTGTATCATCTTCCGGCCGGTTTTGAATACCGCGTGATTTTTATGCGACGCGATCTCGATGAAATTCTTCGCTCGCAAGAACGGATGCTCGAAGGCTTGAACCAGCCCGGCGGCCCGATGCGCGAGACGATGAAGCAGCATTTCGCGAAACATCTCGACTCGCTCGCCGAGTGGGTTACCCGGCAGCCGCACGTTAAGATTATCGACTGTCCTTACGCCGATCTGGTCGTCTCTCCCGACTCGACGGCACGCACGGTCGTCGATTTTCTAGGAGTCGATCTGGACATCGAGAAGATGATCGAAACCGTCGACCCGGCGCTGTATCGCCAACGAAACGAACGCTGATTTCCGGGCAACGCCTCGATTGTACAAGACGGCTTCTTCGAAATATCATCGATAGGACAAACAAGGAATCTCCACCCATGAAGGCCATTGATTTCTCGCGTACATTTCTCACGTTTCGTATCGACGCCGTTAAAAAACCGCCGCAGACCGTGACGCACAAGCTGGTGGTAACGTTGAATAACGCCCGTATTCCGCTGGAAAGCCATTGCGTGATCACGGAAAAATCTACCGGTCACGTGCAGACCTTCGCGCACGGCACCAGCTGTAAAACCGAACGCGTCGGCGTCGAACAGGATATCTGGACCGAACCCAATGCCGACTTCATCCCCATTTTTACTGCCGATAGATACCTGACCCTCAAAACCTATGCGAAATGCGGCATGGGCGTTCCGCTCTATCCCCCCGGCAGCGGCGTGCAGTCGGATCGACAAACCGGCCGCATCGATTCGACATTCGATAACGTGCGAATCGATATCACCGAACGCCCCGGCGAAGTGCTGGAGTCGCCCCAAGAAATTGTTCACGCCGTACTCAAGAATGAAATTCTTGTGGCGCGGACGGAACTGGAAAACGATCGTTATCGTGCCGTCATCGAATATCCCGTAAAGACTATTAACGCCAGCGAACGCGAATGGGTCTATCAAACGGATACCGGACCGATGCTGATTCCCGATCTCACCGCCGAGCCCGACCTGCTGCTCGATGGAATGCAACTTGCCTTTTCGGCATTGAACTCCCCCGACTGGATCGAATTCCTGATCCGCGTGCCGACTGATGTCGGCAACGACGTCAGCGTGTACCACTATTCGCGTTCTCTGCATGTGGCGTGTAAGAATCAGATCATTCGACTTCCATAAAACCGCCGTCGATGTTCGACATCACGCCTGAACCATTTTTGTCGAGACGATGTCAAGCAGGGAGGGGGCGGAACCGGTTGCCGATATCTTCGTAATTCGCCGACTGCGACACTTGAATTTCGCGTGGTTCGCCGTCATAACTACGCATACCGGCGACGTTTGCTCGACGGACGTGACAAAAGGAACGGGCTGTAGCGCAGCCTGGCTAGCGCGCTTGCTTGGGGTGCAAGAGGTCGTGGGTTCAAATCCCGCCAGCCCGATTGGTTCGTAACTATAAATCCCGCCAATGGTTGCAACAGCGACTGTTGGCGGGATTTGAACTTTTTGGATTTTTGGGAACTATCGCTTAAAAGGTTGGTGTGAAAGCACTCCGCTGTATCCGGCGTTTTTCAGTGCAGTGAGAATCTTCTCCGTCGGGACGGAGCAACAGGATTCGGTACTAACAATCGCCTGTTGCGTCTCGTAACTCACGTCGACGGACAGCACGCCGGGAACCTGCCGGATTGCATGAGCAACGGTCGTAGCACACCCGTCGCAGGTCATTCCTTCGACCTGGAAGACAGCCTGATTCACGTTCTCGGTCGCGTCGGCTCCATTCCCGGTCCCAAACAGTATTCCGACATAGTTGGGGAAGAAGAGAAATGCGACCGCGAGCCCGGTCACAACCCACAGCATGAACTTGTTCGTGGCCATCATGCTGAACCGCTGCTTGCCGGACGGAGTGCAGCAGTCTTCGCCCACCGTCGTTTCCGAGGCACAGCATCCAGCGGTATTTCGCTTCGGACGGTACGTTAAGTAAAATGCTGCCCCCAAGAACCCCAAAGTCACTACGATGAACAGCGGACGATAGGCTTCAAGTGTAGCTGCGATTCCGGCTCCCGAGACTCCTACCGCGAGCAGGAGCAAGGGCAACCAGCAGCAGGCCGAGGCCATGATCGCCGACACGACTGTGCCAAGTTTTGTAATCGTTTCGGCCCAGCCAGTCGAGGAACGCGCCGGGGTCGCAGGCATCACGTTCGACCCATCCATGCTAAATTCTTCCTGAGCGATTTGGATGCCCCTGGTCACGACTCCCAGGCAGCAGGAACCACTGGGATTGGTTGTCTCGCAGTGGCAGCCGGGGTCTTTCATCTTAGCCCGGATATTGTCGAGAGCGTCGGAGCGCCCTTTCGTGCGAAGCTCGTCCTTAATGCTGGCGACTGAGTGGCCGAAGCAGTAGCACAGAGGCCGCTCGCCGCTGGTTTCTTTCACGCCGACCGAAACGTTGAGTTGCGACTTCGTGAACGTCGTCTCACCGACCTCGGAAAAGTACACCACGCCGCAGTCCCGTGAGTCGCAGAACCACCAGCCGGTGTCACCGGTGACGGGCTGGCAGCCGTCGCCGGGCGTGTCGCAGCCTGAATGGCCTTTCGTGGCGAACGGTTTCGCAAATTCATCCTTGAGCAAAGCTCCCAGCGTGACCGGACTCACCCGTTTTGCCTTCGTGCTGCAAGAGGGGCATTCGACCCGTCGTGCGTTTTCTTCTTCAATCTTCATTTCAGCCGTCATGTACAAACTCCTTCACGCATTCGTGCGGTGGTCCGGCTCTTGTCGAATGATCATCGTTCTCCTATTATCGACCTTGCACTTGAGTGTAATGTCAAGGTCCATTTGAATTTTTTTCGGGCAGCCACCTGTGGCTGTGCAATCACCCGCCTGAAATCGGATTTTGGATGTGTCCATGAGCGGACGGTACACGATCAGCCAATTAGCCCATGCCGCCGAAGTGCCGACGACCACGCTGCGGTACTACGAGCGGATTGGCCTCGTGCAGCCCGTAAATCGCAGTGCGGGCAACTACCGGCTCTATGGAGAGGAGTCACTGCGGACGCTCCAGTTCATTCGGGCGGCGCAGTCCATTGGCTTCACTCTGGACGACGTGAAGAAGCTGCTCGGTGCTCAGGACGGCGGCGTACCCTCGTGTGGTGATGTGCAGGCGCTCATTGAAGAGCGTCTCGTCGACATCGGATCAAGACTGCGGGATCTTCGGCATGTCCAGAAGGTACTAAAGTCATCGCTCGAAAACTGTCGCAAAACGGAGCGGGCGGGCTGCTGCTACGTGGTCGAGACGCTGCGCCGAAAATCGTGAGCAAGACCGTTAGGCGGTTCTCGTACCATCGGTGCAAGAGCCTATACCGCAACCGCGATGCACGGGCGAGAATGAAGCAGGATGTGAATCGTAACGCTCAATCCTGACTCGGCTTGCCGTCAACCAGACGCCGTCGTATTCCAACATCCCAGCCCTGAATACCTCCCAGAAAAAGTTCAATCGCCGTCCTGTTCTCTCGACTCCACTGGACTGGAAGCCCATCGACGAGAACGTCGATGGGCTTTCTTATTATAGGGTATAGGCTTGCGTCTTCGGATGTGCGGTTCTAAACGCTCGAAGGCATTCCAGCGGAATCATTGTCTGAGCGATCCCGCACTTCCAATTGCAATCGATCAAGGCCAGCCGATCCCTGTTGTGATCACCCAGCGTTATTGGGGTTTGAAGCTATACACGTTGCGCCAGTGTTCAGCGTGTGCAGCCCGCGTCTCACAACCACAAGTGCATTCGATCCTTGATCGTCTGCGGCATGCGTCTGTCGATCGCGCGGGTGATT
>JAQCEJ010000013.1 GCA_027618475.1 Planctomycetota bacterium | reverse complement strand
GAACCATCCCATTCAGCGAGGCCGGTCGAATTTATCGGCCGGCCGCGCTTTTTGTTTTTCTGAAGGAGCCTCTCGATGAACCGGCGTCGTTTACTGATTTTTCTGGCAGGCTGCCCCTTTTTATTCTTGAGTCGCATCGCGGCGGCTGATGATGATCTGCTTCCCTCGTGGAACGATACAACACCCCGTCAAAACATACTGAACTTTGTAGCCCGTGTGACCGACGAAACCTCACCACACTTTGTCCCTGTCGAAGAACGAATCGCCGTCTTCGACAACGACGGTACACTATGGTGCGAACAGCCGATGTACGTGCAACTGTCGTTTGCTTTGGACCGAGTCAAGAGGCTTGCGTCCGAGCATCCCGAATGGAAGACAAAACAACCCTTCAAAGCCGTTTTGGAAGGGGACATGAAAGCCGTCGCAGCCTCGGGCGAAAAAGGCCTGGTTGAGCTAGTGATGGCCTCGCACACCGGCATGACGACCGATGAATTTACGGCAATTGTCAGCAATTGGATGGCCGATGCGCAACATCCGAAATTCAAGCGGCCTTATACCGAATGCGTTTATCAACCGATGCTCGAACTCCTGGAATATCTCCGTTCACACGGCTTCAAAACGTATATTGTTTCGGGGGGAGGAGTCGAATTCATGCGCCCCTGGGCGCTCGATGTGTACGGCATTCCTCCGGAACAGGTCGTCGGCAGCACGATCAAGACAACCTTCGACCGTCGTGACGGAAAACCGGTGCTGATGCGACTTCCTGAAATCGATTTCATCGACGATAAAGCGGGCAAACCGGTGGCGATCAACAAGTTCATCGGCCGGCGTCCGCTGATGGCGTTCGGCAATTCCGACGGCGACTTCGAAATGCTCGAATGGACCACCAGTGGCGATGGTCCGAGATTCGGCTTGCTTGTCCACCACACCGACGCCGATCGCGAATACGCCTACGACCGCAAGTCATCGATCGGACGCCTCGACAAAGGCCTCGACGCAGCAAAACCGAACAGCTGGACCGTCGTGAACATGAAAGACGACTGGAAAACCATCTTTCCTGACCGGTAGCCATTGCCCGTTTGCGATGATGACGAACCACATCTATAATCAATGATCCAACCTCAAACGCCGGATTAAGCACTTCCCGATGGTAACGTGCTTGCCGTTATAACTCTTTTTGCTCCCCAGGGAGATTTCGTGCCTCGAATCGCTGTCGGTTCCCTGTTTATCGAGTGCAATCATTTCGGCGGCCCGGTGGCTGACCTCGAAACGTTTCGCCGCAGCGAGTTGCGTTACGGTGAGGACATCATCTCGAATGCCACGGGAACGATGGCAGGAATGATCAGCGTGCTGCGCGCACGAGGCGAGACGATTGTCCCCCTGCTGCAGGCGAGTGCCTGCCCGAGCGGTGTCGTTGCCGCCGACTGCTACACAGCACTCAAGACCGATTTGCTGCGTCGCTTGCGCAACGAATTTCCGGTTGATGGCGTGTTGCTTGCATTGCATGGCGCTGCAGCGGCAGAAAATGCAGGCGATCTGGAAGGAGATCTGATTCAGGCCGTGCGTGACGCCGTCGGCCCCGATATCCCGATAATCGCCACACTCGACCTGCATGCCCACGTGACACCGACGATGGTCGAGAACGCCAACGGGCTGGTCGCGTGGGAAACCTATCCGCATCGCGATGCGTTTTCGACCGGAGAGCGCGGGGCACGACTACTCGGTCAAATTCTCGACGGTACCGCAAACCCAACGATGGTGCTTGCGAAAGTGCCGGTGATCGTCAGTGCGATCCACGGCAACACCGAAGGAGAAGGACCGTTTGCCGATGTGATGCGACAAACCAAATCTCTTGAGCAAGAGAATGATGTCTTATCGACAAGCCTGTTTCTGGTCCATCCGAATCTGGATCTGCCGGGAATGGGAGGAGGAGCGGTCGTCATTACGAACGACAACGTATCCCTTGCCGAAACCCTCGCTTGCGAACTCGCCATGAGTTATTGGAATCGACGGTTCGATCTCGAGCCCGATCTGATCGCGCCGGATGAAGCGATCTTGCGTGCCGACAACATCGATGGAGGGCCTGTGCTGCTCGTCGAGGCGGCCGATTGCTGTGGCGGAGGGGCGGCCGGAGACAGCGTCGCATCCCTCAATGCATTGCTGAATGCAGAATTGACCGGACCGGCGTTCGTGCCTGTCGTCGATCCGGTTGTAGCCGAGGCGTGTCATGCGAACGGATTGAACTCGACCATCACCGTCGACGTGGGACATCGTCTCGACCCCCGGTGGGGATCGTCGGTGACCATTACCGGAAAAATTGTCGCCCTCACCAACGGAGAATTCACCTACACCGGCGGAATCTGGGATGGTCAGCAGGGACACATGGGCCGCACCGCCCTCCTCGAAATCGGTTCGATTCACCTGATGGTTGCCAGCCATCCCACGTACGACTGGAACAAAGAGCAATTCGAATCGGTCGGCTTCGATGTCCGGAAAGCGAAATACATCGTCGTCAAGAACCCGATGAATTTCAACATGGCTTATGCCGGAATTGCCAAAGCCCATTTCATTCTCGACACCCCCGGCCCCACTCCTGCAACGATGCGATATACAACGTTCACGAATGTCGATCGTCCATGCTTTCCGCAAGATCAAGACATTCCTGGACTGGAACCGGCGGTCTACCGTTCCCGCCCCTCTGGCTGATATTGCAAATTCAAAGCATCGTGATGAACACGATCATTTCTCACCCGGCTGCTTGTAAATCACTCCTTCCTTCATCACAAAAACCACATCGCTCATCACGGTGATATCTTCGAGCGGGTTTCCCTTTACCGCGACAACGTCGGCGATTTTTTTCGGTTCGAGCGTGCCGAGTTTGTCGTCGATTCGGAGTAACTCCGACGCCGTTTTCGTGGCCGATTGAATCGCTTCCATCGGCGGCATGCCGCCGGCGACCATCAGTTCGAACTCGCGTGCATTTTCACCGTGCGGCGAGACGCCGGAATCGGTGCCGAACGCGATCTTCACACCGGCGGCGTAACCTTTACGAAACGTCGCTCGCATCACCGGGCCGATGGCGGCAGCTTTCGGACGGACGATATCGGGGAAATAACCTTCCTCGGCCGCTTTCTCAGCGACCCATTCGCCGGCGAGATTCGTCGGCACCCAGTACGTTCCCCGCGCTTTCATCAGTTCCATCACTTCTTCAGTCATAAACGTGCCGTGTTCGATCGAATCGACGCCGGCAAGAACGGCACGTTTCATCCCTTCGGTGCCATGCGCATGAACGGCGACGGTCATACCGTAATCTTTGGCGGTCTCGACGACGGCTTTCAATTCTTCGTCGGTGAATTGAGGATTTTGTCCATTTGCGGCGAGGCTGAGGACACCGCCGGTTGCCGTCAGTTTGATGAGATCGGCCCCTTCTTTGTAACGCAACCGGACCGCTTTGCGAGCGTCGTCAGGACCATTGACAACGCCGACCAGCGGGTCGCCATCGCGCCGAAAGTCACCCCGGATACCGTTCGTAGGATCGGCGTGTCCGCCGGACGTCGCAAGCGACTTTCCCGAAGTGTAAATACGCGGGCCGACGATATAGCCTTTATCGATCGCCCGACGCAGCGCGACCGAGTTCACGCCGTTGTCACCGAGTTCTCGCACGGTGGTAAAACCAGCCATCAGCGTGGCGCGGGCGTAAACCGTCGATCGCAGGGCATAATCGGCTTCCTCCATAAAAAATTTCTCGGTGTAAATGTCTTTATGATGTTGACCGATGAGGTGCGTGTGCATATCCATCAGCCCCGGCATGACGGTAAATTCTTTAAGGTCGATGACCGTATCTCCCTCATTACCGGGACGATAACCGGTCGCCACGTCGGTAATGCGTCCTTCGTCAATCACAATCGAAACGTCGTTATGGGGAGTGTCGGTAAAACCGTCAATTAACCGGCCCGCGTGAATGATGGTCGCCGCATGTGCGGGCTGAGCCATGATCGATGCGACTAACGAGCACAAGATGATGCAATATTTCATCGTAGGAACCTTTTCGATCTGAAGGGTTGAGCGATATGCTTTCTCACGGAATCAGGCAATGCTCCGCGACTTGAACTCCTCAACTCTAACTACAGAGAGCCCGAATCGCCAGATTGAGGATGAATTCGGCCTCGTGAATCGATTATAATGTGGAATTCACGGTGAGCTCATGTGTTACGAATTCGTGAATCTGATCAAAGGGAGTCGGAATTCCATGCCCTGGCGTCTACACACTTCTAACAGCGTTCTGTTGTCCATTGCCACCCTGACGCTCGTCATCATGATCTCGGACGTCGATGCACGGGGAGCCGATCCTTATTCGCAAATTGACCCGTACTGGTTGCTGCTGCACGAACCGGCCGTCGTCGAGGAACTCCAGCTTACCGACAAACAATTCGACGCCTATCAAGAGCTTCTGGGCGAGCTCGATCTCCTTTTCTTTCCGGTGCGCAATAAAGCACGTGATGACGCCGTCGCCGGGCTTGAAAAAGTTGTCGATCAGGCGCGTCGGCGGTTGCCCGCGATCCTGCAACCTTCGCAGTTACGCCGCCTGAATGAAATCTTGATGTGGAGACTGGGAACCTCAGCGCTCACACAAGATGACGTCGCTGCAAAATTACAGCTCGATGATTCTCAGCGCAAGCGTGTTCAGGAAATCATTGAAAAAATACAAGTAGACGTCACAGCCATCGAAAAAGAAGTCTCTGAAGGGAAACCCCGCGCACCGCTTGAACGCAAATACACCGACCTCAAGACCAAAGAGCAAAAGCAAATCATCCGCGTTCTTAAAACAGAACAGGTCGACCGCTGGAAAAAAATGCTTGGCACAACGTTTGATGTCACGCAACTCGGCAACACACGATTTAAGGCTCCCCCTCTGGTCGACACCGGGGAATGGATGAATTCGCGACCACTGGCATTGGAAGAACTGCGAGGAAAGGTCGTCGTCCTTCATTTCTATGCCAGTGGCTGCATCAATTGTATCCACAACTATCCGCATTATCGCGATTGGCACGACCGATTTCAAAATAACGATCTCGTCATGATCGGCATTCACACACCCGAAACCGAAGCGGAACGCAACCTCAAGGGCGTTCGACAAAAGGCCGAAGACGAGAAACTGACGTTTCCCATTCTGCTCGATATACAAAGTGAGAATTGGAACGCCTGGGGAAATTCGATGTGGCCGTGTGTGTATCTTATCGATAAGCAAGGCTACCTTCGAAAATTCTGGCCGGGCGAACTGAACTGGCAGGGAAACAACGGCGAAGAATACATGCGCAAGCAGATTGAGCTGCTGCTTGACGAACCGACCTCATAACGCCATACAAGAGGTTCGTCAATTGAATGAGGCCAGGCGTGATCCCCTGCCGAATTGGTATGATATTTGTGCAATATTTCACAGGTGTGAATTTTTAGTGTGAGGCTGTTGGTACATGAAACGTGAAACGATGCGACGAAACTTTCGAGGTATTATCGTGTGTCTTGGGATTGTCGCGTCGACGACGGTCGCATGGGGGCAAGAACCTCCTCCGAATCCTGTCCAGTATCTCGAAGGGCATTCTTCGCCGGCCCATGCGGTTGGATTCTCCCCCGACGGCAAGATCATGCTGAGCGCAGGAACCGACGGCACGTTGCGATTCTGGGATCGCGTTTCCGGAGAACTGATCTCCACAGTCAAACCGCACGACCGGGCGATTTTAACGCTGGCGGTTTCTCCCAATGGTCAGCAGGTCGCCACAGCGGGAGCCGGAAAGCAGATCGTGATCTCCGATATCCCGCTGTCTCAACCGCTGCTGAACATGACCGGTATTCCAGGCATTCCGAGCACATCGTTTTTCTCTGCTGACGGCGCCATGCTGTTGACCGGGGATGAATCCAATTACGTCAGCTTGTGGGATCCTGTCGCCGGCACTCTGATTCGCAATTATGGGGGTGCCACAGCCGCACTCACGGGCGTTGGCTGGTTTCCTTCGACTCGTTCGGTCGTCGGGAGTTCTCTTGACGGGACTCTGCGTGAATGGAATATCGACAATGCGCAAGCAGGCAATGTCATCTATACCCCTCCGTCCGTCAGTATGGCTGTCGCAGCGGAACAAGAACAGATCTTTCTGGGTGGGCAGGATGGCGTCGTTCGTCTCGTGAATTGGCCTCCGAAACCACCTCAGAATCTCTCGGGACACAGCGACCAGGTGGCAGCCGTTGCCATCTCGGCTGACAATCGTTTTGTGATCAGCGGCGGATACGATCAGATCGTGCAGCTCTCGAATCTCGCCGACGGCCAACCGCTGCGCACGCTGACCGGTCAGGTTGGTCGCGTCTTTTCTGTCGGCCTGTCGCACGATGGGATGTGGTCGGCATCGGGAAGTGAAACAGGGACGATCCAATTTTGGAAAACCGCAGACGGCATGCTCGGTCCTCTGTTGGCCGGACATACGGGGAGTGTGAATGATCTGAGTTTCCACCCCGAAAAGCCTCTGGTTCTCAGCGCCGGCCTGGATGGTACGGTTCGTGTGTGGGAGATTCCGAAACCGGTCACGCCGGTTCTCGGGCATAGCCAATCGGTAGCCGCCGTGGCGGTCACACCGGACGGAAAAACAATGGCAACGGCGAGCCTCGACAAGTCGGTTCGCCTGAGCCATGTCGCCGACGGCCAACCGAAATTGGCCATCACCGATTTTCCGCAGCCGATTCAGTCGATGGCGATAACGTCGAAGAACCAGCAACTGGCCGTAGGCGATGTGACTGGCGACATCTGGATTCGCAGTTCAGAAAACGGAGCAATGCGATCGAGTTGGGGTGGGCATGTCGGACCGGTGACGGCGATTCAATATCTCGGGGAAGAACAACTGGTTTCCACGGGAGGTGACGGTACATTGAAAACGTGGAAGTTGCCGCTCTCGCCTCCCCAGACTCAAAAGACGCACGACCAGGAAATTTCGTCACTCGTCGTGACTCATGACGGAACCAGGCTGATTTCCGCCGGCCTCGACGAAATGATTCGCGTTTACAATGCCGAAACCCTTCAACAAACCGGATCGTGGAAAAGCACCATCGGGCCGATTACGGCGCTGACGATCAGCGCCGATGACAAGTTGCTTGTTACGGCGTCCAATACAGGCAAATGGCAAAGTTGGTCGTTCCCCGAAGCGGTTGAGAAAGAACAAAAGTCGGCTCACGACGTTGCGATTCATGCGGTGGCACTCCATCCGACATCGGGCGAACTTGCCACCGCTGCGGCTGATGGAACGATCAAACTCTGGAAATCGAATGAAGAACCACGCCTGCTCAGTGGGCATTCGGGTGCCGTTAATTCGGTCATTTTTTCACATGATGGAGCACACGTCATCAGCGGTGGTGCAGATGCCACCGTACGTCGCTGGAATGATTCTGACGGGGCGCTGGTAAATACCTATAGCGGTCATACCGGGGCGGTGACCGATATCGGTATTTCGAAGGACTCCACCCAGATTCTCTCGTCAAGCCTCGACAGGACGGTGCGAATCTGGACTGCTGCCTCCGGGGAAGCGAAGGTTCTCACGCTGGCATCGCCGATACTCGCCGCTGATTTCGCCACGGAGCCTCTGCGAATCGCTACGACTGGCGAAGATCTGATCGTGCGCATCTGGGACGTTGTCACGGGTCGCGAGGTCCAACGGTTCCCCGCCGCAAAGGCGGCGCTCAAAGAGATTTGTTTTCTGAAATCATCCACCGGGTTTGTCGCCGCGGGTGTTGTCGGGACTTTGTATTCGTCGGGAATTTCGGCAACCAACATTGTGCTCGCCGATGAAGCTGGCGTTCATGACCTCGCCGTCACCCCCGATGGCACTCATATTGTCACCTGTGGTGATGACAAGCTTGCCAAGCTCTGGAATCTCAAAGGAGAACCCGTTCGCTCGTTTGCCGGCAGCGGCACACCGCTACGGCATGTCGCCGTTCGCTCCGATGGCCTGCAGGTCGCGTCGGGAGGCGACCCGCTCTTCACTCAGACAAACGTCTTTATCTGGAATTTTGCAGACGGGGCTGCCGTGCGAACGATTACAGCCCCTGCAGCCGTTATGGGATTATCCGCCACATCGGACGGTCACTGGCTGATTTCGTGTGCCGACAAGAAGCTGCGCGTCTATTCCGGCGAAGACGGTACCTTGCTGGAAGAGATCACATCACCAGCGGTCATAGGAGAAACGGCATTAGCCGCCGACTTGCCGTTGATTATTGGTGCCGGAACGGACAACAGCGGATACGTTCTCACCCGCAGTCTGCGAGGCGTGTTTAAAGGACATACCGGCAGCGTAACCTCGGTGGAGTGGACACCGGACGGTCAGCGGTTTCTTTCTGCGAGTATCGATCAAACCCTGAAATTGTGGAGCATCGAGTCAGGAAAAGAGCTTCAGACCTTTGCCGGAGTCGGTGTGCCGTTAAACGGAGTATCGATGACCGGCAACGGAAAGCGCGTCGGTGCTACGACCGATGACAAGCGTTTATTGATCTGGGATCTCGCACCCGCCGATGTCGCTCCTCCGGCACAGGCTCCCGCTCCCACGATGACGATCTCCAGTCTGGTCAACTTGAGAGCCCCCACGACCGACGAGACCGGGGGAATGTGGGCAACGGCGGGAGAAGACGGCGGCGTCTATTTGTGGGATGGTGCAACAGGCAAGCTGCGGGAGAAGTTGATCGGTCATACGGCTGCGGTACTCTCCGTTGCCATGGCCGACGACGGCCTGTCGACCGTTTCCGGCAGTGCCGACCGTACCGTCAAAAAATGGAACCCCTCCGTCAGTGCAGTCGCTGTGGTTGGTGAAAAACCCGTGACGAATCTCCATATTTCTCCTGACGGCAAGACATTCATCACCAACGACAACAGCCCGCTGATTCAGCAATGGTCGTCCGATAGGCTGGCATCGGACCGGCAATGGACGGCGGCATCTCCCGTTCTGAAATTGAATCAGAGCGCAGACGGAAAATCTATAATCGCTTCATGTGACAACCAGAAAATTTACGTCTGGAACATCGACGGCGAAATCGAATCGAGTTGGGATGTACCGCTTCCCGTGACGGCCGTCGGCGTCGCCAACGGCGGTAGAAAATTTGTGGCTTCAGGAAACGATCACATCGTGCGGGTCTGTAATCTGACCGAAGTAGACGGCCAGCCGGCGTGGGTGCTGACACAGTCGTCCGTAGGACACACCGATCTGGTCATCGCTCTGGCACTTCCGGATGATGATCGTCAACTCATCAGCGTCTCGCGCGATCGTACGCTGAAGCGCTGGTTACCGGCGTCATCGGCGGCCAGACTCTCCCTTGCTGCCCCGGCGGGAATTATCAACGGCGTCGATTTCAGCGCCGATGGTAAACTCCTGGCAACCGGGGGAAGCGACGGCATCATCCGAATATGGGATACGCTCACCGGCAAAGAGGTCGCAACCTGTTCCGGACATTCCGCCGCCGTAAAGTCCGTCTCGTTTAATCGCCAGTTAAATCAACCGATTGTGCTGGCAAGCGGAAGTCTCGATGGCACCATTCGTTTTTGGGACGACAAGGGAGAACAGTTGCAGGTCATCGAGGAATCACCTAACAGCGGCATGAATACGGTCGCCATGCATCCGAATGGTGCGTCGGTTATTGGAGCGGGATTCTCTCGGATTTGGCAGACGTTTAACCGTGAAGATTTGAAACCGTTGTTGCAAGGGGCTGGTCACACGCAGCCAATCGTGCAATTATCATATAATGCCGCAGGAAATCGACTGGCGACCATCGACAGCTCGGGACACTTATGCTTGTGGGAAGGAAACAACGGGCAGTTTCGTTATCACATTCAACTGCCGCTTAGCGCAGCGTATTCGGTCGCATATGCTCCCGATAACACCGAAATTCTGATCGGCGGGCGCGATCATCGCGTGATTCGTTTTGTTATTCCGCCGTATGCCCAGTGATCGTACGATTAATAACCCAGCACTTGTATTTCACTGAGTCCAGCATAGCTTGAATTCGCCAGGTATTCCTTACAGACAAGTTTGACATAGCGGCCTTGCACAAAATCAACGGCGAGAAGCTGGCTGTAATCCTGGGCGTCGGCAATCCCCGGCGCGGGAAGCAGAGTCCCTTGTGAGACCGGTCGGAGTGCTGTCGGTGTATCACTGACAAATACTTCAACATCCTTCCAACCTCGATACCCGAGGTTCGCCTCGTTAAAATTCCACAGGCGGACACCCGTTACCGTTCTGGTTTCTCCCAGATCGATAACGACAAATCCAGTCTGACTGACCGGAGTCCACCACATCGAGGTCAAGTCGGTGGAGTTCCATACGCCATCGAGCAGTGCGGCCGGCTTGACCGTCGGCTCTGTCGGTGTCGCTTCGAAAATCTGAGCACCGGTGATTGGCTCGGCAGAGGTAAATCGAAGCGAGATCGCCAATTGTCTGGCCGCATCGATCGTCGGCTGTTGTTCCGCCGGTAAACTTTGCAGTGCCGTAAGCCTTTCAGCAAGCTGGGCGATCTGTTGTTCTTCAGCAACGGTCAGAGTCTCCTGCAACCCGTGCCACGTATAAACATCGTGCAGATGATTGACCAGAACGGCGTGAGTCATCGCCTGGAGCGCCGAAGGGAGTTCCGGTCCCTCCTGAAATACAGCGGGCAATAGCGCCATCACCGCTTCCGAGGGAGGATCAACGACTCCGGCAAGGGCGGTACGCGCCGTCAGACGTTGTTCGGCGATCGTCGATGTCGTGGCGAGCTTCAAGAGTTGCGGACCAGCTCCCGGATGTTCGAGCCGCAGAATCTCCTTCACAGCGTCGTCCCAGTTTGCCTGTTGATCAGGACTTTCAAGCACGCTGACCATGATGGGTAGAGTCACGGCCGGATTTCGCATCTTCCTCAAGAGTTCGAGCGAATTCTTCGTCGTTGCCGTATCGTTTCGACGAATGGCTTGCCGCACAAGCGGTAACGCGACATCCGGCTCGTCGAGCAATTGCGTCTGTGCGGCTTTGACTTGTCCTGAGTCGTCCGAACCGAGCAGCTTGATCCACGACGCGAGTCGGCGTTCGGCTTTCATCGCCGTGTCAATCGAGTTGCGGAGTTCATTAAGCGAGATGCGTTCCGCTTCAGTCGGCGCCAGAGCGGCAATCGCATCGATTTTCTTAAATGACGTGTCCCACTCGCCGTTATCGTAGGCCGACTTCGCTTCCATGAGCATCGATTGTCGTTGTTCCCGGCGGATCTCCTCCCGCCCGGCCGCAACGGCATTTTCGATCTCGATCAAACTGGCAAGCTGATCTTCCGTCGCGTCATCGCCAAGCGTTTCTCGCAGCGCGGAAAGTTTTGTATCGGCGGCGTCCCAGTTTTTCTGCTGGACTTCCTTCGTTATTTTTTTCAACTGATCGTCTACAGTTGTCGCATGGCTGTTTTTGGCTGGCGCTGCCTTGGCCTTATCTTCCGGCGACGACACATTCGCGGGGGATGACGAATCGTTGGTGGATTTGGGAACTGTCGATGTCGCATTGTGTGCCGCGTCGGGAGGAGTATCGGAACCGCAGCCGCATACGAGAAGTGCAAAACAAATAGTGGCAGCAATCCGATTCACGTGATCATCCTTTCGCAACACGGTGATTGCGGCAAAAATCGAAATGAGCTTCGATGCTGAGCAGGTTAAGAAATCGATTCAGTCTCTACTTTTTCAGCTACTCGTCTTTCGCGCCGCCGAGCGTGACTGTGATTTTATATTTGGTCTGTAAATGGGCATGAGCCTGGCTGGCGTATTGGTTTTTTGGAAATCGCTTACACACCTGTTGAAACGCCTTGATGGCCTGTTCGGTCTGCTCGGCTTCTTCGCGCGTATAACCGATTTGAATCATCGCCCATGGTGCCCAGTTTTCATCGGTACCGACGATTTGATTGTATAACACAATCGCTTCGCCGTATTCTTTGAGAGCGCGATGACAGATCGCCATTTCCTGATAATTACCAGGAAAGTTATTACACTGGCGGTAATATCCAATCGCTTCTTTATACTGTCCCGAAATGCGATACGTGTAGGCAATTTCCCATAGCCAGCTGTCCGCGCGGTCGGCGTCCTTGGCCATCAATTCCTGATAGATGTTGATCGCCTGCATCCATTCGTGTGCCTGTCGATGAGTGCTCGCCGCCTGCGAGAGCCAATCGAATTGGCGTTCGGCATCCATGCCGGCCAGTTGCTGATAGACGGCAATGGCTTCAGGCCACTTCTGCTGCTCGCGGAAGCTGTAGGCGATTTGCGATAATCCCTCAATTTTGTTTTCGTACGAAGCGTACAGTTGGCGGGCTTCTTCGTATTTTCCTTGAGTTTTACGCCAGCGAGCGTATTCGGCAAGAATCTCGTCGTTTCGACCGAGCTTTTCGAGCGTGAGCTTATAGGTCTCGTCGCTTTGTTCGGGGCGTTTGGTCGCATCGTACAATCGCGCGATCGCAAACCAGCAGTTTTGCGAGAACAATTTTTGTTCGGGTGTCGAAATATCGGCCGGCATCGCACCACGTACATGATTGATGGCATCGTCGGCGAGTTTCTCTGCCTGCGTTCGATTTTTCTCGTCCTGCATCAACTGGTTGATTGCCTGAATTGAAAGGACAACAAGCTGATCGACCAACTGAGATGTCTCGACATATGTCGTCGACAGCGACTTGGCGGCTTTCTTCGAACCGCCGTGGTAAAGTGAATGCGAAGCGTATTGCCGCGATGCGTTTTCGCAGATGCTGCGTGTGTCGTTGGTTCGTTCGGTATCGAATGTCAGTTTTTTCCAGAGCGTGTTAAGCGTTTGTTTGTCGTCTTCCAGGGTGGCAAGATCAATCAAATCGACGGCGGCATACGCGGCAACAGACGCCTTCGGATATTTCTGAAGAACCTGCTGGTATGCTTTTTTGGCTTGTTTGATTTCCCCCATGTCTTTGTAGGTGTGGCCGATGTAATAGGCAGAAACCATCGCATCGGGGGATTCGGGCCAGTAATCGATAACCGATTGAAAACCATCCTTGATGGCTGTATTCAGCTTTTTCAGCCGGACCTGACAGATCGACCACTTCATCTGTGCAAACGCTGAACCGGAGCTTTTTTCGTGCAGCGTGATGAATTTTTCGTATTCACCTGCAGCAATTTTCCAGTTCTGCTCGCGATAATACTTCTCGGCGATCTGCATCTGATAGCGTTCGGTCTCGCGTAAATCTTTCCAGCGGTCGAGTGGCAACTCATCAAGAGGTGCAGCGACGAGACCGTTCGAACCGAATATCATTGCGGTCCACAGGCAAATCATGCCCAAAATGAACGCACGATGATATCGAATTGTTATTTCTTGGCAGCGCCACGTGATACCAGCCATTTGCTGTACTCCGCATGTGCGTAATTGATGACATTAGTTCCTAATTGATAGCAGGCCTCCCAGATTTCAGGAGGGACACCCGCATGATCGTCGGCCCAGGCGTCGGCAATGTCGCCGGGATGATAATAACAGACCAGGCGTCCGTCGACGCGCCAGCCAAGTGCCTCTTTACCACCGTGGGGTGCCACGTACGGCAGAAAAGGAATTTGAAAGGGAACGCGATGAATAATGTCGTCGAGCGGAATCGGCGTCGGCCGAACCTGGGGCAGAACATTCCGCATCATCGCCAACACCTGATTATGAAAATGCCCGCTTCCCCCGTTATCGATGAAGAGCATGCCATGTTTTTCATCGAGATACTCGCGCAGAATTTTAACCTGAGCACTCGAAAGCGAAATACTCCCCTGCCCTGTCATGAAGACAAAAGGGGGACTGCTGCCGACGGGAAAGTTCTTTAATTGTTCGATCGTCCGCGATTCGGTGTGTGAATTGACGGGCTGATTGGTCCGCAGGCCATATTCCATTAGCATATTGAGATCGGAACCGACTCCGAAATCCTGATCCCAGTCGCCGCCGGCGTATTCGATACGAATAAAGCGAACCTTCCCTTGCTTGGTTCCGCCGGCGTATCCGGCTCCTTCCCCCTGACCATAGCCGACGGTGTAGGCATGTTTTGTGATTTCCGTCAGCTGCAGTTTGATTTCATCGATCGGTGGCACCTTGAAGAGGATAGCGCTGAACGGATTGACGACAAATTTCTTTTTGATGATTTTTTGAAGTTTGACCGTCTGTGCAACGGTTTGTTGCTCTCCTCCCCCCGCCGGCATTTCGTAAAGTTCCTGGCAGCCACTGAGTTGAGAAAACAGTAACAATGCAAAGAGAAACATCAGCGAATAGCTGAGAAGCCCGGCCAGAGATTGACGCAGTTTTGGACTGCGCTCTCCGTAATACCAGGCGCGAACGTCGAGCGGATGCCAGGATCGCGGCAGATTTGTATCTCGTTGATGCCGCATTCGTTCGAATCGCTGCGAAGCGAGTTCCATTCCCCAGACAAACCAGGCGAGTCCGATGCAAAAAAGCCCTCCGGTTCCCCAGCGGGCAAAAATCGCACTCGCCTCGCGGAGTTCGAGCATGTCCAACACCCAGACCACGAACGGCCACGTCACTATAAACAATGCCGACAGTTGTAAATTCAACGTGCGGATCGCCCGTATCGGTTGTCTCGACGTCTGAAACGCAAGACGGCCGAGATAACCCACGGCAGCAAGCATAAATAACGCTGTCACCACGGCTGGCAGGCGTTTCGTCAAAAACCAGTCGGCGATCGCGACCATCCATACGGCTAGGACGCTCGCCGTGATGGTGTCGATGTTCGACCGGATTCTGGAAAGACTTGGTAGCATGCGGTTACTGAATATGTGCTA
This sequence comes from Planctomycetota bacterium, assembly GCA_027618475.1. Taxonomy (GTDB): domain Bacteria; phylum Planctomycetota; class Planctomycetia; order Planctomycetales; family Planctomycetaceae; genus JAQCEJ01. The sequence goes on along the minus strand of JAQCEJ010000013.1, from coordinate 63,679 downwards.
AAGTGCAAACGGTTATTTCACATCATCCAAAAGGTTATCGAGATTATCGAGCGGATTTTTATCTGGGTCGGCCGTTTTCGTCTCGCCCAGCCCCATGACTTCGACCGCTTTTTGCGCGTTCTCTTCGCTGAGGTCGTCATCCGACGTGGTCGGACTCACCGGCGCAGTCGCATCAGTCGTGCTGGCCGGCGCGTTAACGGCGGCGGGCGTCGCTGCGGCCTTGGGAGGCGCGTCAGACTTCAGCATGAAAGGTATCACCGTCAAGAGGGCAATGAGGACCGCCATATAAGCCGTGGCTTCAAGTAACGAGCGAATCAGCAGGTTCCCGGAAACGATCCCCAGCACTTCACTGGGACTTCGACCATGCAATTGGCGGACAAAGTCCTGGAGTTCGGCGACCGTCGTGCCGCCATGTTCCTTTAGACGACTGATGTCACCACGCAGCCCGGATGGATTCTGTTGTGTCATGAGTTCTTCTCGTAATTCATTAAATCATTTCGGGGTTGACGTTTTATTCTCTTCCAGAATATGCACCAGATCGCCTCCCGCTTCACTAATCGCCTCTAAAATCGGTTCGAACCGTTGGGCGAGAATATCCTGATGCACTTTCAGAAGCACGATTCGTTTTCCCGCCGGCATATTACCGAGGAGTTCTTCGATTCGATCTGCGAGTTGCGAAATGCCGATTTCGGAGCCATTAAGATACAATTTGTTTTCAGAATCGACGAGAACGCTGACGACCGAGTTTCCTGACGATTCGAGTTTTTCAGCCTGTGCCGGATTCCAATGCAGATGGCTGTCGTCTTGCGCGCGGGCGAGAATCACAAAAAAGATGAGCAAATTGAACGCAATATCCCCCATCGCCGTGTTCGGCACATCGCATCGCATTGTTCGACGGGAAATCTTCATAATTATTGCGGCAGCGTTACGGTTCGTTCTTCTTCCATTTGCAGCGTGACGATTCCACCCGCTTCTTCAATACGGGTGGTGACGTCAATCCAATGTTTGTAGGGGGTATCCTTTTGACTCTTGACGATGACGACGCGATCTTCGGGGCGCGTCTTACCGCTGAGTTGCGACCGCAGCCGGCCGACGAACTCGGCAATCGGAACGTTTGTACCGTTAATCAGCACGGCTGTTCGCGTCAACTGGATTTCGATGTTCTGTGGTTCGTCCTGTTTCTGTTCGTTCTGTGTTTCACTACGCGGAATCGTCTGCTTGAAACCACGATCGGGCTGAATCGACGCGCAAACCAGAAAGAACACAATCAGATTGAACGCAATATCTCCGGATGCCGCAGCGGGAGGCTCAACGAGCAACCGATTCGATCGTTTGAGTTTCTGAAGCATATTACTGATCAGCTCATATTTCGTGTCGTCGAAAAATCATCGGGATCATTCTGCTCATCGCCACTTCAGGCCTCTGTGGATTCGCGTTGTCTCAATGCCATCTGCAGCGTCACCGTTTCGATGAGTTCGGTTGCCGATTCCTCGACTTCGAGGACGAACCGATTGATGACGCTCGTAAAATAATTGAATGTCACATAAGCGGGAATTCCGACGATGAGCCCGAATGCGGTCGTCAGCAACGCTTCGCTGATTCCCCCTGCCGCGGCTTCAACGATATTTGTTTCCCCCATTTGAGCAACAATGGTGTCGAACGAATTTACCATGCCCGAGACCGTCCCAAGAAAACCGAGCATGGGAGCGACACTGGCAACAGTCGCCAGACTCGGCAAATGTTTCTCAAGAGCAGCGACGACGTGGATGCCGTAATCATCCATCGCCTTGACAACCTGCTCTTCAATGCGAGCGGCGTCGTACCCCAGTCGTCGAAGAACAACGTACTTGCGCAAACCGGCAGAGAGAATCGCGGGGACCGGGCCCGGTTGATTTTCGCACAATTCCAGTGCTTCCTCGACCTGGTCCTGTTCGAGAAACGATCGGACTTGCGATCGCAGGGCCTGTGTATCGGTCGCCAGCATTTTCAGACTGCGATATCGCTCGATCATTACGCCGAATGCCGCAATTCCCATGAGAAGAATGGGCCACATAAAGAGCCCCCCCTTCAACATCAGACCCATCGCACCGGAATGCAGCATCTCACTGAAACGACTCATGAATCCGGAATCGTCGGTTGCAGAGTCAACTGTTTCCATAGATTCATCGGACGGTGCTGTACCATCGCCTTTAGCTGTGCCGTCACTGACTGCCGACGAATTCACGGATGAATCCTCCGGTGACGCAGCCGGAGAGGTGGAATCCGCCTCATCCTGTGCAAATACAGCGGGAACAGAAATCGACCAGAATCCCATGAAAGTCGTCAGAATCAATAGTATGCGTATCATTAGTTATCGTTCTCAACTGCGCTGGCTTCGGATTCGAATTGTTGCAACATCTCGGGAAGGGCCAATCGGCCACGAGCGAATTTCGCCGCTTCGCTGGCGGGGAAATCCCAGCGACAGCGGTTATAACGCCGAAAGGCTTCGACATTGTTGTTCGCCTTGCGAAAACTTTCGCCTGACCAGAACATCGCGTCTGAACAGAGAGCATCATCGGGGAACCGCTTGGAAAACTGGTCAAATGAAATTCCTGCTTTTACGAAGCTTTCGGCTTTGAAATAACATTGGCCGTTACGGAATGCCATGCGTGATGAATGTTGATGTCCCTCGAACTGTTCGAGGAATTTTTCGCCGACCTGCGCCGCGACCTCGAACCGTCCGTTTTTATAGAAGTAATCACTGATGCGGATCATCACGCTGGCGATGAGCGGGCTCTTCGGATATGTCGCAGCGAGAGTGACGTACGCTTCCAGTGCCTGATCGAAATCGCCCGCTTCTTCGTGGCATTGTGCCAGCTTGTACTGCGCATCGGCGGCGAGCGAATGATCGGAATACTGACGCACGATCAAATCGTACGATTGAATCGCCTCGTGCCATTGCTTCAGCTCTTGCGAGAACTGCCCCAATAGATAAGCAATGCGTGGGACGTACTTCGGATCGGGGTAATCCTCCATAACTTCCTTAAGCACCCGTCGACCGGCTTCGAGATCGGTCTGGAAATCGGCCTTACGACCCAGTTCCTGGTGACTCTTAAAGAGTTCAAAATAGCTCTCGGCGATATGAAATTTCGTTTCGACCGCGAGTTGTTCGTTGTTGAACGTTTTGCTGAACGCGGTGACCAGACCATCGGTGCCGATGACGACCGGAATTTCTTCGAGCAGTTCGAGTTTTCCCTGTTCGGTGCTGGCGGACGGATCGAAATACCGGATCGACAGCGTATCGCCGAAAAAGCATTCGATCGCCGGATCATCGGCGGAAATGTTATTCGGAGTTGGTTTTTCACTCGGTTTGAGCGTGAGTGACCCCGTAAATTGACCGCTGTGCTGAAGCGTTTCAAACAGCGGAATCAGCTCTTTATCACCGAACTCGGTTGTGATTTCGACTTCAATGGCGTCGCGATCATCGGTCACATCTCGATCGGCGTCGTCGACACGAAGAAACAATCGTTCGCCGACATGTAACTGGGTCACCAGTTTGTTGTATTCGCGGTCGGTACAGGCGAGTTTTCCCGTAGTAACCAAACGGGCGTTCGCCGCGAGACTTTGTGCTTTACCCTTCGGTCGAAGTTCGTCTTTGTAGATGCCGGTGATGCGATCTTTACCGGTGAGGTTGAGAACCTTTGTCACCAGACTTCGATCGACGGCTGATGTTTTACCGTTTTCGTCATCCACGTTCGGTCCCCCGATGAGATTCCGAGGCATTTCGGAATGGACCGGCACGAGGGTGGGGCTCGCCTTACTGCCGAGCTGCAGGATGACCTGCCCAACAAAGCGTCCGTCTTCGAGTGCAATCGCATCGGCAGCCGCTCCGGAAACCTGAGACGCCGTTCGCGTAAAGGCACCAGAGACGACGCATTCGACATCGACAATCGCGCCGTCTGTCGTTTTCACCGAGACCGTCACTTTGCTGCCGCTATCCTTCGCCGAGTCGGGATCGATGACCTCGATGGTCAGTGGGGCCTCAAAGGCAACCGATGCCGTCGCCGGCCGGTCGTCCGTCACCTGATAAATGAACTGCGGCGGTCCTAATTGCGGATCCGCAGCAGGAATGACTCGCGACTCGAGAATTCGAATCTGCCCTTCTGAGGGCTGATTGACATACACTGCGGTTTCACGCGGAACGGCGTGTCCGGGGAACGTATTTTGCGTATCGATATATCGGAGATAAAGTCGATCTCCTTTTTGTACGTGTATCTTGCCATTTTCTTTTACGGCTGACGTGTCGATTTCCTTTGTGAAGATACCGGTGTTGGGGTTGGTTTCCGTAGCGATGTATTCGACAACGTCTCCATTCGATGCAATCAGCTCGAAGGGAAGAGTGTCGGGTTCATCGGTCTGGTCGTGATCAAAATCGACGATCTCGACGATGAACCGTTCGCCCGGTTCGATTCGTTTTAATGTTTTACGAATGGTAAAGACATTGCCGTTGGTATTTCGCTGAAATTCGTACGTAATCGGGGTCACCGATGCGTTATAATACGTGGCGGTCAACTGGCTTGAAAGCAGTCGACTGTGTTCAAGTTCACCTTGCGTAAATTCATCGGTATACGTACCGGTGATGATATCGCCTCCCGCAATTTCGAGAATATCGTTATCGGGAAGCGTCAGAATGTCGTACTCGGTCGGAATAAAGATTTCATCGTCCTCGCCGGCGATTTCGACATGATTGATGGCGACGGCCTCACCGAGGAATTCGTGAATCATCAGTTTGACGTACCGAAGTTCCATCGGTTCGAATTCCATCGTCCATTCGGTGCGGCCAAAATCACTTCGAATCGGAGCCCGAGGCGTTGCCGGTTTGAGATCGGCTCGATCGAGATCAAAATCGGCAGCCCGGAATGGCAATGCCACAATGCTGTCGGCACGGTGATCTTCCCTGGCTATCGTGGCACCAACTCCCTGAGCAGCATTGGTCGTCGCAGCGAAGATCGTCAGCGGATGAGTTCCCGCTTCGAGCCAGACATCAACCGAACGGTTACCCTGTCCTACGGGAAGTTCGAGATTTCCATCGATCCAGACGGCTGTGCGGACACCCTGCACATAAATGCGTGCTGCTCCCGGGCGGTCTTGAACGAGCAATCCTTCCCAGATCACAGTATATGGTTCCGCCGCATCTTCAGCATCGGCAGGACGCGACCATAACAGTTCTGTTACCTCGTCCTCTTCGACCGGTTGAATATTACGGCTGAGATTAAGAATCTGCTGCCAGTTCGAATAGCCGGTATAATTGCCGGCAAAGACGCGGCGTTTCATATGGCCAAATTCTTCGGTGACCGGCGGTGTCGGGTCGGGAAGAGGATGCGACGCCATACGGAACCAGAATTGTCCGTCGTTGCTACCGAGAATATCACCGCGAATCGGAATATGCTGGTCGGCACGGGGCGAACTGATTCGTAATCGATTGACCGTTTTCAAATCCTTCATATCCACGGTGAGAAACTTGGGAGTTGCTCCATCGGGTTCACTGATCCAGAACGTATTCGGATCCCGGTCGATCGCCATCAGCGGACTATGCTGTATCGCGGTATCACTGGCGAGTGCCCCGGCTGGAAGCTCTCCGGTCGGCGCTGTCCCCTCGAAAATCCCCGTATGCGGTCCCGTTTCGGTCATGGTAACCTGCAACGAATCGCCACTCTCGGCATTCAGTCGGACGACGATTTCATCGGGTTCGTTCGAGTTATCGCGATCTGCATCTTCAACGCGTAGATAAATCTGATTCCCCGGTTTGACCTGCCACGCCGGACGAATCTGCGAAGCCCGCCGCTCGATCGCTTCGGGACTGTCGTCGACTTCTTTTTGAAGCTGGTCGCTGAACGATTCTTGTTTCTGATCGACGATACGACTGCTCGCCATTTCAAATTTTCCGTCAGCCGCCATGTGGATTTCGACGTCCGACAGCGGCACTTTGCGGAATTCTTTCTTGAATTCATCGGGATAATCGCAACGGATAATATCCTTTCCCGTGAGTTGTAATACGTGGTCGCCTTGTACGACTTCACCGAGACGTGTATCAAGATCGGCTCGGAACAGGCCTCGCCCCGCGCCGCCCGATGTCAGATAAACGATCTCACGGTCCCCTCCAGGTTCGGTCGTGACGATGACAGGAACCTTATTTTGACCACGGCTGATCCCGAGGTCGCTGTCTTGAACGACGACCGACAACGACGTACCGGGACGATGCGTCCGTTTGCTGGCGCGACCTAACCTGCCGACGGTGTTGAGCAGATTAAGCTGATCCATATAACGTTCTTCTTCCCGATACACTTCGGCAAGCTGATACAACGCCTGGTTTGCCAGTTCGATACTGGGGACTTTGTCGAGCACCGCACGGAAAATGTTGCGTGCTTCGTCCGGGTCACCGCGACGATGAGCGAGCACGCCGCGGAGAAATTCGGCGCGGACGACAATGTCGGTATCGCGGCTGTTCGAAAGCTTTTCAAACACCGATTCGGCCTGATCGTAGACCTTTTGTGCCATGAACGATTCACCGATACCGAATTCGGCTTCGACTGCCTGCGGCGTTTCGGGATATCGGTTCATCACCGTTGAGTATTCGGAGCGAGCAACATCAAATCGTTTAGCCTGGAAGAAATTCTTCGCCAGCAGCAGTTGAACTTCGGCCGTAATCGATGTGTCGAATTCCTTCGCTTCTCCGTACTTCACCAGCCACCCACGTAGAATATCTTCGACTCGATTATGATTATCGTCGCCGCCGGCCACGATGTGCCGCTGGCAAACGAATAACATCAGATCGACGGGAACTTCGTAACGGTGGGCATCAAACAAAGCAAGATTGTTCAAATAGGTTTGCCACGCCAAATCTTCATCCCCCAATCGCAAATGAAGACCGGCTTGTAGAAGGGGTGCAATTTCACTTTTTTCGTCAATCGTGACACCGACGCCACCGATGCGCGAATAACTCTGCGCTACGAACTCCCGACCCGATTGCTTTCGCCCTTCATCAACGGCGGGAATATTCGATAGCATGCCAGTAAGCAACGTCGCGGCGGTAATGTAGTCTTTCCGAGAAAGAGCCGATTGGGCGTAGATATTCATCTGATCCCAGTCGTACGTACTATCACCGGCTGTACGGGTCGCATTCTGAAGTGCGAGTAAATACGCCATCGGAGCAACGTCATCTTTCAGCGTCAATTCCCAAAGTGCCAGTTCGGCGACGGCAGAGGGGAGTCCGGCGTTAAAGTCGCGAACGGCCGAGTAGATCAATTTCTTGTCGGCCTCAGCCGCTTCAGCGTTGTTGCGCCAATTATGGATCCACGATATCGCCGGATTCGAATCGACAGCCCAGGTTCGATAGAATATGGCGTCCTGTTTTTTGCGAGCGGCTTGTAATGTTGCCTGGAATTTCGGGAGATCGTTCAGTTTCAAATACTCATCCGCGAGCCACGTGGCGTAAGTGCCATGATAAATGGTGTCGAGCTGCGTGAGTTCGGTGAGGAACTGCATTCGCTCGGCATCGGCCAGATTGCGGGCAATTCGCAACGCACAATTATAAGAATCCGATTGATTCAAATCGGTCGCCAGATGCGAACGCCAGTACGCCATCGCGTCGGAGAGTAGTTCCAGATTGGCCAATACGTCGCCGATGTAGTAGGCATAACCGACGCTTTGTCCCAGACGTTGTTCCTGGGCGGCGATCCAGTTAAGCACCTTCTTCATCAGTTCGGGGTCTTTATTCTGATCGACGGCCAAAGCCAAGCGACGATACGTTTCTGCATTATGAGCGACAGGAATCAGCGTGAGCATATGCTCGGTCGCCGCTTTGGCGATTTCGACAGGACCATAATCGGTGGCAGCTTGAAGATACGCCAGCGCAAAGTTTTCGTCCTTGGGGAATTTCTGAATCAGTCGACCGTACATTGCCACACAGTTCGGACGCTGATCGGCCGGAGCTGAATAGCGTAGCCAGTACGCCTGTTGAGAAACAATCTGCTGAAACTGTTTATCGTTGAGAGCACCAAGTTGTGTGAGAATCAGATGATCGCGCGACTGAGGAGCGGCTGCATCATTCGATTCGCCGATGATCCAATGTCGCATGACAATGTCCTGATCGGCCTGAGCGAGTTGCGCCGTCATGTATTCGGCATGAGCTTTGTGCATGTCGTTCTTGACGGCCTGATCGGCCCAGTTCACGGGCATATTGCGAAAGGTCGCCAGTTCGACATGATCGCGGCGTGACTTGAGAATTAACCCGACGTCGGCTTGAAAGGATTGCTCGCTCTCTGGAGTGTAAAGTAATGTTTCGATTGCACTGCGAGTGTAGCTGTCATTTGTGGGTGACTGCACGATAAGCTCGCGCAGCGTCGCTCGCATTTTGGCATCGTCCTTCATACGGTCGCGATACAACTCATACGCCAATACATACCGGAGGTAGGCGCGGTCGTAATCGGTGGGATTATTCGCTATCGCCTGAACGAGGGTCGATTCCAATGCCGAGTAATTCGGCGGAACATTCGGATCGCTGTTATTGGGATCCGTCCGAAGAAAGGCCGAAGCGTGATTGTTGCGGGCGGCATCAAAACTCAACAGTTCTCCGAACAACCGATGAGCCGTTGCCTTTTCCCCTTCCCGTTCGTACTTGAGAGCGAGCAGGCCGCGCAATAAGTACCGGTCGGTTTTGTCGGGATACTTTTGAAAGAACTCGGTGACGACCGGATCCATTTCGGCGGCTTTGATCGCCGCATCGTTGTACATCACGTTCACGATTTGATAATGGATATCCATATCATCCAACATCGCGCGTGCCTGTTTGAAACTGGCAACCGCGTTGGCCCATTGACCGAGCGAGCTATAACTTTGAGCGATCCAGTAATGAATTTGCCGAAGTCGTTGCTTGTCTGTGGGGATTCCCTTCGCAATCATCTTTTGAGCCGTACCGATGCTCTTTGCCCACTCGCTGCCGCGACGCCATTGAGCAACTCCCTGCCAGGCAATTTCATCGAGGAACCCATCGGCCGGCATCTCATCGAGCATTTCGTCGGCAAGCATCGCCCCCTTGGTGTAGACATTTTTGTCGTATGACGATGCATAATACGTTTGCGACAGCAGCGCATAACGCTTACCAAGATCGGTCTGAGGCTGACGTTTCCAGACAGCACGACAGGCGTCGCCGGTGGCGTCCTGTTCGTTGGGCATCTGCAACAGGGCATCGGCCAGACGGATTTCAATCGCCGGGCATTCCGCTGCGTCGGGGTAATTCGACAGGAATTGACGACACGCTGCAGTGACTTCTTTATTCCGCGAAACCGCGTCGAGACCGTCGATCAATTTCAGCATCATCTGCTGATGCCGATTGTCATCGGGATGCGCACCGACAAAGCGTTGGGTAACACGAATCAGACCAAAAGCGCGACCGTTTGCGTGGTACAGGTCGGCCAACTCCACCATCACATCAGCTGCTTCGGGGGCCGTTGCCTTATACTTGCTTAGTTCGGTTTCCAGAATCATGGCTTGCCGCGAGACCTCGTCGACGACTTCGGACGACGAGGTTTGCGAATCGGCCTGATCCGGTTTGGCCTGACCGTAAAGGTTTAGACAGAAGAGACCGCTTAAAATCGCCAAGACGAACAGCGTTAGGGTTCCAGGGCGTTTCATACGGAAATCCTTTCACGAGATGGTTCAGTGGAAACTGAGATCGCTTCTCGTCAGCGATTGAAATTCAAGTGTGGAATCTAGTTCGAGGCTTTTGCCAGCGCTTCCGATATTTTCTTCGCATCGACAGCGAGCGGACTTTCCGGATAATCGGAAATCAATTGATCGAACCGTCGCCGGGCATCGTCCCGACGATTCATGCGGTAGAGACATCGCCCATAGTTAAAGAGAATGACATCAAGAAATTTCGCATCTGGATGGCTGGCGAGGACGGTTTCAAAGGTATCGATCGCCCGCGTATAGTCCTTCTGGCGGTAATAGTAATTGGCCATTTTGGCAACCGCTTCGCCAACCCGACCGCTTTCGGGATATTGATCGAAGACCTTTTTGTATTCTTGAAATGCCCGATCGTAGAGTTGATTGCCCTGCAGTTCCGAAGCGACTGCGGCCATTTCGTCGTAACATTCGGCAATTCCGAATTGTGCGTCACCACGGAGTTGACTCGTCTGCATATTGACCAGCCGAGTATAAATACCGATCGCCCGATTGTAGTTTTTCTGCTTCCGGGCAACGTCGGCAAGCTGCAGCAAAGCATCGTCGACAAAACCGCTTTGTGGAAACTCTCGTTGAAGTCTCGACGCCATTACTGCGGCGAGATCAAGCTGATCCATTGCAAAATAAATCTGCCAGAGTTGCACGTACGTTTCTTCAAGCAGCGCACCTCCCGTCTGGGTTGCTTCCTGCATGATTTCTTCGCAAACCTGCAATGCATTTTCATATTTTCGCGTCGCATTCTCGCCGAGACCGAATTCTTTATAACGATTGCCAATGTTCATCAGAGCATCGGCGGTCTTTAATTTCGTGCGGACCCGAAGCTCTTCATTGGAAATCATCGCGCGCGTCACGCGAACCCCTCCCAGATTGCCTTCGATGCATCGGACTTCGCCGAGCACAATTTGCGAATCGGGTGAGAGGTTTCGGTCGTCGATATAACTGATTCTTACAAGATCACCGGGACGAGCCTGCAATTGATCGTCATTTTCGACGACCTCGTCTGCTTTCGTCAGTTGCACGTTGCCGCGAAAGACTCCGCTATGTACAGAACCATCATCAACCGGTTCGGCAGAAGCATTCAGCGGTGATTCGGGCTCGTCACTTGCCGGTGACGGTTGATCCCCTACGTCCTCTTTTTTGACTTTTTCGGCCTTCTTATCATCGGCTGTTTTTCTGGATTCGGTTTTCGATTTCTCGTCTTCGGACTGAGCGGCAGATCTCGACTCATCATCATCATCGGGCGAGGGAAGCGTTGGAGAGGATGTCACTTTGATCTTTGCTTCGGTGAGAGTCACTTCCAGTCGGTCGACACGTTTCAGACGATCGACTTCCTCTTCGTCACCCGGGATGTCGATATCATCCTCTGCTTTCTCCACAGGAGGTTGAGTCGCCGCCTGTTGTTGCAGGGCAATTGCTTCATTCTCGAGCTCTTCTTCGGTCTTGACGCGAAAGACTTCGACGATTGCCGTCAATGTATCGGCGTCGTCACCGAGATCCCGATCGAGATCGATGATCTGTAGATTCATCGATTTATCAAGGACGACCCCCTGCAGAGCTTCGTTGAATGCGCCGTCCATGACCTGCACCATAGCGTTACTTACGATCATTATCTGCTTGTCGACAGGTCGATCGAATGTGCGGTCGGCTGTGTGCGAATCGATGTAAGTGATATGTACTTCGTCGTTGCCGATGACTTCGAGTCGGCCATTCCCCTGCACCGTCTTTCCCAATGCCGTGGGAATGCTTCCGAGTGCGATACGAACGTTTCGCCCCACCGGATAGCACTTTACGAGTTCAGAGTCGCCACTTTTCGTAGTACATTTGACATCAATTGCCTGATTGGATTCGAGTACGGCGAGATCGGCATCTTCAATTTTGACGAAAAACCGTTTGCCGGCTTCCACTTTAGGGGTCATACCGTCTTCTTCGGAAACATTCGTTCCTACTTTTTCCAGAGCGGCGATAGCACGGCTGTAATGTCCCAATTGAAAGTGAGCCAGGCCGATGTAGTAATACGCGTGATTCACCTGAGGGCTGACGGGAAATTTTTCGATGACGTCTCGCATCGCCTGAAAGCATTTCCCGTGATTGCGCGATTCGAAATGTGCGACACCGAGACGGAGCGTGGCTTCGGCCCGCTGTTCTTCGTCGGAGTTTTCTTCGCTGGCGGCAGCTTCGAAATGCAGGCGGGCTTTATCGTACGAGCGGTCGCGCTGAAGGTAATAATCACCCAAGCGCATATGGGCGACGAAACGATAACGGCTGCGGGGATATCGTTCGAGAACCGATTCCCAAATCTCAACGGCCTTGTCGGCTTCGTTGGCATCCATGCGGGAATCGCCCGCTTCGATCAGTTTGGATGCGGTTCGATCTTCGATAATCGAGCCGCGCAAACCTGATGTCGACTCGTCAGGCGCAGCCTCATTGGCGGAATCCTGGGAACGGGAGAGTTCCAAGCCGAAAAGCAGGAAACCGGTGCCGATCGTGAGCAGCACCAACAATGATTTCAGCGATTGGCGAATGACGATCACGACGTCCCCCTTTGCGGCCGGCAAGTCCTATCCTGCCCGCCTCGGATATCTGAATTTTTTTCGTCGACTGATAAGCTGGCATCCTTTCCAACCTAAATCAGGGCGTCTGGTTCGGTCAACAGGATATCGGCTTTTGTCGTCGTGACGTTTTCAAGCCAATTCCAACCGTGTTTGCGGTAACGAATTTGCGAATTGGGTCGACAGACTCATCGCATGCCGACATCCCGAAATATGAAAAGGTCGACCCGTCGAGATGTCGAGCCGACCTCTATTGTTCATAGCATAATTAACATAAAGGCACGGAACATAGTCAAAAAACCTGCGATGCCGGTGAAATCCACCTTTCGCGTTCAGGCAGGGAACCGGAAATCATCGCTCATCACGCAAACAGTTCCGCAATCGGTGTACCGTTGTCGACAAGTTTCATCGGTCGACGGAGCGGCGTCATCACTTCCTTCGCCGGGTCAATTCCGAGCGTCTGACAGAACGTCGCGTGCAGATCGGCGACCTGAACCGGACGGTCTTTCGGTTCATAGCCGTCTTCATCAGAAGAACCGATGACCGTTCCACCGGTAATACCCCCTCCGGCAATAAAGCAACTGAATACGTTGGCCCAGTGATCGCGACCTGCGTCTTCATTGATCATTGGCGTGCGTCCGAATTCACTGAGCATGACAATCAGCGTCTTCTTCAACAGACCCGATTCGGCGAGATCTTCGACAAGCGAAGCGAGAGCCGGGTCCATCACATCGCCATGTGCCTGCATCGCCGGGAAGTTGGCGGAGTGAGTATCAAATCCACCACGATTGACCTGCACGAAACGAACACCCGTTTCGACAAGCTGTTTCGCAAGCATGACTCCCCGACCAAACGTATTGTCGCCGTATCGGTTAAGCATCGTGGTCGGAACCTTATCGAGTTCGAACGCCGACAGCGCCGGACTGCGCATCAATTTGACGGCGTCGCCGATCGCTGTTTTTGTGGCGACATTCGACTCTCCGGGGTTCTTCTGACTGTAACGCTGATTAAAGCGTTCGAGAACTTCGAGCCGGCTGTTGCCACGGACCTGCGTAATCCCTTCAGGGAAGGCAAGATACGGGTCTTTTTCGCCGGGGGCACCGACGAAATACGCTTCGCACGTCTGACCGAGATAACTGGCTCTCGGAGCACGACCGCTGATTGAAACGAATGACGGCAACTCGCTCATTTTATCTTTTTCGTGAACGACGACCGAACCGAAACCGGGATGAATGAGATTCGGCGTCATTTGATAGCTGGTCTGCACATTATATGTACCGCGACCGTGATCTCCCTGAGTACCGGCGATCGAACGGACCAACGCACAATGATGCATTTGTTGAGCAAGTTGTGGGAAGATCTCGGAAATCTGAATTCCCGGCACTGACGTGTCGATCGGGTTGAATTCGCCCTGAGTCGGGCGACCCGGTTTGGGATCCCATGTATCGAGATGCGTCATCCCGCCACCGTTCCAGAACAGAATGACGTGTTCGGCTTTGGTCTGCGATGCCGTGTCGGCATACGCGAGCAATTCGCGAAGCTGCAGGCCGAACAACGTGGCACCGGTTGCTCCCAGCATCGTCCGGCGAGTCATGCGATAGTCGGGACAAGATTTCATCAGCGAACTCCTTGTTCAACGTCTAAAATAGTAGTTTTTTCGATGCACAGAACACAATGCGGGAACAACCTAATGTCTATATCAGGGAACAAAACGAAACTCGTTGCAGTTCAGCAGTACCCAACGCAAGTCGGCGACACCATTGAGAGAGTTGTCAGCCGTATTGACGATTTCAACCCCCTCTTCGACTTCCTGGCTGGTCGGTTTGCGGGTCAGTACTTCGACATAAGCCAGTTCGACGGCCTTTTCGATATTCTTCCTGGGACCAACGAGGTATTCAAAAATGGGTTCGAGTTCGCCCACTCGAGCGGCCTCGTGACTCAGGCGACCATTGAGCAACATCAAGGCTTGCCGCATCGATGGGGCATGATCTCGCGTTTCACCCAGTTGAATGCGCTCCGGCTGACCAAATACTCTCAGAAAGTGTTCGGAATCCGCAGGGGATGCCATTCGGAATGAACTGATAAAGGAGGGATTGTCGTCGATCCTCTGCCGCACAAATCGTTCGATATACGAAAAGGAATTCTGCTGAGCCTGCATCCGCATCCGCTCGGCTTCAATTTCTTCTTTCGACATGGCACGCATTTGTTCGACTTTGACCCCTTCACCCTCGTCGTCAGCAGCAACGAGATCCTCGGGATTTTCTTCGAGCAATGCGTCAAAGTCGAGTTCGACAGCACTTTCAAGACTATAACCGGGCAACGGCTCTTCTGAGTCGGCGGCAGCCATTTCTCGCTTCATCGATTTTCCGTCGCCCCCGGCGAGCAATGGAGAATTCAAACCTCCCGGCTGTTTGGGAACTCGGGTTTCGGTCCAGACCGTCTTCATGTTCTTGCCCGCTTCATGCTTCACCCCAAACAAATGTCCGGCGATAACAATGCTGTCGTACAGCGCTTCGCTATTCATGCGGCGGTGAGGGAGTGCGAGGAACGATTCTTCCAGTTCGTTCCGCACCGATTCTTCGGCGATGTCGGTGTGACCTCGCTGATAAATATCGCTGGTGACGATCATTCGGACAAGGGTCTTCAGATCGTAACCATTGGCGACAAATTCATCGGCAAGATAATCGAGTGACTGAGGATGGCTCGGGGGATTGTTCTGGTTGAAGTCATCGAGAGGATTGACAAATCCGCGGCCGATCAGTTCGTTCCAGACGCGGTTAACGAAACAGCGCGAGAAATAACGATTGCGGGGACTGGTGATTTCTTCAGCCAGTTCTGTCCGCCATTCACTCGTGGTATTACGCCCACCCGTTCTGCCGATCTTACGAACCTCGGTGCGGGCCTCTTCGAGTGACTCATCGATACCCTCTTTTCGCGTCTGTTGTTCGACTTTTTTGTCGGCATCTGCCAGCAGATCGTCCAAGACGTCATCGGTATCGACTTCGGCACTTTGCTGCGCCAATAGAGCAGCTTTTTCGGCGGCGAGCGCTTTGCGGCGCGCATTCAAGCGAACGACGCTCGGATGATCTTCCGGCAACATCGCAAATGGAAAACGGGGCTCCATCGGTTTGCGCTCTTCCGGTTTACCGACGCCCTCAGGGGGCCAGAGGACCAGTGTATCTCCGGCTTCGGTCGTGTAAATCGTGTTGGTGAACTGGTTTTCGACACGACGGGTCTTTCCGAAAAACGCGGCTAATCCGTAAAAATCTTCTCGTTTCCAGACATCGAACGGATGGTCGTGGCACTGGGCACAAGCGACGCGAATACCGAGGAAGACCTGTGACGTTACACCAGCCATCGCCATCGGATCGGCCCCATCACCAAGAATGAAACCAACTTCAGGGACTGCACCCGCTTTACCGTTCTTCGAGATCAGTTGTCGACACAATTCATCGTAGGGGACTTCGTCGGCCAGAGACCGATGAATGTATGCGATTGCCGCTGCTCCCCCTTCTGCGTTAGAGCGCAGCCGCAAGAGATCTGCATAGAAGGTCGTCCAACGATCGACAAAGCGGTCATCGCTCATCAATTGATCGACAAGCATCGTGCGACGTTCCGCTTCGGGCCAACTCTCAAATTCTTCAATTTCAGCGGTCGTCGGAATACGCCCAATAAGATCGACCGATAAACGCCGAATGAAGGCAAGGTCCGACACCAGCGGAAGAGGTGCTGTTTTAACGCCTCGCGTGACATTTTCCTGATTCAGCACTTCATCGATCGATCCGCCTGAGACATGGTCGGCGGAAAGCTCGTTTGTCGCAGCCTTGAGCACATCAGATGAGGAGGATTTGCCCGACTTCTTTTCTGCCGCCTTGACCAGGGAATATTCCGAGGTGATCCACATCGCCTGCAAAACGACGAAAGGAAGCAGGCAAGAACTCGACAACCTCAGCCAGTTGAAATTTCTACGCACAAGTTTTGCCACGCTCGAAATCCTTTTTGAAAGTGAGTTGGCGCACAACCAGAACTTGAATCCGGAATCCGACCTATGTCGCCTTATCTTAACATTAAACCCATACCTGATTGCAAAACATTCGGGCCATAATTGCCATAAAAATTATTTTATTTGTTTCCGGGCCTCGATGTTGTTTAGGCCTTGAACTTTTAGCCAGCGACCACAGACTTTCTATACGCCTATAACTCAATCGTGCTCGATAAAACAGTAAACAAATGAACCGCTTCCTTTCATTCATATTCTCGCATCGCTTTACATTTATGTATCAAACTATTTACACTACGAATGTTGTGT
Organism: Planctomycetota bacterium; assembly: GCA_027618475.1. Lineage (GTDB taxonomy): Bacteria > Planctomycetota > Planctomycetia > Planctomycetales > Planctomycetaceae > JAQCEJ01. The sequence continues at coordinate 47,098 of JAQCEJ010000013.1, read as the reverse complement.
ATTATCATCTGTGTTGATCGCCGTATGATTTCACCCCTTTCCGTTCGTTGAGGAGACCGCATTATGAAGTCCCTTCCCATTGCGACCGCAGTCCTTTTCCTGGGTCTTTCTGCAAGTTCTTTGCTCGCAGGAGACGTTACCGTCAAAGGGGTGCACCTTTGCTGTGGTGCATGTGTTGATGGAGTCAATGAGGCGCTGACTGGTGTTGATGGTGTTTCTGATGTTCAGGTCGATCGCAATACCAAAGTCGTCGCATTCAAAGCGGCTGACGATGATGCCGCACAACGGGGCGTCGACGCCTTGGCAAAAGGAGGATTCTTTGGCTCCGCGAAACATGGCAAGAAAGATATTGAATTTCCAGAATCCGGTGCTGAAGAGGATGCAAAATCCGACAAAATCACATTGACGGGCGTGCATCTCTGCTGTGGCGCATGCGTGAAGGACGTGCAAAAGACACTGCAGGATGTCAAAGGCACGACGAAGATCGACGTCGATCGTGAAGCAGGAAGCGTTACTTTGGCAGGAACGGGAATTGTTGTAACGGATGCCGTAGCCGCGCTCAACAAAGGGGGATTTTTCGGCAAAGTTGCTGAGTGACCTCCCACAACTGAATTCAACGTACACAACGCCCACGGGTCATCGACCTCGTGGGCGTTTTTTTTCTCCGAATTTCAGCCGTGGGTTAACCGATCATTTCCAGCGGAAATTGTATCAGACGCTCAATGCCGGTTCTCGTCACGCGATACATATGTTCGAGACGAATTCCACCTCGGAGTTCAGGCCCGTAAAGACCGGGCTCGGCGGTGAAAACGTCCCCTTCTTCAAACACGTCGTCCCATGCCGAATTCAAATGCGGCGTCTCATGGGGATACAAGCCGACGCCGTGACCAAGATGATGTATGAACCCGCCAGGACGGTATTCCTCCAGGATCTCCTGCGCTTTGAGAAACAACTCTTTGCAGCTGACGCCTGGTTTGACGGTCTCTTCGACCCATTTCAAAACCGAGACGATTTTTTCCCATGCCTGTTCTTGTTCGGTACTCAACGTCGGACTGACGGCAAACGTACGGCAACTGTCGGCATAATACCCGCGGTAGGCCGGCCCCAGATCGAGAATGAATAACTCCCCTGCTTCCGCAAGGCGAGGTCGAGGGGGGCCGCCAGGTGTACCGCATTGAAAATCATTACCGAATGCGGTGAGTGGTTCCCCCGCAACCTCTACAGCTGCTGATTGCAGCGCGCTGTACACTTCAATTTCTGAAATGCCCGGGCGAATGATTTCTCGAGCACGCTGATACATCGCTTCCGAACAGGCAATCGCGCGGCGAATCATGGCCAGTTCGTCGGCATCTTTGCGACGGCGAAGTTTCCTGAGAATAGGATCGGCGTCGACCAGAGCTCCGGTCCTGGTTTTCCCAAGAGGGATGACGAATTCAGCGGGGCAGGCACCAAATTCAATTCCCCATCGACTGGAAGTTGAAACGGTGTCGACGCATTCCATGAGTTTTTCAGAAATAGCACTCGTTTGATCTTGCCGCAATGTCGCATTGTGCTGCGCGACGAACGAGACAATTTCATCAGCGGCAACGTTCGTGGGAACTTCATTCGGTGTGAACAGCGTGCAGTGTCCATTGGATGAAACTAACAGCCCCGTCGACAGCAATCGATGGGTACGATAGCTGGTGAAATACTGCACATTCTCGGCTGTCACCAACCAGACGTGATCGACGCCTTGCTGTTGCATCCAGTCTGTCAATCGATTTTGTCGATCGCGGCACGTCGACACATCGAGATTCAGGGGCGTTGCGAATCCTGTCATGTTCTTAACTTCCTGATGACCATGTTCTCAGGCGTCGGTCCCCAGAGTGAGGTTGTTCGAAGTTCGGACGTTCAATGCACGAACGACCTCTTCTCATTCACGGGCAGATTCACGCCGATCACGTCCTTTCGATTCAATTTTGCGCACAGTATAATCAGTGACGGTTCGACTATCATTCCATGCGCGACACGAATTCTGAGTTCTCGGAGGAAAGCATCGATGGAATTAAGCCTGTTTTCGGTCAGTTACGCTGGATATTGGGGACAACAGTCGTTGGGGATCACTGATTTCATCGAAAAGGCCGCCAAGCTCGGTTACGAATCGGTGATGATCGCCGGCAAGCGGCCACATCTCTCGCCTCTGGACGTCACCTCCGAACAACTCGACAGTTTGAGCATGACGTTGCAGCAGCACAGATTGAAGTGTTCTGTGATCGCTGCCTACACCGATTTCGGCAGCCCGGTTGCAGCGGAAGTACCGTATCAGGAAATGCAGATCCATTTCGTGAATCGCCTGACTGAAATTGCAGCTACACTCGGTGCAACCGCAGTGCGGCTATTTACTTCGTATGAAAGCGACCAGCAGTCGTATTTCGCCACATGGACGAAATCGGTAACAGCGATTCAAGAGATTTGCGATTTCGCAAAGGATAGGGGGATTGTCATTGCCGTGCAGAATCATCATGATCTCGCTGTCGAAACAACATCATTGGTGGAATTCTTGCACGACGTGAATCGCGATAACTGCAAACTCGGCTTCGATGCCTGGTCTCCGGCGCTTCGCGGAGAGGATTTGTATCAAGCGGCATACCTGGCCGCTCCGCATACCGCAATTACGACAAATGCCGATTATGTGAGGCTGTCGCGGTTTCGATATCGTCCCGATTTGATCAACTACGAAAAAGCGGAACCCGATGCCGTGCGTGCCGTCCCATTTGGGACCGGGTTCATCGATTACAAAGCCTTCTTCAGCGGACTGCATGAAGGAGGCTTTAACGGAATTGCAAATTACGAAATGTGTTCGCCGATTCGTGGCGGCGGCAGTCTTGAGAATCTCGATCGCTTTGCCTCTACCTATGTGGCATGGATGAAAAACAACGGGTTTGCAGGTGGAAAGTGACAGATATGATCTGGGATCTGCATTGCCATATCTCAAACGTTGAAGGAACAACTCCCGATGAAAAAATAGCCGCGATGATGACATATGCCGATCGTATGGGGGTCGAGCGGATGGTCTTTTACATGGGAACCAACTTTTCTACCGATCCCGATCCAGAGGAGTTTCGCAGACAGAACGACGAAGTCTTGCAGGCACTTTCTCATTGGCATCACAGGGCGTTCGGGTTCGCATATCTCAACCCCAAATACCCTGAAGCATGCCTGCAGGAAATCGATCGCTGTATCGTCAATGGCCCCATGGTCGGTATCAAACTCTGGGTTGCCCTGCGGTGTAACGACCCACGATTGGACGAGATCATCCATCGATGTGCCGAATTGAAAGCGGTTATTTTTCAGCACACGTGGTTGAAATCCAACGGCAATCTCGAAGGAGAATCGACGCCGATGGACATGGCCGTTCTCGCCGCCAGGCATCCCGATACACCATTGATTTGCGGTCACACAGGGGGGGATTGGGAACAGGGGATCCGTGCCATTCGTGTCCACAAAAACGTATCGGTCGACCTCGCCGGTTCGGAACCAACAGCCGGATTCGTCGAAATGGCCGTACGTGAACTTGGGGCAGAACGTGTCATTTATGGAAGTGATGTCGGCGGCCGTAGTTTTTCAACGCAGCTTGCCAAGGTTTACGGTGCCAAAATTTCGAACGTCGAAAAGAAGTTAATCCTCGGAAAAAATCTGCGTCGTATGATGGAACCGATCTTGCGCATCAAAGGAGTCAAGCCGTGATTATTGATGTGAATGCTTATGTCTCGCGCTGGCCGTTCCGTCGGCTTCCGTTTGACGACACACCAGCCCTCGTGGAACGGTTGCACCAATCGGATTTCACCGAGGCCTGGGTTGGCAGCTTCGATGGGCTGTTCCACGAAGATATCGCCCGCGTGAATGCCGAATTAGTCAGTGAGTGCGAACGGCACGGTGCGGGTCTGCTGAAGCCGATGGGTTCGGTGAATCCAACGCTTCCCGACTGGCAGGATGACATACGACGATGCCACGAAGAATATGGCATGGCTGGTATCCGACTGCATCCCAATTATCACGGCTATATGCTCGACGATCCTCGATTTGCCGAGCTGTTGTCCCTTGCCGAGTCATTCAGTTTGATCGTGCAACTTGCCTTTTATATGGAGGATCCACGAACTCAACACAAGCTGGTGCAGATTCCCCACGTCCAGCCGGGACCGCTGAAACAGCTTATCGAAGAACGTCCCCGCCTCAAGCTGATTCTGCTCAACAGCAGCATTGTCGGCCCCCCCACATTAAGCGAGCTGATCGCAGCGGGAAATGTTTATGCCGATATTTCGCACGCTGAATCGATTGGATCGTTGGACAAACTGATTAAGATTGTCCCCTATGAGCGTCTGTTGTTCGGTTCCCATTTTCCGTTCTTCATTCTGGAAGCCAATCTGCTCAAGTTTCAAGAATCGGAACTGGGGGAGACGATCAACGCTGCGATTCGCTGGGAAAACGCCCGATCGCTGAACGGTTGAAAAATTCAATCCGCAATAGCCTGGCGGGAATCGTTTCAGCAGGCATCGATGCACGATTTGATCGACGGTTCATGAGGTGTTGTCGGCATCCATGCGTGCAATCGGGTACGACCGACCCGCTTCATTCTGTTCTGTTCGTCTAAGTTATATTGTTCACAAACGGCAATCACGTCGTCGCGGGCTCTAAAATACGCATCGATCACGGTTGCATCCCATTGTTCACCCGCCCCTTGACGAAAAATCGCTTCAACCTTTTCCAGCGGCATTCCTTTGCGGTAAGGACGGTCGCTTCCCATCGCATCGAAACTATCGGCCACGGCCAGAATACGCGCCATCAACGAGATTTCAGTCCCCTTCAACTTGTCTGGATATCCCTGACCGTTGAAGTTTTCGTGATGATTGCGGACGCCGGGCAGGATGCGATGCAGGTTTTTGAGCCCTGCCAGAATGTTATATCCAATAATGGGGTGTTGTTGAATATGCTCGAATTCTTCCGGTGTCAGCGCATCATCTTTACGAAGAACGCGGTCATCGACGCCGATCTTACCAATGTCGTGCAGCATTCCGGCGAGATAGATATCATCCCTCTCTGAATTGGGAAGGCCAAGTTCATCTGCAAGACAACGAGCCACCAGTGCGACCCGTTCGCTATGCCCTCGGGTATATGGATCTTTAGCGTCGAGTGTCGAAACAAGAGATGTCACGAAACTGACGAGCAACTCATCGTGCTTTGCATACAAGGCAATATTGCGAACCTGTGTCCCTAGAATGATCGCAATCGACTTGAGCAGATTCGATTCGACCGGACCAAAACCGGTTGCCTCTTGCACGTTGCAACTGATGATCCAACCGAACCGATGATTCCGTTCCGAGACTGGAACGATAATGAAGTTTTGGAGTTGAGGAAACTGCTCTTCGATCCATGTTTCCTTTTGATGATTCTGAATGACAGGACGATTCCAGTCGTGTGTATCGAAATAAGAGATCAACCGGGCCAGGTCAATTTCACTCAACAGCGGCTCACCGTCGCAATAGAAAACGGCTTCGTCGTGGTGATCGGCAAGCCAGATGGCAGTGCATTCCGACCGGATGACACCGTTCATTTTCAGCAGACAAAGCCGGGCCATTTCAGCAGGTGAATGGGACATTTGCAGATTTAACGTCAGCGAATGCATGATGTCCATCTCATCGTGCAACCGCTCAAGCTGTTGCGTCGCACGCGATGCTTCATTTTCCGAATGGAACGTGCGTCGCAGCAGATCCATGCGATGAACAATGTTCTGCATCAGGTCGAACATCAGGTCGCAGTCGATTACAGGAACCTGACGCCACCAACAGTTCATCTCGTCGATGGAAAGATCGTACTCGGCGGCCGCAAGACTCAACGCAGCAGGGCACGATTCACAGGCCGTACGAGCATACGCCACGCCGACCACAGGGCGTTCATCGATGGGCGTCATGGGAAATAACGAAAGCACGATCTCAGAATTTAATTCGACGACCTCCAGTTTCCGGATGTCCGTCAGACGGGCATGAATGACTTCGGGAAGAACCGGTATCACTTCATCGTTCGAACGAGAGATAACAATGCCGGTTTCGGCATCGACACAGAAAAAGGGAAGTCGTGTCCATTGGGAGTACTGCAGTAATTCGGAATGTGCATCCTGCCAGAGATCAAACGGGGCAATCGGAACCACTGCCGTTGAGCCGGACCATTCGGCAATCGAATTGTTCTTGTTCCAGCGGCTCATAACGATTTCCGAAGTGACACGCTCCAAACGGTCGATGCGATCTTATTGCTCGTGTTCGTTGGGTGCTTATTGATCACCGGCGAATACAGGTTGACTCGCAACAAATAGCAACAACACCATAGTGGCGTTATCGGAAATTATTCAGACTCACTTTTGCTAATGTGAACCGGGGATTTCTGACAGTTTTCTGTTCTTAAGATTGCAAGGGGTAACCACTTCCGTCACGATCGGTTTGCGCTAATCGTGTCATCAAAAAAACAAATGCGATAAAACAATGTAATCTCCATTCGACAACCGGTTTAGACTTTGTGAAAACGATGACTTATCTCAACGAAACCAACACAGCATCGGTGGATCAACATACGTGATCCGCCGATTTGCTGCGCACGAAACAGCAATTGACACGATTCTGATGATCGTAAGACGAGGTCGCTAAATCTTTTCTTAAGAATTGTTCATAACGTGTCATTCGCCTGATTCCAGCGACGAACCGCCTGATCATCCCGGCGTTAGACGTGATCGAGAGTGCAGCAGGTTTTCCACTGTCACGTTATCGAATCGACGAAGAAAGCGATGTCATCACGTGATTTCGGATACGATGGAAAACGACGTTCGGGGCGATTCTTAGAGCGTGATGGAAGACCCGTTACCCGTTCTCTATCTCGTTGAAGACTCATGCATCGAAAAGCACGTTCGCCAAAGCGGCAAGAGCGTTCGGCCGCTCGAATTCGAATCGCAACGTTTCACGCAGCTTCCGATTCGAACAGCGCTTGTTCGTGCCACTCTGCGGTACATTGTCGGCGTTCTCGAAATGCGGTTCGGGAGCGTTCAGCAGTTTCGCAAGAGTACGATAATAATCCTGTCTCTTCAACGGCGCGTTGTCGACAACAAGATAGGTCTCTCTGGCTGAGACCTGTTTATCCACCATCATTACTGCGCGAACAGCGTCATCGACGTGAACGAGATTCAGCCATGCCTCGGGATTGCCTCGAATCGGCTCCCCCGCTTTGATCGCCGCGGCACGGGCAATGAGTCGGCCGGGTCCGTAAATTCCGGCTAGCCGTAAAACCGTTCCACGGCATTCCGGATGTGAACGCAGCATATTCCACAGCAATTCTTCCGCTGCATGACAAATTCGGCCGTTCTCCTGTGTCGGATGGCAAATCGAAGATTCATCAACCCACTCACCGGAATCTTGACCATAAACACTGGTGCTCGAAATATAAATTAGGCGTTGCGGCATCGGCACAATTCGAGAGAGAACATTCTCTAAACCTCGAAGATACAAATCTCGCATGGTTATCGTCGATTCTCGGTCGCGTGCCACGGCATACAAGAGCGTGTCAAACGGTCGGTTATCGTCGGAATTCAAGCACGTCAGCGATGCGACATCCAACACATCGCCAACCAGCGGATGAATTCCGTTCGCCTGGAAATCACTGGCGTGTTCGTCAGATCGAGTGAGTCCCCACACTTCGTCTCCCGCACGCCGCCAGGCGTCGGCGACGCGTCTGCCGAGGTAGCCACAGCCGATGATGAGTCGTTTCATGTGATTTCCGCTGGAGTCGACAAATGACCGGTCACGATTTCGCACTGCTAACCGTTTCCAGAAATTGCCTCGACTGCTGCATGATGTATTGCTCGGCGCATCCAAAACCGACCGCGCGGTATCCCTTCTCCACGGCCCACAGTGCATCCTGTGCATCTTTGGCGGGATAACCCGCACAGACGCCGTGTTTCTGGCACGCTGCCAGAATCTTGTCGGCTGCCTCCTGAACCAGGGGATGATTGCGTTGTCCCGGAACACCGTATGCCATCGCGAGGTCACCGGTTCCTACCCACAATACATCGAGTCCTGCCGCGGCGATTTCATCAATATTGTCGAGGGCTTCGATATCTTCCACCAGTGCCAACAGAACGATGGAATCGTTGATTCGTTCGAAATAACGATCAAGGGGAATCCGACCCCACATCGTCCCTCGCCCCGGTCCAAAACCCCGCTTCCCCTCTGGTGCGTAAAACGCCGCCTCTTTTAACCGACGAGCATCGTCGGCCGTCCGGCAATGCGGAATCAATACACCCTGCACTCCCAGATCGAGTGCGAGCATCACAGATTCAGGATCGTCATTCTTCGGAACCCGCACCATGGGAACAGTTCCGGAAGCGAAACAACTCTGCACCATACGATCGATCGTCGTATGATCGAGTGCCCCGTGTTCGCCATCCAACAACACAAAGTCCCACCCGGCGTATCCGAGCACTTCGCAGATTCCGGGCTCAGGAAGTCGAAGCGAACTGGAAAATACAGTCTGGCCGTTCTGCAGTTTTTCTTTCACGGGATTCGGACGGACGTCGATGTTCATCATGAAAATAATTCTTGTTCATAAGGACCATAAAGATTTAGACTGGTATCGTCATCTTAATCGATTCGAGATCGAATGCCTACCAGCCCGATATTCGTTCAACGTCGTTTCGTGGGCAATGCCGGAGCCAGTTGCAAACCCGATGAGAGAATTGCTCGTAGTGATCGCATCATGTCAGTCACAATTTCGGCACCGTCAGGCGATTGACGCACGATGTGCAGCCGTCCCTGTTCGAGATCGTCGAACAATACCTTCAATCGATCATTCGTTCGGCGGATGAATTTTTCTAATTCCTCCGGCGTCAGATCGTGTCGCACAAGTTCGGTTATCTCGGGTGTACGCCGACGAACCAATTGAGCGAGTGTATTCCCTTGTGTCCGAAACAAGACATCGCCCCACAACGCCCGTCGCAGATGCCCTTCGGATGTCATTTGATACATCTCGTCAGAAGAAAAATAGATCGTGAACACGCCGTCTCGGCGGTACCCGGCGATGATGTTCGGCTCATTTCGTGCCTCGCATGAGAATTCGATACGATGTACGAAGGCCGTTGCCTCAGCAAAAATGTCTTCACGATCAGATTCGTTACGCGCCATGAGAGCACTCGGTCAAAGATATATGTTCTCGCCACAATACTGAACATGTCGACTTATCGCCAGTCATTTTGCGTCGACATGAGAGTCATCGACTGTAATAACACCGGATATATTTTGTTGCTAAAAACTGCGTGAGCATGTCGTTTTTATTACAATCTTGCAATGTGTGATGGCGTAGACTGGCAACCAATTTGATTTCCGATAATAACACCACTGACGAATCGAGAATCCGGCACAGTTCCTTCATTTGAGATTCGATTGACTCAATGGCAAATGATAAATCTATGGATTCACCGGCCGACGCTTTAACGACAGACCCGCTGAATGTCCTTGTCGTCGAGGATGACGATATTCTCGGAAAAGCCTTGCAACGGGGGCTCGAAGAAACGGGACATTCCTGCAATCGTGTCCGTAGCGGTCAACTCGGTCTCGAGCAGGCTCTGTCGCAAAAATCGGATGTCGTCGTTCTCGATCTGATGCTTCCCGATCTTTCGGGACTCGAGGTCTTACGACAAATTCGACAGCACGGCATACATACACCGGTTCTCGTGTTGACAGCACTCGGCTCGGTTGAAGAGCGCGTTAAAGGGCTCAATTACGGTGCCGACGATTATCTCATCAAACCGTTCGCCTTTCCTGAACTGCTGGCCCGATTGACGGCTATTACCAGGCGAACCCGAAAACTCGGTTCCCAGTCGCTGTCGGCAGGTCCGCTCGTGCTCGACCTCTCGACACGAAAAGTCACGCGTGATCATAAAGAAATCGTACTCACCCCCACTGAATTCAGCCTGCTTGAATTCATGATGCGACATGCCGGCGAAGTCGTCACGCGTCGAATGCTCTGCGAACATTTGTGGGAAGCAGACTGGGAAGGTGTGACCAATGTCATCGAGGTACACATCAACCGTCTTCGCGGGAAGATCGATCGCGATTTCGATGCGTCCCTTTTGCTCACCGTCCGCGGTCGTGGATATGTGTTGAGAGTCAGTTGAGAGATCTGCCGATAGGCGTTCAACTCCCGCATCTCGCATGTGTGGCAAGACTGTCGTCTTCCAGGTCGCAGAATGACTGTTGAAATGCGTTGAATGCACGCCAAGAGACTCAATAGCCAGATGATCCACAAAATGATATTATTGAATTGCGACACAACATTGCCTTTCAGCGAGCAGCATCGCGCCCCATGAAACGCTTCTGGAAAACTCTTCGCGTACGCTTAGCCATCTGGAATGCCGGGGCTGTGATTCTTACGGCGATGGTAACGTTGATTGGTCTGCAACAGGGAGTTCGTTGGGCGCTTCTTCATGAGATGGATCAGCTGCTCATCGAAGACATTGAAGAAATAACGCTCACTCTGAAGGAACTTTCGGCTGCCGAATTCGACAATTATACCGAAGAACTCAACCGCAAAGCGATTGTGCATCGGCATCACGGATGGTTTGTTGAGTTGCTTTCGCGCGATCAGACACTCCTGTGGAAAAGCGTCGCGACCCCCGAAACGGCACTTCCGTTTCCTGCACTTAAAGTCGATTCCCGCAAGCCTTATACGTTTGAGAATTATCGGCTGGTGGTCCGCCAGTTGAAATCGCCGATTCACAATGTGGAAGCGATTCGCGTCGGATCGTCATTGACCTTTTTGAGCGAAGATTTGGCGATTATCGACCGCTTCGTGTTGATGGCTGCCGGTTTTGTGCTGGTACTGGCTCCGTTAAGTGGTTTTCTGCTAGCCGGACGCACGGTAAGATCGATCGGAGATATCATTCAGACCGCCGCCCGATTAAGACCCAGCCATCTTGACGAACGCTTGCCGTTGCGTGGAACTGAAGATGAACTCGATCAATTGGCCAAGACGGTCAACGGCCTACTCGATCGCATCGCGACCTATCTGCAACAGAAACGAGACTTTCTTGCTAACGCCGCGCACGAACTGCGGACACCACTGGCGGCGATACGAAGTTCGGTCGAAGTCGCGCTTAACAGTAATCGTTCTGTCGAAGAGTATCAGGAATTGCTGATCGACATCATCGACGAAGGCTCGGCACTTGAGACTCTTGTCAATCAGCTGTTATTAATTTCCGAAACCGAAGCGGAAAAAATCAACAGCGATTTCGGCACTGTCATGTTTCACGAAGTGGTTCAAAAAGCGATCGACATGTTTGTCGGTGTGGCCGAAACTCGCGAGATCACGTTGGAGGCTCGTATCGAAAAGCCGCTGACGGTTCCCGGAATTCGTGGTCATTTGAGGCAACTGGTAAATAACCTGATCGATAATGCCATCAAATATACACCGACGGGAGGCAAGGTCACTGTGACTCTTACGGCTCCCCACGCGAATCTGATTCATCTCGACGTGCAGGATAACGGCATCGGTATTGCCCCCGAAGATCTGCCGCACGTTTTCGACCGTTTTTTTCGAGCAGAACGGTCTCGCACGCGACAACAGGAAATCGTCGGAACAGGACTTGGACTCAGCATCTGTCAAGCGGTGGTCTCAGCCCATAAAGGATCGATCACCTGTCACAGTTCATCAGAGTCGGGTACATGTTTCACGGTTCGACTGCCGCGCGGAGAAAACGATATATCTCATTCAGGCGTATAGCCGTGCGGATGGTTCCGAAACCAGTCCCATGCCGTCTGAATAATTTCTGATACCTCGGCGTAACGAGGCGTCCAGCCCAATTCTTGACGGATGAGTTCTGCACTCGCATAGAGCGATGGCGGATCGCCGGCCCGTCGCTCTCCATATTTCACGGGAATCGATCGACCTGTTACCTGCTCGACCGCGGCGATAATCTGCTTGACCGAAAACCCTTGTCCATTGCCAAGATTGTACGTCCGGCAGTCACCCGCCTGCAGCGAGTTCAATGCAAGAATATGTGCGGCGGCGAGGTCATCGACGTGAACGTAATCACGAACACATGTGCCATCCGGTGTGGGATAATCGGTACCGTATACTGTAACACATTCGCGTTGCCCCAACGCAACCTGCAACACGATGGGAATGAGATGCGTTTCCGGATCGTGATCTTCCCCCAGACTTCCGTCCGTTGAACAGCCGGCAACGTTGAAATATCGCAAAAACGTAACGGCGAAATCAGGATGAGCCGCGTGATAATCTTTCAGAACCTGCTCAAAGACAAGCTTGCTCCACCCGTAGGGATGGATCGGCATCTGAGGCGTTTCTTCGGTAATGGGAAGAGAATCGGGGATCCCGTAGGTGGCACAGGACGAACTGAAGATGAGCTTGCCGACATCGGCCTGATGCATCGCCTTGAGTAGACTGATGGATCCTGAAACGTTGTTCTCGTAATACCAGAGTGGCTGGGCGACTGACTCGGGAACATACGCCAGGGCGGCAAAGTGCAGTACCGCCTCGACCGAGTGATTCGTCATCACCTCGACGAGTCGTTCCGTTTCGTTCAGCGCGACCTCGTAAAAAATGCATCGGGAATCGACTGCACAACGGTGTCCACGATTCAGGTTATCTACAACGACGACATCGTGTCCCTGCTCGATCAATTGGCGCGTCACATGCGAACCAATGTAACCTGCCCCCCCGGTGACCAAAATCGTCATCCTCAATTCTCTCCCGTTTGGTGAAATGTACGGCGTTATGTAGAAAGTCGGTTCATGTTTTTGAAATCAGACTATATCCCAATTCCATCATGCGATCCAGCCGGCCATTCATTCGTCACAATCCGAACCAGCTACCTAGAGACCCTGTTTTAAGAAAAACATCGAACGATCGAACACAGTGAATCGAAACCGTTTTCCGATATCACTTGTAGAGCGAAATCCAAAAGACTCGATGTCCAGGAACTAACACCCTCAGATCGACAGATTTTCCGAAAGTAGGATGGATTCATGGTTTACGGACGTGTGACGGTGCTGGCATTGGCCTTGATGTTGTTTGTCGGAATCTGGTCGTCCGATCAACCGGCTATCCGTCAGGACTATGCGGCTCGCCATCGCATCGAGACATTTGCAATAGGCAGGCTAAATCGACAGCTCCCTATTCATCGATCCGGCGTATCTACCTTTACAGCCACCAGAAAGCGTGCCTCGGTCGACGTCCATCAAGTCGCAACGACGGGTACAACGCAGAGGTCGATCCCATCGATTGCGATCCCTGCCGATTTGACGACGGGGTTTTACCGAGTCGTCAATACGAATGGCGTTTCGGCGACAGTCGCCGTCACGCCAGAATGGCTGACCCGCGAAAATATCCCGGCGAATCTTCCCGGTCGTGAATTCTACATTCGCCAGTCTGAAAACGAATGCTGGTATTGGATTCGACTGCAAGAACGACCCGACTTGGCAACCGCCGGCTTGTAACGCGAACGGTCACCACGCCGTTCGCGGACCGATCGCCGTGGTTGTCCATTGTGTCAGGGGATAGCGGTCGATGACTTCGCGGATTTGATCTCGTGTCACTTGTTCGATGGCCTGCAGATCGTCGGTCACACTGCGGTATTCCTTGCGATAAATCCAGTTTCCTCCGAGCGACGAAAGACGTTCCATCGGGCGTTCGCTGCGAAGCACAATTCGAGCCGCTGTTTTGTTCTTCGCACGGCTGAGTTCTTCTTCAGAAACACCGTGGCGATTGACGTCGTCAAAAATCTCGCGGATATGTTCAAGATTCGCTCCAACCTGTTCCGGATCGCATGTTAAATACGTCATGAATCCGCCACAGTCTTCGTAATCCTGAAACGAAAGCTCGGCGACTTCGGCCAGTCCCGAATCGACCAGCTTCCAATAAAAGCGACTTCCCGAATCATCGCCGACAACAACCGTGAGCAATTCGGCGGCAAATCGCAATGGGCTGTCCGCTGCGGGAGCGGGAGTCATCAGCATCAGTTGTTCCTGAAACGCCGACTCACGCACGAGCAGTTCCCGCGTCGAGGGTGGTCGGGGCAGTTCCGCCGAACGCGATGTACCGCCGGCGGGCCAATGTTGACAGCAGGTTCGGGCAAAATCTTCGACTTCATTCCAAGTCGTATTTCCCGCAACAGCAAGAACAATATTACCAGCACGATAATGATCGTGATGGTACTGTCTCATCTGGTCGGCAGTAAGTCGCCGCACCGAATCACTGGATCCAAGAATGCTCTGCCCGAGCGGATGTCCGGCAAAATGCGACTGCATCAGTCTGTCGTATAACACAAACGACGGCTGATCTTCATACATGCCGATTTCTTCGAGAATCACCTGCTTTTCCATCTCAAAGTCGTCGTTTCGCAGTGATGGATACAGTATGGCCGCGAGCAACTCCGCAGTCCGACGCCAGTATTCCGGCAACACGGCAGCGTAGTAAAACGTCGACTCTTCGCCTGTCGCGGCATTGTAGTTGGCACCGACTTCGTCGAAGATTCGGTTCACATCTTCCGCCGTCAGGTCTTCGGTCCCTTTGAACATCATATGTTCGAGGAAATGGCTGACTCCCGAGACATCTTGCGATTCATCACGCGAACCGGCCTTTACGAAAAAACCGACAGCGACGCTGTGAACGCTGGGATTAATCTCCGCAATGATCTCGAGACCGTTATCCAGTTGGGTCTTGTTAAAGATCATTTGGAATCTCCAGCATCTCGGGTCCGATCGTCAGAATTGTGAAGTCTTGGGCCGGAAATTGATGCACGTGTTCGAGCACGGCTTGAGGAGTCAGTTCTTCGATCCTTTTATGAATGTCGTTCAGAGTCTGCACCTCTCCCAGATGAAACCAGTCGCGAGCCACACTCGACGAACGCGCCATCGTCGATTCCTGCTGCATAATCAGTGAACTCTTTGCACGCGCTTTGCAGCGGGCCAGTTCATCTTCGCCAATTCCGTTTTTCAATTCTCGAATCACCTGTAACGTCACATCCAGCGTTTCCTGTGCCCGCTCGTTCGTCGTACCGGCATAACAGATAACCCGGCCGTCGTGCGGCAAACTGTTGAGCGACGCATAGACCGAGTAACACAATCCCCGCTTTTCACGAACTTCGGTGAACAGTCTCGAACTCATCCCACCGCTGAGTACGCCGACAGCTGCCCAGGCCGTGTAATAATCGGGATGGCGGTAGGGAACGCTGGGGTAAGCGATTCCAATCTGAGTCTGGGTCGATTCCTGCTGCAAATGATCGAACGTCGGACCGCTATCGAGTTCTTTGAATTCAGCACTCAGCGGGTTATCCCAGTCACCGAACAATTCTTCAACCCAACTTTTAACAGCTTCGAATTCGACGTTCCCGGCGATACCTAGAATTGTCTCTTGAGGGCGCACGCATTTACCCCAGTTCTGCCTCACATCATCGGGATCGATGCGAGGAAGGTCGTCGAGAGATCCTTCCGGAGGCAGCCCCCAGGGACGCTTGAAGGTGCGGCGGCGCAATTCCTGCATCACCTTTTGTCGCGGCTCGTCTTCAATCGACCCCAACATCTGTTCGACGTAAGCCGTGGACGATTCAAAATGCTCGTCGGCTAAATGGGGAGAACGTACGATGTCGGCGTAAATCTCCAATGTCGGATGAAGGATATGACTTAGCGTCGCGCCGTTCAGCATCAGATGGCTGACCCCGACCGATTCACTCCGTTGCACGCCGAGATTATCGAGATCGGTCGTCAACTCTTGACTGCCGCGTTTTCCCGCTCCTTTCAACAACCAGGTCGCCAGAACCGAAGCGACCCCGTTCTGATCCGGCGGATCGAACACGCTCCCAGACGGCAATAACAGCGTAAAAGCTGCCGATTGCACATTTCGCATCGTCTCGACGACGAGCGTCATGCCATTAGCGAGGCGATGAACATTGAGTTCCTGATGGTGCATTATCGTAATCGACTTCAATCTCGCGGATGTCGGAAAGTGTTGAATCAGGGCAAAGTATCGCAGAACACAACCGGCAGGGCAATTGTGAAGAAGTCCTCCCTTTGGGGATGACCGTATCAGCCTTCAAATCGTTGAATTTCTGGAACGGACGAGGTCTCTCGATGGCTTGCCGAGTTGACGTTGCATACAATTCAGTCGTCCACCATGCGTGGTAATAACAGGACAATACCTGCGAAATCACATTTACAAAGGGTAAAGAACACGATGAATCCTCGATCTGTTGCTCATCGCAACTTTGCAATAGCGTTCGTGATCGCCGCTTTTGTTGTAGCTTCGGCTTTCACTTATGCGAACGACAACTCTTCCTCTGAAGAGCGAATCGCCCGAATGAAGGTCGATATTCAATATCTCGCTTCGGATGAACTTGAAGGACGCGGACTGGGAACGAAAGGAATCAATCTTGCCGCCGATTATCTGCAGTCGACCTTTGAGAAAATCGGGCTCGACGTAACCAAAGCCGGAGGGGATGCCTTTCAGGAATTCGATTACACAACCGGTGCCACACTCGGTGAAACAAACACGCTCACAATCGGACTCCCCGAAGATCACAAACTCGAACCCGTCTACGGCGACGACTTTCGTACTTGCTCGTTTGGGGGTAGCGGATCATTTTCCGGACAGGTCGCCTTCTGCGGCTACGGAATCCAGGCCGAAGATTTACAATACGATGATTTTGCTGGAATCGATCTCACCGGAAAGGTCGCGATCATTATGCGACGCAACCCGCGTCAAGATGACAAGCATTCCGATCCGCATACGGGATTCGGCATCTATGCCGATTTGCGGTCGAAGCTGAATAATGCCGCGAGTGCCGGAGCGGTGGCGGTTTTCTTTGTCAACGATCCTCAGATGATCCACACCGCAGAAAAAGCACGGCAAAAGGAACTCGATGCGCTCGCCTACGCCGTTGTCGAAGCTGCGACGTCATTCGAAGCCGCCGATCCTCAGAATGCAGACGACGCTGCAGTGGCTCGCAAGAAACTGACGGAAGCCGTTCAGACCTTTCAAATGGAAAAGCAAAAGACCGTCAATCACGACGTGCTGATTGAGTTCGGTTACGCCGGCATCGGGAACGCCGATCAAATTCCTGTGTTTCATATCTCACAGAGTCTCTGCAACCAATTGTTGAAGGCGACCATCAATCAGTCGGTCGACGAACTCGAAACAGCAATCGATCGCGACCTCAAGCCCCACAGCGCCATCCTTGAAGGAGTTACCGTCAAGGGAACGACATCCATCAATCGCGTGGTTGCTGAAGTAAAAAACGTCGTCGCTGTGATTGAAGGAAACGGCCCTCTCGCCGATGAAACGATTGTTATCGGTGCGCATTACGACCATCTGGGTCGAGGTGGTGAAGGTTCATTGACTCCCGGTTCGAACGAAATTCATAACGGTGCCGACGACAACGCCTCGGGAACGGTCACGCTGTTGGAACTGGCCCGCCGTTTTGCCGTCCGCGAAGAGAAGCTTCCGCGACGACTTGTCTTTATCGCTTTCACCGCCGAAGAGCGTGGTTTAATCGGGTCGGCCCGCTACACGAAGGAACCGATTTTCCCGCTCGAAAATACCGTTGCGATGTTCAATATGGATATGGTCGGCCGCATGCAGGATGACAAAATGCAAATCTTCGGCACCGGGACGTCAACACGCTGGGATGTCGCCGTCGATGCACTGGCCGAGAAATACAACGTACACGTCACCAAGAAGCCGGAAGGGTTCGGACCGAGCGATCACTCATCGTTTTATGCCAAAAAGATTCCCGTGCTGCACTTTTTTACGGGTACGCACAACGACTACCATCGCCCCAGCGACGACTGGGAGAAAATCAATCTCGCTGACATGAACCGGGTCGCCGACATTCTCGAAGAATTGATCATCGAAACAGCAAACACCACCGAGCGCCCTGAGTATATCGAGGTGCAAACCCCTGTCACACTTGGTCGAGGAGGCAATCGCCCCTATTTCGGCAGCATTCCCGATTTCGGTAATGAAGAACCGGGATATGCCATCTCGGCCGCGGCTCCCAACAGTCCCGCAGAAAAAGCCGGTTTAAAGAGCGGCGATTTGATCATCAAACTTGGAACCCACAAAATCACCGGCCTCGATGATTTCGACCTGGCGCTTCGAAAATTCTCTGCGGGGGATACGATCGATGTCGTCGTGAAACGCAAAGGGGAAGACATCACGCTGCAGGTGACACTTGCAAAACCACGTTGATCGGTTGTCATTCACAATGAAATCACACGCGATGTTGAATCGTCATTGGTGCGTCCTGGTGCTGGCAACTCTCTTGCCGGCGTTGCATCACCATATAACCCTGGGAGCAGAAAAACCGGATGCAGCGAGCCGCCGACAAAAAGCGATGGAGTTTCATCTCCGCGCACAAGAAAAAACCGGTGTTATCGTCCCACTCTATGTGTATCCTGCGGATGTCCACCTCAACAAGACGTACAACCGATTGATCGACATCAAACGTCGATACGAAACCGTGCCGATATGGGTGATCGTTAATCCCGCCTCGGGCCCTGGCACCGAAATTGATGCCAACTACACCAAAGCGATCGACCGCCTGCAAGGGGCCGGTTGTGTGGTGATGGGTTATGTCAGTACGAGCTACGGTCAACGAAAAAGGCAGGACGTTACCGGTCATATTGACCAGTGGTTGACAATGTACCCGCGCATTCAGGGAATCTTCTTCGACGAGATGATTTATGAAGATACCGAAACGGGCGCAGCGTATCAGGCCGATCTCAATCGTTACGCTCACGAACATGGTTGCTGGCCGACCGTTGCGAACCCCGGTGCCGAAACTCCTGGACGATACTTTGCTGCCGATGCGGCAGATGTCATTGTCGTACACGAAGGAAACGACTGGCCCCAGGAGAAGACCCTCAAAGGTGACTACTTCGGCGGCTATTCCGACTATCCTCCGTTTACGCGCGCGGTGCTCGTTCATTCACAGACACAATGCGATGTTCCATCGTTACAGATGACCCGCAAATATGTTCGCTGGGTTTATGTAACCGAGGGACTCTTTAAACCTGATGATCCAAAGCTCGCCAATCCGTGGGATCGATTGTCAGTCCATTTAGAGACGTTGTGTGAAACATTGGCTAATGGGAAATGACAAACAAGCCCGCCTCGTCGCCGGTCTCGACCGTTGTCTGGTATCAGGGCTGGCTTCCCATTCTCCTTCTCCCCGCAATTCCAATTTCTATGTTTCCCCCAGCGTGGCCACGATGGGCATTCATGTGGTCGCTCTCGTTTGCTATCTATCTCGGCTGCAAATGGCTGACATGGCGGCGAACACCGACGACGGCTTCGATCGGACGAAAATTCGGCTATCTGTTCGCCTGGCCCGGTCTCGATGCGGCGGCTTTTCTTCATTCGTCTGACGATGTCGCGATATCAAGACCCGACGCCAAAGAATGGAGTTTGGCATCGCTTAAACTTTTATGCGGCGTCTCGCTCATCTGGGGAGTCGTTCGACTCATTCCGACCGACTCACCCTATGCCGCCGGATGGGTCGGCATGATCGGCCTTGTGATGACTCTGCATTTCGGCATTTTTCATCTTCTCTCCTGTACGTGGCGCACCTTCGGCGTCAACGCACCGCCGCTGATGGATTGGCCAATTGCATCCGTCAGCGTCAGCGAATTCTGGGGTCGGCGATGGAATCGCGCCTTCCGAGATTTGACGCACCGTTTTCTTTTTCGGCCACTCACGGCGAAACTCGGTCCCCGCTGGGCTCTTGTTGTGGGCTTCCTCTTCAGCGGTCTCGTTCACGACGCCGTCATTTCTTATCCCGCCGGTGGAGGTTATGGCGGTCCGACCCTCTTCTTTATGCTCCAAGCTGCGGCAATGTTCGTCGAACGTTCGCCGCGCGGCCGACGTGAAGGATATGGGCGTGGCATGAAGGGACGCCTCTTCACCATCGCCGTGTTGATCACCCCGGTCACATTGCTGTTTCATCGCCCTTTTGTGTTGACGATCATCGTCCCGTTTCTCGAAGCGATGCGAGTATTTTAGCGGTGTTCGGTGACGTCACCGTTAATACAAGTGTTCGCCGACGGTTATTATGAGGCCGGAAACAATCATTCTCCGAAAGGCATGACGATGAATATCTCACTCGCCGACCTCATTTTTCTTGCGGGCATCGGGCAATTATCGGTCCTTGTGGCATCGTCACTGGTTCCTTCTCAGCTCAACTGGAAAAAAGAGTTTCAATCGCTGTCCAAGCTCCATCGTCAAATGTACTGGGTGTATGGCGGCTATGTCGTACTGTCGATCGTGGCGCTGGGACTGATCAGCGTGTTTAACGCCAGCGAACTCGCCGAAGGAGAGGGATTGGCACGAGGCTTTAACCTCTACGCGGCATTCTTCTGGGGTATCCGGCTCGGCCTGCAAGCGATACTTGATGTGAAGGAACACCTGACGACATGGTGGTTAAAACTCGGCTATCACGGGCTGACGTTACTATTTTTGTTTTTTACCACCGTCTTCGCATGGAGTGCCTGCTGAAATATCAGTCACCCTTCAGTCGATTTGCAGATTCATCGGAATTCCCGCACAATATGCTCCACTCGGAAGCACGTTCAGGAATTGAGATAGAACTGGTTTCATAACCCGGTTAGCGATGGAATGATCGTTCAAATGACAACGAGAACTCCGTCATCCAGAGGGTTATGAAACGACTTGTATAGACATAACAGATAACAAGGCCGTTCGTAGGAGAATTCGAACCATGAGCAAGACGAAAAAGACGACAACCCTCAATCGCCGGGATCTGTTGGGAACACTGGGAGCCACCGTCGGCGGGATGATGGTGCTGAATCACGCGGTCGCGCAGGAGAACAACCCTGCAGAGCACGTGGCCGATTCGGCTTCCGAGATTCGACTGACCGAAATGCGCACGCATCTCGTGCAGCATAAAGTCTACGTAGAATTGATGACAAACATGGGAGTCACCGGCTGGGGTGAAGTGAGCGCTCTGGTGCCGACAGCAGCCGAAGTGCTCGCCCGAAAAATGTTCGACTTACTCAAAGGCGAAAATCCGACACGGATTGAATTCCTCTGGCAGAAACTATTCCGGGCGCACCGCGATATGCGTGGCGGGCCGTTCATGAGTCATACCATCGCGGGAATCGACATGGCACTTTGGGATCTCACAGGGAAATTATGGGGCGTTCCCGTGTATCGCCTGCTCGGAGGACCATGCCGCGACAAAGTGAAGGTCTATCCGACATCGAAATCGCACAAAGTTCCGCCTCATGGGGTCTACGGACATGCCATCAACCCCGACGAAGTCGAGCGAATGGTCAATGCGATCAAACGAACGCGCGATCAGGTCGGCCCCGACGGAACCGTCATGTTCGATGCCCATTGCGCGGTGCCTCCGGCGGCACTCATTCAATTGGCGGCTGCCGTCAAGGCGTACGATGTGTTGTTCATGGAAGAGGTGGCCGTACCAGGAAATATCGAGGTCTTCAAGCGACTGAAAGCCGCGATCGACATTCCACTGGCGACCGGAGAGCGCGATCACACGATCTGGGAATTTATCCCCTATCTGCACGAAGCAGCAATCGATGTTCTGCAACCCGATGTGGCTCACTGCGGCGGGATCACACAGATGAAAAAGATTGCCGTACTCGCCGAAGCGTATCATGTTCCGCTTGCACCGCATTGCACCACGTCACCACTCGGAGCAACGGCGAGTCTAAGCGTGGGAGCATCCATTCCGTTCCTGTTGATCCACGAAACCGCACCGGGGGCGCTGAAGTGGGGCGAACAGTTTATGAATCGTCCGTGGAGCGTTGACGACACAACGGCTTACGCGACACTGCCGGACGGACCAGGATTAGGCGTGACATTCGACGTCGAGAAAATGCAGGCCATCGCCGCCGACCCGAATTACGAATGGAAGTGGCCCGAGATCAAACTCGAAGATGGATCGATCGCCGATTATTAAGCGGAAGAACCAGGCTTCAACATATCATTCGGTTTTAAGTGACTTGAATTCTGCATATTCAGACTCGAAATCGGACACCTTTTTCGGGTCAAGATAGCGATTGATTAACTCTTCAGTCTCTTTGCAGATCGCCCGGACTCGTGCTTCGGTCAGTTTGTCTTTGTCGGCACGGGCGGCTTCCACACCGGTGACACGAATTGATGAGAGATCGGCCAGAAAATTATCGCGTTTGTCGAGCGCTTCCCACTTCTGTTTTGAGACGGCAGCCTCTTCAGGCTTGCCGTCTTTAAGCGCGGCGATCGCTTTTGCACGCAATACCGCACCTTGTGCAACGGTGTCGATAAGACGACCTTGCAGAATCGACAGGTCTCCCTCGGCCATCAGACGAATGGTATCGTCTGGCAATTCAAGATCGGTGACGGGAACCACTCCGGGAATATAGGGAACGCGAGCCAGCAGCAACTTTCCGCTGCGAACCGTCAGCCAGATCAGCGGATGCTCAGGCGTATGCGGAATGCCGACGTTTCCTTCACGGTCTGAAAGGAAGAATTGTAGCTCGCCCGGCGGGGGCGAATCGGGAGTGGCATCAGGGTTCTCTTCTCGTGCTTTCTCCAATGCACGTTCCCAGGCCGCAATTTCCCGCGGATGCACCGATGTGAGCGTCACGTGATATCCGACAAGATTTCGTCGATCGTTTTTGGAAAGCGTGAGGTGAATCTTGCTGGACTCCAGATGCGGTTTTGAGACGAGCGCAACGGTTTCTATGCGACGTTTCTTTCCCGGCAGAGCGGCTCGAAGTCCACTTTTCACTTCACAAACAACGCGACCGCGCTCGATGGATTCGACCGTCAGGTATGTCCACGGTACTTGCTGAATCCCCTTAATGTCACGTTCTCGGGTATAGATCAGCAATTCGGGAGTGAGATATTCTCCGACATGGAGTTGCTGACAATCGTCATCGGGAGGGGGATATTCGCCGGCTCTGAGAACCAGTTCAGCCCGTTGGGAATCAGCGGAGGTCACATAGGCAACGGCACGAAACAATGAAATCGACAGCCGAAATGCCGCATTGCCCAATTCTCTTTCGTCATAAACAATCGTTTCGGAGACCGGCCCCAACGATTCGGTTACAACGTCCCATTCCCGCGCGGCAAGCTGAAAGCCCGCTCCCAATGGAGCAATCGCAATGAAGAACGCCTTGTCCCAGTCACCACGCCGATATCGAATTTTCAATTCGTCAGGCGTTAGTCGACGAACTCCTTCGGCATTCGCGGGAAACATCCAATCATTTTCTTCGACCGTGTGATCCCACATTCCCGATACCGATCGCATCACGGCATGCGACAACGACGAATGAACCTGTTGCTGCACTGCCCGGCTGATCGTACCGCCAATGGGAAATGATACTCCAAGATGAACACGGTACGGTGTCAAATCGTACGGCAGCGGAACAACCGGAGCCTTTGTTTTTATGACAGGTTCATCGGCACCGGGAGAAGACTCGGATGATGCCGGTACAGTCTGTTGTTTGTCGGTCGATGCGTCCGATTCTCGGTTGTTAGTTGGCTCAGCCGCGTCCTGAGCAAACACTTGTTCGATCGATAAATGAACTAGAATCGTCAGAACAAAAACCGTTGCGAGTACCGACCGGATGCTATCTGGGGTGCTCGTCGAACGAAGGGAACAATCCCGTAAGCCGAAGTTTTTTCGACGAGAGAAGCGTTGATCGTTCATGGGACAGATCTCTGGTGATTGCATTCTTAGGGGGTCTCTACTGCATACCAGGGTGTCAACGCCCAGGACTCGACGTCCTGATAACCCCAGATCGGTTGTGTGGGAACACCGCGGATATTCTTGCGATACAGGTAGAATTCATCCGTTTCCCAAAGAGGAACGACGACGGCTTCATTCTGCAAATGTTCGTGCAATCGATGCATCCAGCCAATCGCCGTCTTGAAATCAGCGGCATTTTCGAGTTCGATAAATTCCTGACGAAGCCAGTCGGGAAGAAATGAAAGCGATGCGACAGCTGCATGAGGCTGTTGGCAAACCAGAGGCCAGAGTTCCATGATCGGATCTTCGACGACGGCCGTGCGATAGACGATGTCCCAGGGGGGGCTTCCGTCGTCAGATGTTGCAGACAGGTCGACTTCTATGGGGAGAAGTTCGACTTGAATCCCCATCCTCGACCAGTCGCGAGCGATACGTTCCGCCGCGGCCCGTAAGGTTGTGTCGGGTTCACACGCCATCTTCAGGACGGGCAGACCATCGGGAAACTGCCGTTTCGCTGAAAACAACAGTGAAAGCGACATCGTCAAATCGTAGGGCCGCGTAGAAATCAACTTGCTGTAGGCGTCGTGTTGACTGGAAAAAGGTGCGGATATCAATCGACCCCAAGCGGGATCAGCCCCTTTTAGAATCAAGTCCTGTAAGATTTTTTCACGATTGATGCCGTATGCTAATGCTCGACGAACTTGCACATTCCTCAGCGGCTCACTCTCGGGGTGAAACTGAATGAGATGGGTGACCGGCAGACCGTACTTGCCGACGGTAAATCGATCGTCGTTTTGCAAAATTGCGACGTCCGGTTTTTCGAGGTTGGTGATCATCGATATCTCACCACGCAACAGAGCCTGCAGTAACGTCTTTGAATCCGGAAAACGTTGCACCGAAATCTCTGCCATATGATATTCGGGTAAGTCATCCGGCTCGGGAATCGCTCGACGATAGATCACTCGTTCGTCTGACTGCACATGCAGAACAAATCGCTGTGCCAATGGTTGATCGGCTTGCGTAGCGACTTGTTCCGACACAGTCTCTGACGAAGTTTGAACTGTTTGAGCCCCCGCGATGGAATTCGACGAGGTGACTGCCGCCGTCATCGGTGCGTGTAGCGATGAACTCTCGGCGGTGATGGGGAATCGAAACAGTGCCTCCGACTGAAATGGGATGCGCGAAAATTTTACTGAGAGTTCGAACGGCGACTTTACCGTAACGGATTTAAGATAACTCGCCAGTCGTTCGTCATAGTCGGGTGAATCGGGTTGAACACGACGATGCAATTCATCGGCCACAGCGGTTGCCGAAATCAGCGGCAACGATTCATCAATGCGACGCCCCCGGCGAAGCCAGAATTCGGTCTCTCGCCCGAGATTTGTAGGATCCCAGCGCTCGAAATAGCGCGACGCAAATCGAGTCTGCTTATTGACGGCGGTCACTTCAAACAGATCAACTTCCAGCAAACGACGATGGCTTTCTTGAACGATCGTACGCCACGGAAGATGTGGTTCACCGTCAAACCGTCTCAGAACTCCCACTTCAAGCCGCTGATTGCGATTCACAATTTTTCGATAGGCGCTGGGAAGTTGGGGCTCGTTCGGCCAGACCCGGCTGGCGCGACGGATGATATCAGTCGCATCGGCGTACTGGCGAGCAGAAAATGCGGCTTGCGCATCGGCAATCAGCTGTTCAGATTGCGACGACCATTCCGTTTCCCACCGCACAACGACGGCATGATCAGGAAACAGGTCTTTCAGTCGACGGTGGTAGTGACGAGCCCTGCGCTCGTCGGCGTCGGCATAAGCCGATTGAATGAGATCGTCGACGACGCGTCCCGCTTGTTCGGAGAGCCCCGCAGTCTGTGGATCAAGCCGATAAACTTCTTCGACGAGAACCAGGGCATTCACCAGATCGCTTGCATTCCGTTTGGCAATGGATTCCGCGAGTATGAGATTGGCCTTGCGGTTCGTCAGACCAGGCCACTGCGGAGACTGCTTTTCGAGAATGTACAGCATTTCGAAAGCCATACCGAGCTGTTGTTCCTGAATTAATTGATCGACGCGCAGCAGCATCTGGTCTTCGTGATAGACGATTTCTTTAACATACCGGATACGAATACGTACTTCGGGCTGCTCGCCACCATTCGGCAGAACCAGCGAGAGCATATCAAGCCTGTCTCGCTCTTCGACCATTATTTTACGACGCTCGGTTTTTAGATCCCGCAATTCTTGTGCGGCTTGACGGCGATCATCCTGACGCTGGCGTCGCATCTCACGGCGTTCGTCGGCGCTGAGATCTTTGTCGGCGAGTTCTTCAGCATCCTTCACAACGGTTTTTCGGAGTTCCTGATAACGGGCAGCCGGAAGCTTTTCGACTTGCTCAATCAGGATTTTTTTAAATGTATTACCTTTAAGAAGATCGGTCAGATCCCGCTGGGCCGACTTGTCTCCATCCTTGTCCTTCGACTTTCGACCGCTCGTCGAGCGAAATGCTTCTTTACGAAAAAAATCGATGATTAACTCGGGAAGGTCGAGGCGACTGTCAGGAGGAGTCTGTTCGATCGTGGAAACATCGGCGTTGCGAATGCGGTTTATCGTATGTTGCTTCAACTCGTCGGCTTCCATATTCTGGTAGATCAGGTTGCGATACAGCAAGCCTTCTTCAATCGGCAACTCTTCTAAAAGTGCACGATCGACAAACGTTTCGGAATCAAACCGTTCGTTGATTCTGGCCCTGATCGAATCCAATGTTCCCGGACGGGGATACAAAGGTTCGACGACCAGCGCATATTCAGGAATGTCAGGAGGAATTGGAGAATCCGCATTCAACGGGCCAGTATCCTCCTGACTATAAAAGACAACCCAGTCGTTTTTCGGTCCATTCAAGAGTTGCGCATCCGACGGCAGCGTCAATTCGCTCCGCAATTTGGGCGCATCGGATGAAAGAAACTCCTCTTCTGCCGCTGAAGGCGTCGTCGGATCGGCCGGCACTTCGGCGTCAGGAGTTTCAGCGGGCGTGTCGGCTGGATTCTGTGCTCCGGCCGTGCGTAAAGAAACCCCACGAAACGGTGATCCATCGAAAACAGTGCCGGCGTAAACCGCAGCTGCCAGAATGATCAAGAATCGCCAATTCTTATTGAACATTTCCACGCTCCCCATTCACAATTTCCAGTGGGTGAATGTTCTTACGAGACTCTTACACCGTCGCGAATTGCCTTGGATTATGAAGAATCTGATTGCATTCTATCAGTTTGTAACGCACTGTTCGAATCTCTTATTTTGTCGCGTCCGAATTTGTATTTTCTGAGTTCATCCAGCCATCGATACGGTAAATACTACCATCACCGGAACGTATCACTGTCGCGTCTCCTACAACGATCGGACCCGATGTGAGGCGTGTATTGAGAGAAATCGTCTTGTTGACTTGACCGTTGTCTATACCAACGATGCTGATCGTTCCGTTCGATTGAGCGATGACCATCTCCTGCTCGGTCGCCAGGGGTGCCCCCGCCAGCCCGTTTCCATTCAGGGGAAGCGTCCAGATGGATTTCAGTTCGTCACCAACCTGATAGTATGCCAATTCCCGCGTTCCCACTTGTAAACACAATTTACCGCCGGGCAGCCACAGATCGCGTGTAGCCGGCACCGCTAACTTCAATGAATGAATTTTGTCGAACGTCGAGGCATCCCAAATCGTTAGTTCTCCGGCAGCATCGGCGAGGCATAATTGACCGTCGATGATCACCGGTCCGACGTCGACCGGATGATCCAACTGAACCGTCGATATTTCAGCGAGATGAGCCGGCGAGGGGGACTGACGAAGTTGCAACTTCACCATCTTTCCGTTTTCGTCGATCGCAATCAGATGTTCGTCGTCGACAGGAAGAAGCGAACGCCAGTGTACCGTCTGATCGGCACCGCTTGTCGCGGCATACTCCTCCACGGGCGGAAGTCCCGAGGTTCGCTGGATGAGTCGAATGCGTCCTCCTGATGTAACGACAATCCCTCCCGCCCACGGGATCGGACTAAAATCGATGGGAGCTTCAAGCAATTGATCCGTTTCAACCTGTCCTGCGGCATTCAGCACCCATGCACGGGGACTTTCCCCTCCAATCACAACGGCCGTTCGGCCATTCGGTAATGCGGCGGCTCGCGGCGGTTCCTGTAACGTTTCTGGGAATGGCAGCGAGGTCGTTGTTGACAGTTTGAATCCACCGGAATCAAATTCGCTGTTGTTGATTTTGAACACATCGCCCGTCTCGTTCACGATCACCGCAGAGTTGTTATCGATCGGTGTGAGACATATCGTCGGCGAACCCACAATCGTTCGCCAGAGACTCGTCATCGCTTCTCGCTGGACTTGAGCAAAATAAACGGCGGTACTGTAGGGTTGCTTCCGACCAACGTACACGAAATCACCAGACATCTGCAGGGGTTGCGAACTCAAACCGACGGCGAGTTGATGCGAATCGGGTTTGATGGTGTCTCCTTCGACTTCAAGCCGTCGAAACGCCGTGCTCGACATCCACAACTGTTGATTCGGTCCTGCACCGATGTAAATGGGGCCCCCTTTCCCGCCTTCGACCTGAAACGCACTCACTTTCGAAAGCGACTTTTGCCCTGCTTCGTCTGATACGGTAAACACGGTGACACGCTCGCCACTCGACGGAACAAACAATTGATTCCCGCGGACAGCAAGGTTGTCTCGGACGTGTCCGTCGACTTTATCGGTGCCGGCGACTCGTAACGGTTTATCAGGAGACGTTACCGACAACATACGCAGCAACGATGAATTTGTCGTTGCATTTTCCGCCGCAAGCACCATCGATCCCAGTGTCATTAAGGGGGCGTTGATGGAAGACGGCTTATGTCCCAGATAGGTCACGTGACTGCACTGTAATGGGCGCAATCCCAAAGTATAGACAAGACCTTTGTTGCCGGCGACGATCAAAGCCTCTCCCTGCGCAGCAACGGCGGGTGCTCCCGACAATTCCTGTGGAAATTTCAGCCGGTAATTCAATCGCCCTGATTCCTGATCGATGCGCCACAGATTTCCCCCGGAGGTTGCGATAAAGATCTGACCTTCGAAGAGCAGCGGGCTTCCTGTCATTTCACCCGCAAGTGGCTGCCGCCAGATGAGCGAGCCATCCTTCCGCGATAGATACCTCAACTCGTGCTCGATTGTGTGAAACACCAGCAGCCCCGAATTCGACGTCTGCATGGGAATCGGAAAAAAAGGGGTTTCGTCACCCAAAGTCTGTGACCATTGAGGGATTCCAGTCATGGTGTCGACAGCGAACACCGCATCCTGTGCAAGAACGAAGGCGACTTCATTCTCGGATTGCGCATTGGTCCGCGAGCGCGCATTTGGCGCAAGAATAACCCTGGGTACTTCATAATCGACGGGTATCGACGTCAACGCTTCAACCGTTTCGTCGAACGGTTCAACACGAGACTGTTCGATTTCCAGTGATCGGTTCAACGCCTTACGTAAATCGGAATTCCCCGAAATAAATTCATCACGTGGATAACGATCCAGCAATTGCTGACGTTGCCTCAGCGCCTCGAGCGTATCACGTTTTTCGAGAGATGCCGTCATTTTCAGCAGGGTTTCCGTCAATGCCTCGTGTCGACGCAGTAACGATTCAGAACGATTTTGTGCCGATGTAACCTGCTGTTTGAAATCAGCTTTCGGATCGTCATCGCTGTTAAGGTCAACCAATCCCAACGCTTCAGTCGATGTTTGCAACAATGGTCGTTCGAGCCGTGTCCCTGCCGCCTTCGCCGCCTCGAGTGCAATCGTCTCGGCATATTGAACAACGGCGGGTTTACGGGCCGAAAAATCCTCATCGCGGCGATGATCTTTCAACAGCTCGTTCAGTGCATCGAGGGCCATTTGCCAGTCGGGGACCGACCCGGAGATGTGCTGGTCGACTTTTGCAACACTTAAATTCCAGCGGGCTTCGGGGGTCATGCGGTGACGACCATGTGCCTCGATGAAGTTTTCGAACATCGGAATCGCCTGGTTGTAATCCCGTTGTTCGAATCGACTATACGCCTCGTCATAAAATCGTTGGCCCGAGTCGCGAAGAATAATGAAGTAAAATGTTGCCCCCAGCAACAGGAGTACCAACGACCCTCCGCCCAACCCCAAAACCAGCGGCGAACGGAGCAATTCCTGCTCGCCCGGCCGCACCGAAGCGAATTCTCTTTTGAGCCGCGAGACAATCGCCTGATCATCTTGTTTGGCTGCCGACTGGGGCGAGGCTTCGGTCGAACTTGACGGTTTGTCGCGGTCTTTTTCAGGTGTCGCCTTCGCGCGAATCTCAGGTTCTCCCGCCTGTGCATGAGAACGAGACAGAAAAATTTCGCTCTCGGCGACGTCAGATGACTCATCGACAATTTCCAGATCCACATCAACAAGCGTCGGTTCCGGACCAGCAGACGAAGATTCATCGAGAATGCGGATAGGGGTACTATCGTCGTCCTCTTCGATGAACGGGCTTTTCTTTCCCGAAGAGCCTTCTTTTCGCTCCCCTTTTGATTTCTTACTGCTTTTCGACTTTCTTGTTGATGCGTCCTTTCGAGCGTTCTCGCTTTTCTGCGAATCAGCATTCCGCTTGGATGTTTTCGGCTCTTCCGGCTGAAGGCCCTTGATCCCTGCTTTATCTTCCTGGTTTGCCGAATCGGAAGACGGTTTCACAGGTGGAGGTTTGGGGCTGTATTGAGGAATTTTGTCATCCGTTAACGGCTTCAGATCGATCTCCACAGATAACCCCTCCAGTGGCGGTTCGACCTGATCTGCGACAATCGCTGAACCGCTTTCAAGGGTGTCGTCTTGCAGGAAACAAATATCGACCTGGCCGATCTGGAGAACGTCCCCCTCCTTCAGAGGTGAGAAGCTGACCGACCTGCCATTGATTTCTATCCCCTGACTCGATCCCGATGTGACTTCATACCCATCCTTCTTCCATGCGATACGGCAATGAAGCGGTTGAACGGCCTTATCTGCGATCAGTATGTCGCTCGAAGAATGGCTCCCGATCGAAAGCGGAATCTGCTTGGTCAGCTCGCGTTGCTCTGTCGTGCCATCCAGGTATCGAATTTCAAGAATCGCCATAAAATGATCATCTTGCGACTTCGCAAGTCTCCAATACGCTATGCGGTGAACGTTGAATCTAATGTTGTTGCGTCAGTCGTCGCTGCCGCCATGTGCTGCCATTCGAATTCGCTGCATTCCTACCTCGTTGGCCGAATCGATAACGGCGACGACCGTTTCGTGCCACGCATTGTCGTGGGCCATGAGCATCAATTCGGTCTTTTTCTCCATCAGCATCTTGTTGGATAAGACTTGTGCCAGACTCGCGAGTGCGGTAAGCGGCTCGTCGTCAATCACAATCACATTTCGTTCGTCGATTTCGACGATGATCGAATCTTCTTTAAAATCGTCGAGAGTCTGCAGTGATTGTGCCGCCCCCTTCTTGTCGGGATTTGGCGGCGGCACCTCGATAGTTTTCTGCAAACTGAAAGACGCCGTAATCATGAAGAAGATCAATAACAGGAAGGTGCAATCGACCATCGGTGTCAGATCCATCTCATCGAAATCTGACTTCATTTTTCGAATGGTCAGTTCATCATCTCCTTCATCGGCACCCGCCACATAGACCGATTTCGCAGGCGGGGGTGGACGGACGGGAGTTGATGCGGAAGCAGGCACCGCGGCAGACGGTTTTGATTCCGATGAACGTCTTAATATCTGTGGCGGAGGTTTCTCTGCGACCGGACGGGGCTCCGGAGAAACTGCAAAATCCTCTTCGTCCCAACCCATATCGACAGGGGCACCCGGTTCCGCAGGAAACTCTGAATCGCCGGTGCCTTCGTCGGAAGCAAAGTCGTCGTCCCATGTGGCATTCGCGTCCCAGCGCACGCGTCCCCACTCATCGGTCTCTTTTGCTTTATCGCCGTCTGGTGATGTTTGAGGTGCGTCGGGCGCTTCCGCACTGCCGTCTGTTGTGTCGGGTGAGTCGGGATCCCATGTCGCTTCTTTCATATCCTCCATAGGCACAATGATTCGTGCCTGACAGCGCGGACATTGAACGGAACTCCCCGCCTTGCGAGAGGCAATTCCCGAAAGCTGCCGGCACTGAGGACATCGAAAGCGGATAGGCATCGCGTTTCACTCGAATCCAGAAAACAGTTTCGCATTATCAAGTCATGAACTAACGCAGGCTATTTCTCTTCATTTACGCCAATATAGAACTGAGCTCCTTCGACTTCGATAACGGCACGAGCCACCGATTGCACAAAACCATGGGCGACCTGTCGTTCCGCCTTGATAATAACGTGATTTTGCTGTTTTTGCATGTTGTCTGATACGAGTTTGCTCACACCATCGATCGTGACCTCGATACCTTCGCCGTCCCCCTGAATGATTCGAGGCGGGTCGCCGGCGAGAATGGTAAGTATTAATGCACTTTCGGTTTCGACACCGGTTCCATAATTCGCTGTGGGGACGTCGAGATCGGGAGTCGATTGCATCGTCGACGTCACCATAAAAAAGATAAGCAATTGAAACACGCAATCGATCATCGGCGTGATGTCGATATCCGCTTCATCCGGTTCGCGAGGAGTCGGGGCAAACCCGTCGTCGATATCGTTGAAAAGACTTCGCTTGGCCAAGCTCAGTCCCCCTTGTTCTGATGGACTGCCAGATCGAGTTCTTCGATCAGACGTCCGAGTTGAAATTGTACGGCATCCTGTAGTTTACCCATACGGACATGAATCGCTGAACCTGCCAGTACGAGGGGAATCGAGACAAATAAGCCAACGGCAGTCGTCCATAGCGCGAAGCTGATGTCACCCGCGAGAGCCGTCGGATCGCCCCCCCCCTTCTGCATCGAGGCGATCTTGGCAAACGCCCCGATCATTCCCAGGACGGTTCCCAGGAGTCCCAACATCGGCTCTGTCTTGACCACTGATGCGATCCATGCCACGCGGTATTCGAGATCTGCGATCACATCACGTTCAAATTTGTCGGCGAGCAGACGTCGCAGTTTTGGAATCGGCAATTCGCGGTTTTCGACCGCGACGATCGTCAGTTGCGGTACGGCCTTACTCCAGAGCTGCGGCGTGTCGCAGAAATTTGCCAGGCCTTCAAAATCTCGCTGACGCAGTCGATCACGAATCTCGGCGAGGAATTGTTCCCCCGCTTCTTCACTCGAAAACCGCTTTTGGGCGATGCGGCGAATCACCAACGCGACGCAATACGCGCCGTAAAATGCCATTCCTCCCATCGCAATGTAAATGCACACTCCGATGACGTTGAAAATCTGTTCGTAGGTGTATCCCATGTTGACTGATTTCTTTTCTGCTGGTTCGGAGTTGGCTTAATTGTCGAGGTGCTTGTCGTCGTCGCATCGATTTCTGAGAGGATTGTATTGCTTGTAAACAGGGCCTTGTCTGTTTTTAACTTTCCATCCCTCAATGAGCAATTCAACCACGAACGCTCTGACACGTAATTTTTCGTAAATGGGAGTGTTGATTTTTCTTCTGAATCGGTGGAGCGACAGGCTCGAAGTTCACTGCAAATACGTCTGTCTTGAAACGTAAAATTCAAAATTATTTCTACTCCCTCGCACTGCAAAATACGTCCGGCGGATTTGCTCCGGTCGTTTGTTCCGATATTGCTTTTCGAGATTGGCCATCATGTCTTCTGTTTCTTTGGGATAGAAATGAAAGATCAGGCCGTCACCGACCTGTACACCGGCATTGCGGGCCTTATCGATAAGCAGCAAGTCTGCTTTTTTGCGGTCTCCTCCCTGCCATGTCATGAAGAGCCGAACTTCCCCCTTCCCCGAAGTTGCGACACGCGACTTGGGAACGTCTTGCGATAAACCAGACAAATAAACAATACGTCCGTCGTTTTGTAAAATACCAAGTTCAATTCCGAAAGAATCGAGTTGAGCGGCGTAGGTTTCGAGCGCGTCGCGATCACCCCAGCGAACGAACCAACGTTCTTCACGACCAAAGCCGGCCTTACCTGGCCCGGCGCCCAGCGCTCGTCGTCCCGAACCGGCGGCACTGCCGATTTTTCCTGTATTTAATGTATCCTGCTGAAATTGCTGAACCGCCTGGTTGGTCGCTTCTTCGGCGACGTCGACGACATTTTCGAGCGTCTCTTGAATCTGCGTTTCTTCCGCTTCCACTTCAGCCATCGAAGGGTCGTCGGTTTCCGGCTCGGGCGAATCGACCTGAAGTGTCTCGTCGATTGCACCATCTTCCACGCCGCCGGGCAATTCCACCATTTCCACAGGAATCGCCTCTCGCGGAGGAGGCAACCGATTGACGAACCAGTACGCTCCCAAGACGGCAACACCAAACCCGAGGAAGATCGCGATCGCCATCATCTGCGAACTGAAGAGGTCGTAGCGAGTCACCTTCAGGACAGGTGGCGGAGGCAGATGGTGTTGTGTCATTGATTGGCGACGAGCAGACATCAATCCTCGAACTTGTATAAAATCGGGATTCACAAATCGGTTATCGACGGCATGAATGTCCCAGTTGTTCTGAAAAACTTGTCTTGCAGAAGGGGTAAGAAATGATCGGATGTAGAAATTCTACTCCGATATGCCGCATCAAAAGGTCAATTTTGTAACGATGAAACAAGCAACCGAACGATTGCCAGAACATGTGAGAATAAACAGAACATGGCACAGATTCAACCAGCCTGCAATGTTCTTATCGAGAGCACATCTGATCGAGCGTGTACTTGTACGTTCTTGTTCATGGCTTCTCGGCCATGTCGCATCGGCAAACGCTTTGTCCGCACCCGGGGCAACCATTCCCATATTTTAGTCGAATCGCCCGCTCCAGGTCGACGTCGCTGATATTAGCCAGCGTCGCCAGCCAGGCGAGAACGTCAGCAAATTCAGCCGCCAACTCGTCCGGCGACCCTTCGCGCAGCGCAGCGGCCAATTCACCCACTTCCTCCATAAACCACATAAACGTACCATCAACGCCGCGAGTTTCGTCCTTACGCGAGTACATTGTTTGAATGATGGATTGCCATTCGCCCAGGGTCATCTTACTCGATGGTAATGCTGAAGAAACCGACTTGTCCAAACGATGCGGAGAATCAGGTGTGGTCATCGACATTCCAACACAAATGTTTTATGGCATTATCGCCGTTGAAAAAAAGGGGAACTCATAATGAAAATTACGCCGTTTCGTCCTGACTGAAATGTTAATTGTACCACACATCGAATCGAGATGAAGCGGCTAGAATTAACTTTGCGACACATGAATTGCATTTTTCCGATGATCATAGGACATGAGGAACATTCCCTCGCTTATCTGGTGTCTTTCTTGTCCAAAGCCTGTCGAAATGCAATTGCGTTATCGTCATCAGGGTGATCTTTCAGTACGGCATCGATCATTTCGAGAGCGTGCTGCTTAGCGCCGGCATCTCGAAAACATTCAGCCGCCTTGATGCCGAATGTGAAGTTCTCGCCGTCAAGTTCCCACGCCGTGGCAAACGCCTTCGCGGCTTTGGTCGGTTCGTTCTGCTTTCGATAACTTTCTCCCAACATCGGATAAATCGAGGCATCGAGCACGTCGATGTGCAGCACGTTCTTGCCGTGACGCACAACGGCAGGGTAGTCCATTTTGTCCCAGGCGAGTTGACACAACTGACGCGAGTAGGAAGACGTGTTGTTTTCATAGGCAACCAGCGATTCGAGAATCTTTTCTTTCTGCTGCTTGTCACCGGTGTTTTCAAGACACATTTTCATCAGCGGGACATTTTCTGGCCACCTGCCAAGCCCGATTCGGCACATTTCAGCAGCCTGTCTGCGATCGTCATTCAGAATATGATATGCCGTGAGTCGCAACAGTACGGGTAACGATGGCGATTGAGGATTCCACAACTTGAGCAATCGATCTCGTGCGGCGTCAAGTTGTTTCTCCTTGATTTCAGTGTCGGCGAGAAAGAGGTTCGCCGTTTCATGTCGATCGTTGAATGCCAGAACGTCGCGAATAATAGCCGTGGCCCGCTTCTGCTCTCCAGATTCCCAAAGCACCCGCGCCAGAAAGATCTGAACATCGAGGTCTTCGGGGAATTGCTCGTGCCGTTGCTCCCATTCGGCGACAGTACCTGCTGCAAACGTTGATTGTCCCCATTTGTCGATCTTACTGCGCACAAACGTCTCGAATGACGCTTCCAACTCGATGACTTCAATGCCACACGCTTTCCTGACGGCATCCTGTGTTGTCAGATTAAGTCGATACGACTTGATCAGGTCGAGAGCTACCTGAGGTCCGAAATTCTGTTCCAGAAACTCGAGATACAGACGACTTTGGCAGTACGCCATCTGCCAGTCTTCGGGCGATTTCGCGCGCTGAAATCCGTCGTTCAGCGTGGTGAGTTCGAAGAGCTTTCCCGCAGAAAAACGTCGGGAAAGTAGTTCCTGCCACTGCCACGGCATGACGGACGATTCGTACTTCACCGCCAACGCTTCGGTAAGCCAATGCGGTATTGCAAAATCGGTCTGTTGAAGCGTGAGCACGTGTACGAATTCATGTCTCGCCACGTGAGCCCAGTTGTACGGTTTGGCAGTCGCCGTCGGAGACACCATCGATATGACATTGCCGGTTGATGCACCGATCGTGTGCAACCAAGGTAAGCCGGTCATGCGTGCGCTGAACCACGCTTGCGCCGATTCACCGCTTCCCTCATGAAAGACGTCAACTTGCGTTCGCTCCGGTGGTTCAAAACCAAAGGCCTGAGTGAGTTCGGGATAAATGTCTTCCAGATAATCGGCGAGGGCTTCGCCATAAATACCGTCGCGTTCGCCGTCAACACGAATAATAAAATGTTCGGTCGTGATTGTACGATATTGGTTCAGCTGATCGAGCACCTTGCGCAGGTTACTGATTCGCACATGGTAGGGATCGGCCTTGAACGCTTCATCGAGTAACGCTTGTCCTTCATCCAGTCGACCGACACGAAGGTACAATTCGGCAAGATCGGCTTTCGGGGCAGGGAGTTTCGGAAACAAACGGTTGGCCCACACGAAACAGACCTCCGCCTGCGGATAACGTCTATGTGACACGAACAAACGCCCCAATTCGGCAAGCGCGTCCCCAGGATGAGAATTTCGTCTCGCAAGGTCGATGAATATTTGCTGATACACCTTAATGTTTTCGACTTTATAGTCGTCGATCACTTCAAGATGCGAACACAGAGATTCAAGCTCTTCGACAGTCGGCCATCCCGTTTTCAGCATATCGCAGAACGCTTCGCGCGCCAGCAGGAATTGATCGCAGGGATTGACGTCCAGAGCCTGCCGCAAGGCATCGAGTGCGTCGTCCGGATTTCCGCGCCACAGTGCCACATCGGCGAGAATGGTCAGCGCCGGCGGATACCGAGGATTGATTTCGAGTGCTTGTTTTGCAGATTGTTCGGCGGCTTCGTAATCGAATTTGATCAACCGAGACCTGGCTATTGCCGTCAGTGTCTCAGCCGACTGAAAATTTATCGCCAATGCTGACTGAAATTCGGCAATCGCGTCGGGTTCGTTGTATTTTTCGAGAAACATCAGACCCGAAAAGTAATACGCCGGCCAATAATTCTTATCGTCGGCAATGGCATCGGGACAAAGCGTATTGACGATAAATTCGAAGATCTGCGTTGAACCGTTCCAGCGCGCGTATTGAGCCGCACCGCGAGCAACAATCAACAACGTCTCGGCATCGGTCGGTTGCGTCTGATTGTAATACCGCACCAGATCGCGATATTTTTCTTCGGCATCCTTCAGGCGACCGGTTTCCGTGAAGACATCTCCGAGGACGAGGGTTGCCAGCGGCTGATTCTTCTCCAGATCGAGCGCCGATTGAGCCAACTTTTCTGCTGCGCCGTATTGACCTGTCAGAAACGCTAACTCGGCTTTCCGGGCAAACAACTTCGGTGATTTTACGCGGGCGAGCCGGTCGGTTTCGAGAATCGATATCGCCTCGCTCCACTCGCCGAGCGACTGATGCAGATGACTCGCCAGGATCACGAATTCGACGACTTCTCCGTCGAGCGATTCGTCCTCTTGGAAGGATTTTTCCAGCCGCTCCAATGCGTCGCGGGCTTCTTCATATCGTCCTCTAAGCAGATGAACCCGCGCGGATTGTAACTCGGATTCTTGTCCTGCAACCGGTGATGTAGACGTCCATGCACAACACAGACCAAAGAACAACAATAAGACCCTGGTCATCGGTTGCCATCTGAATTTCATGTGTCGACCTGAGATACTAAAAAGACCCTCTTGTCATTGCGACGGCGCGACATGCCGACATCATTCCGTTCGTCTTGTCACAGATTTCCCACGTCAAGTTATCCCTCTGTCTCGTACAAGACGACCAACAGCACGTCGGAGGGAGCATATCGTCCCTGGATACCGGCCTGCAAAGCATCGGACTGCGGGGCGATGTTGGCGACGACATTGATGACGCGGCAGCCATTCGCTCGAATCCACTCGTTCACTTCATTCTCCAATGACGCGACTTCCGATTCGACACTCTTGAAGATTTTCACTTGTTGCATTTTGTCTCATTTCCACACAGAGTTAAACCTCAACCAATCGCTCGGTGGCATCACCAAATGCTTCCTGCGCTATTCCGTATTTTTCCAACAGAGTCAAGTACAAACTGCACATCTTGCGGTTCGGTTTGTCGCGGTATTCGAGTACGCGGCCTCCCTTCAGCCGGCCACCGGCTCCCCCGACGAGCACGCATGGCAAATTGGTCGCGTCGTGACTTCCTGAAAGCATGCTCGAGCAGTACATCAGCAATGAATTGTCAAGAGCCGTTTGCTCTCCTTCCTGAATGGCATCGAGCTTTGTCGCGATATAAGCGAATTGCTCGAAGAACGATTGATTGACTTTCAGGTAATCGGCATCGTTGCGATGCGAGAGTTCGTGATGTCCCACGTTGATATTCAAATGAGGAAATTGCAGATAACTGTGATCGTTATTCAGCTTCAAGGTACAGACCCGTGTCGAATCGGTTTGAAACGCCAGAACGACGATATCGCACATGAGCTTCATGTGTTCGGCGAGATTTTGCGGGATGCCGTCGGCCGGACGAGCTATGTTCGGACCATCAAGTGTGGGCCTCCACCCCTGAAGTTCGCCTTGTTTTCCCGCTCGGTCGAGCCGTTGCTCGATTTCGCGGACCGAGTTCAAATACTCATCGAGCTTCTGTCGATCGCTTTTGCTGATCTGCCGGCGAAAACGGTCCGCCTCACCAAGTACGGCATCAAGTACGCTTCGATCTCCGCGCTGCGAAGAATCTTTAAACAAGCGGTCGAACGCCAGAGCGGGATAGAGTTCGAGCGGTGTCGGGGCCGTCGGCGAGCTCCACGAGATGTGTGAGCTGTAAAGCATCGAATAATTCTTGTGAATTCCCGGATTAGAGCGTTCGCAACCGAGCACAAGGCTCGGGACTTTCGTCGAATGTCCGTACTGCTGAGCGATCAGTTGATCGAAACTCGTCCCCGAATGGATCTCACCCCCGGAGGCCAGCGGGGCGCCGGACAACAGATTCCCCGTTTGAGAACTGTGAATATTCCCCTTGAGCGCTTCGGCATTGAACAGCCCGCGGATAAAAACCATCCGTTCGCGGAACGGGGTCAATGACGAAAGCACCTGACCGAGCTTGATGTCGGCTCCTTCCCCTTCGGCCCAGAATTCCCCGCTGTGGAAACCATTTCCGGAAAATAACACAGCCAGCCGAATCGGTGCCCGACTCTCCGACCGTGATGACGGGGAGGATTGGTCTCCCCAGACATTGAACGACTCCATCCAGGGAAGAGCCATCGTGACGCCGACGCCTCGTAGAAACGTTCGACGGGAAAAAGAATGGCCGGTTGATCGACTCATGTGCTAATTCTCCTCTGAGGCTCGAGAGTCGGCTAAGGTTTTTTCAAGCAAAGGAAGCACACCAGGTTCCGCCGCCCACTTCTTCATATAGGCATCGTCGAGTTGGCCTTGTGTGAACAAGATGTCTTGGACATCAGATCGATCGCGCGTACGGTTGGCTAGCAATTTCAACAACACAATATCTTCCGGGCTGGCTAACCAGAGTGTTCCATCCATCGTTTCAGCACGTTGGCGACGAGTCAATATCTCCTGCTGAAATGGTGTTTCAGCGAGAAATATATCAGCATCTACACCTCGGTCTTTGAGGTAAAATCGAATCTTTACTAGCGGCATCTCGGCCACTTGATCCACCCTGCCCGTACGATAGACTTCGGGAACCGAAAACTCCTGTTCTTCAATCGCATCGAAGACATCTGAGAAACCCTCTCTTGATACCGACAAAATGAAATCGACATCGTACGTGGGTCTCGGAATTCCATAAGCACGTACGGCAATACCTTCAATAACAGCATACGAAATGCCCATGCGTTCGAATGTATCGGCCATATTTCTCAGCGCAAGACCGAATTCATTCATCTTGACTCTTTCCATTGAGCCAGGGCTTCCAACATGCTTCGGTTTCGTTCGTCATTTTCTTTGCGCAGTAATTCAAATTTGCGATCCACCTGATCGGACGTGCCAAGAAACAAATACGGCGTGTTTTCTTCGATCATCTCCAACGTCAACTGCAATCGTTGACTGGGCGTCATCCGGCGATATTCGGCCAGCGTTTCTTTGTGCAACATATTCGTATCTCTCACTCACGTCGTGCTATTCTTCGGATCGCTTTTCGCGAAACTGTCTGCTGAGTACGATTTTCTCAACAACGACCGAAAACCGATAGTCATTTTCTGCAAGCGATTGCTGAATTTCATCAAGCAGAGGTTCGTCGCTCAATTGTACTTCGCGACCCAATGCATAACCTAGAAGTTTTTGGCAGAATTGTCGCAAGACATCGTCGCGGCGTTGCTCGAGCAGATAACGGCGCAACCCGTCGATGCCGTCGATTACGGTTCCCTCTGGAAGAATGGTTTTTGTGTCGACGGGGATTCCCGCTGACATCATGTCGCGACGACGTCCAATCGCGTCGAATCCTTCGAGAGCGAATCCGTAGGGATCGATGCGACGGTGACATTTCGCGCACGCTGCGTCGCTGCTGTGTCGTTCGATGAGTTGCCGCTCGGTCAGCCCTGCGGGAATCTCTTCGGCCAACTGCGGGACATCCGGAGGAGGGCGGGGAAGCTTCTCACCAAGTAGCACTTCACTGATCCAGTTCCCACGCAGAATCGGACTTGTCCGTGACGCCCCCGACTGCTTCGCCAATGTCGCCGAGAAACCAAGAATTCCTCCTCGTCGGTGGTGCTGGATACCGTCGACTCGTCGCCACTCGGATCCGGAAATTCCTTCGATGCCATAAAATGCCGCCAGATTCTCGTTCAGGAATGTGTGATCGGCATCAAGAAGATCGAGCAACGAGCCATCATGTTGAAACATATCGGTAAAGAAGAGAATCGCTTCTTCATACATGGCACCACGAAGTTCGTCAAATTCTGGAAACAAAGCGTGATTCTTTTTTTCAACGACGTCAAATTCGTGAATATGCAGCCACTGACAGCCGAATTCGGTGGCAAGCCGACGTACTCGATTATCCCGGAGCAAACGTTGTGTCTGCTGCACTAGAATGTCCGGACGTTGCAACATCCCTGCTGCAGCAATCGTTCGGAGTTCATCATCGGGCTGCGATGACCAGAGAAAATAACTAAGCCGGCTGGCAAGTTCCCAATCGGTAACCGGGGCTGCATCAACCCCCTTCGGTGCGGTTTCCAATCGAAACAAAAACGGCGAGGCGATCAGCACACGTGCAAGCGTCATGCGAAAGGTTTCGTCATGCGAGAGGCCTTCGCTGCGAAGCTGGCGATACAATTCACGGAGTTCACCGACTTCTTCGTCGGTTAACGGTCGCCGATAAGCCTGAGCGGCGAACGCCACCAAGGCATCCAATTGAACCGACTCATGTTCCTGCGCAT
Organism: Planctomycetota bacterium; assembly: GCA_027618475.1. GTDB lineage: Bacteria > Planctomycetota > Planctomycetia > Planctomycetales > Planctomycetaceae > JAQCEJ01. Next base: position 5,304 of record JAQCEJ010000013.1, on the reverse strand, counting down.
ACTTTCGATAGGCCGCCACTTGCTCTTGAAAAGGTTCGACCAACTGGTCGAAGGCGCCGTCCTGAGTTTGGCCTCTCATCGACTCGATTAATGAATCAAGGACGGCCAACAGTTTTATCGGTTCCTGGCTTACGTATCGTAATTCTGACCACAGACGATCGAGCTGCTGCTGTTCTTCACTACTGAGCAGTAACCGCACCAGGTGATCATCTTCTCGATAAAACTGCGTCATTGTGAGGACTTCATCGGCGGGAACGACCTGCGGATAGCACAACGAAGGGGGAAAGAGTCGCCGAAGGTCATCCAGTGACGCAATAAGTCGCTCCTGAAGCGGACTGTCGGGGGCGATCAACAAGGGACGATTCCATGTAACAGTACGATGGTCAGCAAACAGAACCGTCACCTGCGACAACGTGACGGTGACTCGCGCAGGTTGTAATCCCTGTGGTTGACTTGCTTCACCGGATACCAGGTCGAGCTGAACACTTCCCTCTTTCCCGGTTTCCTCATGCAGTGTCGCCGTCGTGACGAGATCGCGTCCAACGGCAAGATCATGAGGAAGCTTCAAAGTGAACACCACCGGAGCCTGGAGGCAGAGCGATGCGTCGTCAATTTCACGACCGTCCGGATGTCGTCCAAACGCCTCTCGATCGATTCCCGTGAGTGAATCGATGTCGCGCAGCAGTACATCAGGTTGACCTTCGGCCACGAGACGAGGTTGATGCAGTAACACGTAATCGTGCTCATGACCATCGCCGGCGTCACCAATCACCAGAGAAACGGTGACATCGGACGGTTCCGTACCTTCGGGAACGGCGGGAATACTAAAGCGAAGCTCCTGACTCATCACCAGCGGGTCGACCGGTTCCTGCCAGCGCGGTCTGCTTCCTGTCCTTCCCTTCAAAGCGATAGGGTTAAACGTCCACAATCCACGTTGCCATTCAGCCACCCACCGAGCAAGCTCGGCGGCGTCACTCTCCTCGGCATGTCGCCATCGAGTTCGAAGATCATCGAGTAACAATGAGGGTTCATCGGCATTCAGCTGCGTCCAGAGTTCGCTCAGATATTTTTTGTTCAAACCGCGTTCTTGGGCAAATACATCGAGTGTGGTTCGTCCGTCTGGCGGCGAATTGCGCCATGCGATTGCAGCAGCGAGATATTGTTCCCACGGCAGAAAACCGAGTTGACCCAATCGGCAGTCAGTGTGAAGATTCATCACGCCAACCGATTCTCCCAATCCCAGCTCTGACACCTCGACTCGTTCAAGATAGAAAGACTTGATCTCACTCAGAATTTCGTCTGTCCAGTCGCTGCGCGTACGATGTTTTGAAAAACGAAAACCGTCCGGCAACAACACGGCGTGCGCCGCGATTTCTCGTCCCGCGTCGAAATATTTAGCCAACATCGCGGGTGACATCGATAGCGCATTCCCCGCATTTGTAAACCCCTCTCCTGCCGCACTGTCGGAGGGAAATTCGCTCGCGGGATGAAAATCGACATGCGTCAGATCGCGAATCGTGTAGGTGTATTCCGCGTTATTGAGCCGACGTAACACAACGGAGCCGGGGTCGCCGGCATTGGCCAGCGCCTCGGCGTGAAGATACCGCGTGATCCAACCAACCAACAACATGTGCTGTTCTGCAGTGGGTTGACCGGCATCTTCTGGAGGCATCTCACCGACATCGAGTTGCTCAGCGACTTTCTGCCAGGCCCTGGGTGCCGTTCGAACATCGGAAAGTACGGCAAATCGCTCAAGATCGAAATCGCCTTGTCGCCGTTCTGTCGAATGACAATCGAGACAAAATGTTTTCAACAGCGGGCGAATATCGCTCACATACTCTGCAGTCAGAGTGTCGAATGATTCGGAGTCGTCAGCTCGAACTCTGACATCGCCATCGATGACCCCGCTCACCGCGACGATCGTGATTGTCAGCACGAATATTTTCATCGGTTACGTCTCCGAAAACTCATAATCGACTTCAAGTCGCATCGAAAAGGTCACTTAACGGTTCACCGTTTGCCAGATGCCAGGGACGTAACGTCCGATCGATAATATGTTGTGCTGAATCGAAGCCGAATCTCCAATAAATCGTCGCCGCGAGATCAGCCGGCGTTGCGGGGTCTCGTTCGGGGTAAGAACCAGTGGCATCGCTGGCACCATGTATCGCTCCACCTCGAACACCACCCCCTGCGAGCAGCACCGTATAACAATCGGGCCAATGATCGCGTCCCGCGTTACCGTTAATTGTCGGCGTGCGTCCGAATTCTCCCGTCGCCACAACGAGCGTCGAATCAAGCAGTCCGCGATCATCAAGATCGCTGATGAGGGTGGCGAGCGCTTTATCGGCAGGGGGCAACAGAAATTCCTTATGCTGCACGAAATTCTGGGAATGGCTGTCCCAGTTTTGCCCCTGTTGCTTAAAATCGTATACATTCACGAACGGCACGCCGGCTTCCACCAGCCGTCGGGCGATCAACAGATTCTGACCGCGCATGTGGCGGGCGAAGCCTTGTTCTCCGCCATTCATGCCGCCACGCGAAGTCGTGGGATAGACACCATATCGTTCTCGAAGTGCCGGTTCTTCTTCGTCAAGATCGAGAGCGCGGCGGACGTTCTCAGAGTTCAACAACTGAAATGCTCGATCGTAATAATGTTCAATTCCCGTCGAGATCGCCGGTACAACGTTCACGTTGGCTTGCAGTGATGCAAGCAGATTGCGCCGCAAACCGATACGCCGGGTCGGCAGTTCATCGCGCAAGATGAGCTCTTCGACGGTATAACTTTGCTTTTCAGGATCGACCGACACTCGAAACGGATCGAAGGCCTTGCCAAGAAATCCGCCACCCTGGCACGGGACCGGTATCACATTTTGAAAAACAAAGGGGAGCGCTGCATGAGGGACGATCATCCCTTCATCGCGGCGTAAATAACTCAATACCCCGCCGTGGCAAGGAAAGAACTGTTCGATCGGGGCAAACTCTTCGCGGTCCCCTTGAGCCGCCTGACGACCGGTGTGTGTTTCGATCGACGCTGAATCGTGCAATCGATTCGTATGATGCATGCTGCGAATCAATGCACAATGATGCATCACCTGCGACATGTGCGGCAGATGTTCGCTGATATGCAACCCCGGCACCGATGTCGTAATCGATTGAAACTCACCTCGAACCGTATCCGGAGCATGGGGTTTGGGATCGTACGTGTCGAGATGGCTCGGCCCTCCATAATAAAACACAAAGATGCACGAGCGAATTTTCGACTCCGACGTCGCCACCGCTTCGGCCGCGAGCATCTGGGCTTGCCACATGCCTCCCAACGACAAGGCCCCTGCCCCGCCGAACTGGAGAAACCGTCGGCGTGTTAATTCGTGCGTATGAATTTCAGGAATCACCATCATACTCCAGGGACGTTATGCTCAGTTCGGTTGAACGCCATGTTCATGCACCTGAAAGCTGAGCCGAAAAGAGACAGTATCGACGATTCACACGGTATCCCCCCAGTCATACGCTTGAAGCACATTTTTCCACGACCGCAAATGCTTCTTCACACACGCGGCGGCACCGGACGCATTTCGTCCCCGTATCTGATCGACAATTTCATCGTGACTGCGCGCCGTCGATTCGCGAACGGCTCGAGTCTTACTTTGTTGCTGACGTTGCATCGCCGCGGTAAACAATTGAATTTGTCCGCGCATGATCTGCCACAAATGTGTCAGTCGTGAATGGCATGCCGCCGACGCGATCAAATCGTGAAATTCGATATCGAGCAACGACACATGGCTGAGTTTTTTCGCACTGGCGAGTCGCTGTAAGTTTGCCTCCAGCAGTTTCAGATCAGCGGGCGTGTGAAACTCGGCAGCCAGCGCGGTCAATTTGGGTTCGAGCATCAAGCGAATGTCGAGAATTTCTTGCAGATCGCGGGCCGTGAGTGATCGTATCCTTCGACGCCCGCGCCCTTCAAAGACCAGCAATCCTTCGCGTTCGAGCATGAGCGTTGCCTCTCGAACCGGCAAGCGACTCACACCAAGCCGTTCAGCCGTGGGAATCTCTGCAACCATCGCCCCGGGGGCAAGTTCTCCGGCAATAATCTCTTCCCGCAACGTATTCGCGACCTGATGCGACAACGTTTGCTCAGGGGAAGCATCCGAAGACCGTCGCCGGGGAGGCTGAAGGAGGGCCATCGTGAAGACTCCTCAGAGAGAATGCATACATCAACTCTTCTGATTGTATACAATCGAGACGGCGTGATGCAACCTCGATCGACGTTTCGTCATACGGTCAGGAGCAATAAAACAGCGATGTCCGACAATGCTTTAGTGGTGATTGATGAGAGGGGCCTCGGACACAATCAAAGCATCTCTCGCCCTGATGACCGCATTCGATCAATAACAAAGCCGGATGAAAGTTTCCCTTCATCCGGCTTCGATTATGAAATCCATTCCGCAAACAAACAATCGTCTCAATGACCCGTTGTAATACAGATCGAATTCAAAGGGATGCGGACGAAGGCGAATGGGGTCGATTTCGTTCTCTCGCTTCCACTTGATCCAGTCAGATGCGTGGTGCCACTGCTGACAGCTTTGGGTCAGCAGTGCATTTTCTCTGAAATCGACAGGAACACTACTGAATGCAGAGCCATTCGGCAATGTCACCCGGCGTCCGTTCGCTGAATAATCTCAGACCTCTGTCACCGATACCTGTGAGGATGAATTTCCAAAAACCCTCACCACAATTACCTTGCGCTCTCTTGACAGAGGAATGCCATATAGATGTTATGCCAGTTCTTCGTCTTCCGGCCATTGCCATTGGTCTGCGGCTACTCGTCCGACGAAATCGTGATATGGGCTGCCTTCGTAGCCATCTAGAAATGGTTCTATCTCGAACGTCTCAAGCGCCTTCAGTGTCTCAAACACACCGTCCTGGAAAGCATGTGCGAGCATGCCGGCAATTACTTCGCGTCGGTCGCCATCGAGAGATGCCAACAATTGATTGATTTTGTATTGGTCTACCAGAAAATCCGCAGTTGCGTTTTGATTCCAGATTCCGCTGCGAGCGCGAGTTGGCCCTATCGCCCCCTGACCGCTGTGGCATTCGTCTACTAACCGATCAATAAAGTCTTTGTAAATCTGCGGCTTCATTGATTTCGATACTCTGGCATAACGACCCGCATCACCGGGCGGCGGGAGTTGACTTTGATTTCAAGATCCGCTGGCCACGGCCGCTCCGGTGCATGCGATTGATACTCATCATGGCCTCAGCGTGAGTGGTATCACATCCCAGATGTAAGATGTGGGTATGTGGCCC